>NZ_JAPNMC010000006.1:0-350624 GCF_026627565.1 Enterobacter cloacae complex sp. 2022EL-00788 | reverse complement strand
AACTTCGTAATGAATTACGTATGTTCACTCAGAGACTTGGTATTCATTTTTCGTCTTGCGACGTTAAGAATCCATGTCACTTTGAGTGCCCACACAGATTGTCTGATAAATTGTTAAAGAGCAGTGCCGCTTCGTTTTTCGCTGCGGCGCGGGGTGTGCATATTACGCTTTCCCGCTTCAGAGTCAAGCGATTATTTCGCTTTTCTCTGCTGACCCGGCGGCTTGCGTGCCGTTGTTCCGTGTCAGTGGAGGCGCATTATAGGGAGTTCTTCCGAAGTGACAAGAGGAAATTTGAAAAAAGTTTCTGACCGTGTTTTTTTTCACCAAAAGCGGTGAGAACAAGCTACAAATTGTTCTATTTGATGTATCTGCAACCACAATCACACCTGAGGTGGCATAATTAGCGGCAAGAATAGTTAAGGAATAAAAGCGATGCCATTAAGCGCACAACAGCTGGCAGCCCAAAAAAACCTGTCGTACGTGCTGGCAGAGAAGCTGGCTCAGCTGATCCTGGCAGGTGCATATGCCCCAGGCAGCATCCTGCCCAGCGAGATGGAACTGGGCGATCGGTTTGGCGTGAGCCGTACCGCCGTTCGCGAAGCGGTGAAAACATTATCGGCGAAAGGGATGGTGTTACCACGTCCGCGCATTGGCACCCGCGTTATGCCACAGGGGAACTGGAACTTTCTCGATCAGGAGTTACTCACCTGGTGGATGACCGAAGATAATTTTAACCAGGTCGTCGACCACTTTCTGGTCATGCGCAGCAGTCTTGAACCGCAGGCCTGCCTGCTTGCCGCCACGCTCGGCACCGCAGAACAAAAAGCGCAGCTCAATACCTTAATGGAAGAGATGGTGTTCCTGAAAAAGCACTTTAACCGCGAACGCTGGGTCGAGGTCGATATGGCCTGGCATGAGCATATCTATAATATGAGCGCGAATCCGTTTCTGACGTCTTTTGCTTCTTTATTCCATTCGGTGTACCACACTTACTTTACCTCTATTACGCAGGATGAGGTGGTGAAGCTGGATCTGCATCAGGCGATTGTCGATGCTATTCAGGAGAGCGACGGGCAGCGAGCCCTGAGTGCGTGCCAGGCATTGCTGGCCGCGCCAACCCACCAGCAGGTAAATAAATGACAGAGAAAAAAGCGCGCAGTATGGCCGGATTGCCGTGGATTGCAGCCATGGCGTTCTTTATGCAGGCACTGGATGCCACTATCCTCAATACCGCACTTCCCGCAATAGCACAGAGCCTTAACCGTTCTCCGCTGGCGATGCAGTCTGCCATCATCAGTTACACCCTGACGGTGGCGATGCTTATTCCGGTTAGCGGCTGGCTGGCCGATCGATTCGGTACCCGAAAAGTTTTTATGGTGGCGGTCACGCTCTTTACGCTTGGCTCGCTGGCCTGCGCCCTCTCCACCTCATTGACGGAGCTGGTTATCTTCCGCGTGCTGCAGGGTATTGGCGGCGCGATGATGATGCCCGTCGCTCGCCTGGCGTTATTGCGCGCCTATCCGCGCAGCGAACTGCTTCCGGTGCTCAATTTTGTGACCATGCCGGGGCTGGTCGGTCCGATACTTGGTCCGGTACTCGGCGGGGTACTGGTTACCTGGGCAAGCTGGCACTGGATTTTCCTGATTAATATTCCGATTGGCGTGGCCGGGCTGATTTACGCCCGCAAATACATGCCGAACTTCACCACGCCACGACGCAGCTTCGATATGGGCGGCTTTTTCCTGTTTGGCCTGAGCCTGGTGCTCTTCTCCAGCGGGATGGAGCTGTTCGGCGAGAAAATCGTGGAAACGTGGCTGGCGCTTGCCGTCATCCTCAGCGGTATTCTGCTGTTCCTTCTCTATATACGTCACGCGCGCCGCCACCCGACGCCGCTTATCTCTTTATCCCTTTTTAATACCCGAACATTTTCCGTCGGGATCGCGGGCAATATTGCCTCACGTCTGGGCACGGGCTGCGTACCCTTCCTGATGCCGCTGATGTTGCAGGTCGGTTTTGGCTACCCGGCGCTGATCGCGGGCTGCATGATGGCGCCCACGGCAATGGGATCGATTCTGGCGAAATCCACGGTTACGCAGGTGCTGCGCTGGTTCGGCTATCGTAAGACGCTGGTTGGCGTAACGGTATTTATTGGATTAATGATTGCGCAGTTCTCGCTGCAGTCTGCGGCGTTACCCATCTGGATGCTGATCCTGCCGCTGTTTGTGCTGGGGATGGCGATGTCGACGCAGTTCACGTCGATGAATACGATAACCCTGGCGGACCTTACCGACGAGAATGCCAGCAGCGGCAACAGCGTACTGGCGGTGACCCAACAGCTGTCGATCAGCCTCGGGGTCGCCGTGAGCGCCGCGGTCCTGCGGTTTTATGAAGGGTTTGACGGTACCAATACCGTGGAGCAGTTCCACTATACCTTTATCACCATGGGCGCGCTTACGGTGGTGTCGGCGCTGGTCTTCATGCTGTTAAAACCGAAAGATGGCCAGAACCTGATTAAAGAGCGTCACAAGGAAAAGGCTAAACCGAACCGCGTTCCATCAGAACAGGAGTAAGCTGCAGCCGTTGCTGTTGCAGCGTGGGCTGCGCCATGCGGTGGATCAACACATCGATGGCCAGCTCGCCCAGTTCATCCTTAGGCTGATGAATCGTCGTCAGCGGCGGCGTCATGTAGCGCGCCAGTTCGATATCATCGTAACCAATAATCGCCATATCTTCCGGAACGCGTAATCCGGCCTGATACAGCGCCTGATACGCGCCAAACGCCATCGCGTCGTTACCGATAAATACCGCCTGCGGGCGAATCTCTTGTGCCAGCAGTTTCTGCATCGCCTCGAATCCGCCATTAAATTCAAAATCGCCGGTGATCTGATAACCATCAGGAACGGCAAGCCCCGCACGCTGCATTGCAGAGAGATAGCCTTCCAGCCGCAGGCGCGCCGGGGTTTTATCCAGCGGGCCGGTAATGCAGGCAATGCGGGTATGACCTTTATCGATCAGATGCTGCGTCGCCATATCGCCGCCCAGCAGCGAGTTATCCTGGATCAGATCGCTGGTACCGTCGAACGGCGCCCAGTCCATCATCACCGTGGGAATAGAAGGGTAGCGCTGGATGATCTCTTTCGAAGGTTGATGCGTTTCGGTACAGAGCAGCAGCAGCCCGTCGACGCGTTTTTGCATCAGCGTCTCCAGATTGCGGTTCATGCGCTGCTCGTCCCCTTCGGTATTGCACAGCACCAGGCTGTAGCCGCGCTCAAAGCAGCTGCGCTCCACGCCGCGCACCAGTTCAGAATAGAAAGGGTTGGTACTGGCCGTAATCAGCATGCCGATGGTGCGCGTCTGGTTGAGCTTCAGGCTGCGCGCCAGCGCCGACGGCGCATAGTTGAGTTCTTTTATTGCAGCGTCAACTTTCTCCCGAATCGCCTCGCTGACGAAGCGATCTTTATTGATAACGTGGGAAACAGTCGAGGTAGAAACACCCGCCATACGGGCGACATCTTTCATTGTGGCCAAGCGTTACCCCTGCTGACTTAAGAATTCATCGATCTCTTTACGCCACGGCACGGAAGGCTGAGCGCCTTTACGCGTCACCGCAATCGCGGCGGCGGCATGCGCAAAGCGGATCGCGTCATCCATCGCTTTCCCTTCCAGCAGCGCCGTCACCAGCGCACCGTTAAAGGTATCTCCAGCGGCGATGGTATCGATGGCTTTCACCTTAAAGCCCGGTACGCGACGGCCTTCACCGTTGACGCTTGCCCACACGCCGCGGCTACCGAGGGTGATAATCACGGTGCCGATGCCTTTGTCGTGCAGCGCTTTTGCTGCACGCGCTGCGTCGTCATCAGTTTCCACGCGGATCCCCGTCAGCTTTTCCGCTTCGGTTTCATTCGGGGTGATGATATCCACCAGCGCCAGCAGTTCGTCTGATAATACACGGGCAGGCGCAGGGTTCAGTACGACAGAGGTATGATTTTCCTGGGCTATTTTCGCGGCGGCGAGCACGCTTTCAACCGGCGACTCCAGCTGCATCAGCAGGGCTGCCGCTCCGGCGATAATTTCACGCTGCGCTTCGACGCGTTCTGTCGTTAACGCAGCATTGGCTCCCGCATGAATACCGATGACATTCTCACCTTCCGCGTTGACGAAAATCAGCGCCACGCCGGTAGATTCCCCTTCAACCACGCTGACTGGCGCAATATCGATATTGTCGCTGGCCAGCTGTTTGCGAACGCGCTCGCCGGTATCGTCATCGCCCGTGCAGGCGATAAACGCGATATTCGCCCCGCTGCGCCCGGCCGCTACCGCCTGGTTTGCGCCCTTACCGCCGAACGCCACCTGGTACTGATTGCCGGTGACGGTTTCGCCCGGCGTGGGGAAAGTTTCAAGGTTGAGAATGTGATCGGCATTGATACTGCCAAGGACGACGAGGTTGCCTACGGTTTTCATGTATGAGCTGTCCATCTGAGAGCGCCACCGGTATTACCCGGTGGCGTATGCCACACTTTTCTTTTATTTGGTGTCCCTCAGGCAGCCAGCGACTGCCTGAATCGCCTTTTACTGCTTAATGACCAGCTTCAGGTCAACCGGGTATTTGGCCTGAACTTTTTCGCCCTTCAGCACTTTATCGGCAGTTTGCACGCCAGTTGCGCCAATCTGCTCAGGCAGCTGAGCGATGGTCGCAGCCAGTTTGCCATCATTTACTGCTTTTTCACCATCCGGAGTGCCGTCAAATCCGACAACCATCACATCAGTTTTACCCGCAGTCTGAAGCGCACGCAGCGCGCCCAGCGCCATTTCGTCGTTCTGAGCGAACACGGCCTTCACGTCAGGATGCGCGGTCAGCAGGTTCTGCATAACGTTCAGACCTTTAGTACGGTCGAAGTCTGCCGGCTGGCTCGCCAGCACGTTAAATTTGTGCGCAGCAACGGCCTGCTGGAAGCCTTCACCACGCTCACGCGCAGCGGACGTACCGGCAATGCCCTGTAGTTCGATAACTTTCGCGCCTTCTCCGGCTTTCTTCGCAATGTAATCACCGGCGATTTTACCGCCCAGTACGTTATCAGACGCGATGTGGCTGACAACTTCACCTTTCGTTGCCTGACGGTCCAGGGTGATGACCGGGATCTTCGCCTGGTTTGCCATCTTCACGGCGTTACCTACCGCGTCGGAATCGGTTGGGTTGATCAGCAGGATTTTGGTACCACGAACGGTTAAGTCCTGAACGTTCGCCAGCTCTTTTGCCGGGTTGTTCTGAGAGTCCAGCACCACCAGGTTGTAGCCCAGTTTGTCCGCTTCTTTCTGCGCGCCGTCCTTCAGGGAGACGAAGAACGGGTTGTTCAGGGTTGAGACAACCAGCGCGATGGTATCTTTCGCCATGGCGTTAGCACTTACGGTTGCGCTCAGCGCGACAGCAGAAACCAGGGTAGCCAGTTTTTTCATGTTCATATCTAAGATGTCCTGTAGTGTCGTCAGTTACTGTTTTTTGTTGTCTACCAGTACCGCCAGCAAAATCACCACTGCCTTAACGATCATCTGGTAATAGGAGGAAACACCTAACAAATTCAAACCATTATTCAGGAAACCGAGGATCAGTGCGCCGATCAATGTCCCAACAATGCGACCTTTACCGCCAGCAAGGCTGGTACCGCCCAGAACCACTGCCGCGATGGCATCCAGCTCATACCCCGTACCCGCCGTTGGCTGCGCGGAAGAGAGGCGCGCCACTTCGATGATGCCCGCCAGAGACGCCAGCAGGCCGCACAGGGAGTAAACGATAATTTTGACTTTATTAACGCTGATGCCGGACAGACGCGTTGCCGCTTCGTTACCGCCCAGCGCATAGATATAACGGCCCAGACGGGTATGGTGCAGCATGTACCACGCCGCCAGGAAGACGATAGCCATGATCCAGACCGGCGTCGGGATACCCAGCGGACGGCCGATACCGAACCAGCCAAACAGATCGGCGTTTTCGGTAAAGCCGGTATTCACCGGGCTACCGTTGGTGTACACCATGGTGACGCCGCGCAGCAGCAGCATCATCACCAGCGTGGCAATAAACGCCTGTACGCGACCTTTTGCCACAATTACGCCGGTTACCGCGCCAATCGCCGCGCCAGCCGCCAGCGCAGCGGCAACGGCCACCAGCGCGTTGACTTCAATACCGACAATCGACGCGGCAATCGCACCGGTAAGCGCCAGCAGGGAACCGACGGACAGATCGATACCCGAAGTCAGAATCACCAGCGTCATCCCCACCGCCATAATGGCGTTTACGGAAGTCTGCTGAAGAATGTTGAACAGGTTATTAACGGTAAAAAAGTTCGGGCTCATGGTCGATACAATCGCGATCAGCACCAGCAGGGCAATCAGCGATTTTTGCTCCATCAGCCATGCCTTTGTGAAATAGCGGCGACCAGAAACAGCCTGGGTAGTCATCTTCTTACTCCTGATTCACGCGATTAAGCTTGCCCACAGCGGCAGCCATCAGAACTTCCTGGGTGGCCTGCTCGCGAGTGAATTCACCGCCGAGATGCCCTTCATGCATGACGATAATGCGATCGCTCATGCCTAATACTTCTGGCATCTCGGAAGAGACCAGAATGATGCTCAGACCGTCGGCCTTAAACTGGTTAATCAGCTGATAAATCTCTTTTTTGGCGCCCACGTCTACGCCACGGGTTGGTTCATCGAGGATCAGCACTTTCGGGCGCGTCATCAGCCCGCGGGCAATGGCCACTTTCTGCTGATTACCGCCGGACAACAGGCCAATCGCCTGCTCCATCGACGGCGTTTTAACGTTAAAGAGACGGATAAAATCGCTGACCGCCTGCTGTTCATCTTTGTGCTTCAGGCTGCCGCCGCTGCGGCTGAAATAGCGCAGCGCGGTCAGTGACATGTTCTCTTTCACCGACATGCCCAGCACCAGGCCGTCGCGCTTACGGTCTTCGGAGATATAGACAATGCCGTTCGCCAGGCCATCCTGCGGCGAGCGGGTGACCACCTCGTGGCCGTCAAGAGTGACGTAACCGCTGGTGCGCGGCAGTGCGCCGTAGAGCACTTTCATAAGCTCGGTGCGCCCCGCGCCCATGAGGCCTGCGACGCCGAGGATCTCGCCCTGGCGCAGGGTAAAGGACACGTCGTTTACGCCCGGCCCGCAGAGGTTATCCACCTTCAGGCGGATTTCGCCCGGCGCTTTGTCCAGACGCGGATACTGATCTTCCAGCTTGCGTCCCACCATCATTTCGATAAGCGAATCTTCCGTCAGCGTCGCCACTTCGCGCTCGGCGATAAACTGGCCATCGCGAAAAACGGTGACGTCGTCGCAGATCTCGAAGATCTCTTTCATGCGGTGAGAGATATATACTATGCCGCGGCCCTGCGATTTCAGCTCGCGGATAACGCGGAACAGGGATTCGGTTTCCGTATCGGTCAGGGCGTCGGTCGGTTCATCCATAATGATGACCTTCGACTCAAAGCTCAGCACCTTAGCGATTTCCACCATCTGCTGATCGCCGATGGAGAGATCCCCCACCAGCCGGTCGCTCTTAAAGCGCAGGTTCAGCTTCGCCAGCAGTTTGTCCGCTTCGGCGTACATGGTTTTCCAGTCGATTTTTCCGAACCGGTTCACGAACTCGCGGCCCAGGAAGATGTTCTCCGCAATGGTGAGCTGCGGGATCAGGTTTAGCTCCTGGTGGATAATGCCGATACCCGCTTCCTGCGAGGATTTCGGGCCGTTGAAGGTGGTCTCTTTACCCAGCCAGACGAGTGAACCGGCATCGCGCTTATAGATCCCGGTCAGCACTTTCATCATGGTGGATTTGCCGGCGCCGTTCTCGCCCACCAGCGCCATCACGCGTCCGGAATAAACGTTCAGCGCCGCGCCGGAGAGGGCTTTTACGCCCGGGAACGATTTATCGATCCCTTTGAGTTGCAGTAATGCGTCCATGATGGCCTCAGAAGGTGACGCCAGCACAAAGAATGATATTCGCATACGGGGAACACTCCCCGCTGCGAATCACCGCCTGACTGTCTGCGGTTTGTTGTTTGAACTGCTCGTGCGTTGTGTAACGAATTTCTATGGTGTTTCCCTGGTGCTGTTGCAGTTGCTCAATAAACGTGAGCAACGTTTCGTGGAGTTGCGGATTATGTTGTTTGATTTCCGCGGCGAGAATGGCCGTCTCAACCTGCATCTCCGCGGTCACCACTTCCAGTACCTGCATAAACGAGGGTACGCCCTGCGTTAACGCCATATCGATACGGGTTGTGCTGCGCGGAACCGGTAAGCCTGCATCGCAAACCACCAGCGTATCGGTATGCCCAAGGCGGGAAATAACCGATGAGATTTCTGAGTTGAGTACTGTGCCTTTCTTCATTTTTTGCTCCACTAGCGAAACGTTTCGCTAAAAACAGTGTAGCCGCAAGAGTGTTCAGAAAACCATCATGACGTAACGGATTTGTGATCGAAGTCGAAACGTTTCGCTAAGTGAAATGAGGCAGAAGGTAAATGCAAAAACGGTAACCCTGAGGTTACCGTTTTTTATGCTTGCGCCCTCTTACTCTGGAAAGCGCATCAGGCCACACGGAGGCTTAAATCTCGACCTGCGTCCCCAGCTCAATCACGCGGTTAGGCGGGATTTCAAACTGGTCAGGGGCGCGCAGGGCGTTACGCTGCAGGATCAAGTACAGCTTGCCGCGCAGGCGCAGATACCATGGGCGTTTTCCGATGATCAGCGACTCGTGCGACATAAAGAACGATGTCTCCATCATGCGGCAGCTTAACCCTTCCAGGCCGCAGCGGTGGAACACCTCTTCCACGTTCGGCGTTTCGCGCCAGCCGTAGCTCGCCACCACGCGCCAGAAGGTCGGCGATAGCTGCTCAATCTGCACGCGACGCACGTTGTGTACATACGGCGCGTCTTCGGTGCGCAGCGTCAGCAGGATCACGCGCTCGTGCAGCACCTTGTTGTGCTTGAGGTTATGCATCAGCGCAAACGGGATCACGTTCAGCGCGCGAGACATGTACACCGCGGTACCCGGCACGCGCACCGGCGGGGATTTCTCCAGCGAGGCGATCATCGCTTCCAGAGAGTTTCCGTGCTCGTGCATACGACGCAGCAGGCGGAAACGCTCGCTCTTCCACGTCGTCATCACAATAAACATCACCAGGCCCAGCGTCAGCGGCAGCCAGCCCCCGGAGACAATCTTGTCGAGGTTTGCTGAGAACAGCGGTACGTCGATGCAGAGGAAACCGACCAGGATCAGCCCGACCAGGAACTTATTCCAGTGCCAGTTACGGTACGCCACCGTGGTGGAGAGCAGAGAGGTCAACACCATCGTTCCGGTCACGGCGATACCATACGCCGCCGCCAGGTTACTGGAGTGCTCAAAGCTGACGATAACAATCACCACAGCAAAATAGAGCAGCCAGTTAACGAACGGAATGTAGATCTGGCCTGACTCCATCTCCGAGGTATGAATAATGCGCATCGGGGAGAGATAGCCCAGACGCACAGCCTGACGCGTCAGGGAGAACACGCCGGAAATCACCGCCTGAGAGGCAATCACCGTCGCCAGCGTCGCCAGGATCAGCATTGGGACCAGCGCCCAGTCAGGAGCCAGCAGGAAGAACGGGTTTTTAATCGCTTCAGGATGTTCAAGCAACAGCGCGCCCTGGCCGAAGTAGTTCAGCACCAGTGAAGGCAGGACAAGGCTAAACCACGCTACGCGGATAGGGAGTTTCCCGAAGTGGCCCATATCCGCATACAGCGCCTCGACGCCGGTAATGGAAAGCACCACCGCACCCAGCGCCACGAACGACACCACTTTATATTCCAGGAAGAAATGCACCGCCCACATCGGGTTCAGCGCATGCAGGACATCCGGGTTAGCAATAATGCTGCGCAAGCCCAGCGCCGCCAGGATCAGGAACCAGGCCAGCATAATAGGTGCGAACAGCTTGCCCACCAGACCGGTACCGTGTTTTTGTATGGCAAACAGCAGCGTCAGCACGATAATAGCGAGTGGAACGACCCACGTATCAAGCTGCGGCGCGACAATCTCCAGCCCCTCTATGGCTGACATCACCGAAATCGCCGGCGTTATCACCACTTCCCCATAGAAGAAGCTGCCGCCTATCAGGCCGATAATGACCAGCACGGAGGTCATTCTTGCCGACGTATTGCGTCCGGCAAGGGACATCAGGGTCAGAATACCGCCCTCGCCCGCGTTATCAGCACGCATAACGAAAGAGAGATACTTAACGGAAACTACCAGGATCAGCAGCCAGAAGATGAGCGAGAGGAAACCAAATACGGCGTCGCGCTCTACACCAAAACCAAACTGACCGGACAAACATTCACGAAGCGTATAAAGCGGGCTGGTGCCGATATCACCGTAGACAACCCCGATCGCCGCAAGCGTTACTGCGGGTAATGATTGCTTATTATCAGTGCTCATAGACTAGTCTTTTCGTTTGAATAACAAATGTGTGCTTAGTCCCTTGGCCCACAAAAAGCGCACAGTATGCACGATTCAATGCAAAATCGTACCCCTAAATGCTGCCGCATTAATGTAGCGCAAAGAAAATAGCGCCGCACTTCAGCCTATTATCAGGCCAGACCGAAACGTCTATACTCGCTTCAATTAGCCGCCACGACGGCGAAAGGATGCAAAACTATTATGGCTCACTCACATTTATTAGCAGAAAGAATTTCCCGCCTCAGCAGCGCGCTGGAGAAAGGCCTTTTCGAGCGTAGCCACGCCATTCGCCTCTGTTTACTGGCGGCGCTGAGCGGTGAAAGCGTATTTCTGCTGGGACCGCCGGGCATTGCCAAAAGCCTGATCGCGCGCCGCCTTAAGTTCGCATTCCAGAACGCCCGCGCATTTGAGTATTTGATGACCCGTTTCTCCACGCCGGAAGAAGTGTTCGGGCCGCTCTCTATTCAGGCGTTAAAGGATGAGGGACGCTATGAGCGTCTGACGGCGGGCTATCTCCCTGAAGCCGAAATCGTCTTTCTTGATGAGATCTGGAAAGCCGGTCCGGCCATACTGAACACCCTGCTGACGGCGATCAACGAACGCCGGTTCCGCAACGGCGCGAGCGAAGAGAAGATCCCCATGCGCCTGCTGGTGGCCGCGTCAAACGAACTGCCCGAAGACGACAGCAGCCTGGAAGCGCTGTATGACCGCATGCTGATCCGCCTGTGGCTGGATAAAGTGCAGGACAAGTCGAACTTCCGTTCAATGCTGGTGAGCCAGCAGGACGAGAACGAAAACCCGGTGGCAGCGTCATTGCAGGTGACGGACGAGGAATACCACCAGTGGCAGGAGGAGATCTGCAAGATAAAGCTGCCGGATAGCGTATTTGAGCTGATCTTCATGCTGCGCCAGCAGCTTGATTTACTGCCTTCCGCGCCGTATGTCTCTGACCGTCGCTGGAAAAAAGCGATTCGCCTGCTTCAGGCAAGCGCGCTGTTCAGCGGTCGCGATGCCGTCGCGCCAGTCGATCTGATCCTGCTGAAAGACTGCCTGTGGCACGACGCCGAAGGGATGAATCTGATGCAGCAGCAGCTGGACGTTTTGATGACCGGGCACGCGTGGGGCCAGCAGTCGATGCTTAACCAGCTGGGAGCGATTGCCCAACGCCGCCTCCAGCTCCAGCAGCAGCAAAGCGATAAAACCGCGCTAAAGGTGAACCGCCTCGGCGGGATGTTCGCCCGTAAGCCGCACTATGAACTGCCGGCCGAACTGACAGATGACTCGCTCACCCTGCTTCTTCAGCAGCCGCTGAAGCTGCATGATATGCAGGTGGTGCACGTGACGATCGAACGTGTCGCGCTGGCGCAGTGGCTGGATAAAGGCGGCGAGATCCGCGGCAAGCTCAACGGAATTGGCTTTGCCCAGCCGCTGACGATGGAAGTCGACAGCAGCCAGCATCTGGTGATCCGCGACGTCAGCCTTCAGGGATCGCGTCTTGCGCTGCCGGGCACGGCCTCCGACAGTATCCCGGAGGAGATCAAACAGCAGCTGGAAGCGCTGGATGCCGAATGGCACCGGCAGCACACGCGCTTCAGCGAGCAGCAGAAATGCCTCTTTATCCATAGCGACTGGCTTGGCCGCATTGAAGCCAGCCTTCAGGACGTTGGCGCGCAGATCAAACAGGCGCGTCAATGCTAACGCTGGACACGCTCAACGTCATGCTGGCGGTTAGCGAGGATGGTTTAATCGAAGAGGTTGTTATCACCCTGCTTGCTTCACCGCAGCTGGCGGCCTTCTTTGAAAAATTCCCGAAGCTCAAAAGGGCAATGACGGACGATCTCCCACGCTGGCGCGATAATCTGCGGCAGCGGTTTAAGGAGACGGAAGTTCCGCCGGAGCTGACAGAGGAAGTTGCCGGCTATCAGCAGTGCCAGCGGCTTTCTACGCCGCAGTTTATTGCCCGGCTTCAGCAAACCCTGGCTCTGCTTGATAACGTTCAATCCCCGTTTGCCGGCCAGGCCAGAGCGCTGGTCACGGACAACCCCACCTTCACGCCCGCGCTGCACACGCTTTTTTTACAGCGCTGGCGGCTGAGCCTTGTGGTGCAGGCCACGACCCTTAACCAGCAGCTGCTGGAGGAGGAGCGCGAACAGCTGCTCAGCGAAGTGCAGGAGCGAATGACGTTAAGCGGCCAGCTGGAACAGGTGCTGGTGGAGAATGAAAACGCTGCCGGACGGCTCTGGGATATGAGTGCCGGGCAGCTAAAGCGTGGCGATTATCAGCTGATCGTGAAGTACGGCGACTTTCTGGCAGAGCAGCCGGAGCTGATGAAGCTCGCGGAACAGCTGGGCCGCTCCCGGGAGGCCAAATCGGTCCCAAAGAAAGATGCGCCGATGGAAACCTTCCGCACGCTGGTACGCGAACCCTCCACCGTGCCGGAGCAGGTGGATGGATTACAGCAAGGTGATGACATCCTGCGCCTGCTGCCTACGGAACTCGGCACGCTGGGAATGACCGAACTGGAGTACGAGTTTTATCGTCGGCTGGTGGAAAAACAGCTGCTCACCTATCGGCTGCATGGCGAAGCCTGGCGCGAGAAGATCGGCCAGCGACCGGTAGTGCGTCAGGACTTTGACGAGCAGCCGCGCGGGCCTTTTATTGTCTGCGTGGATACGTCCGGATCGATGGGGGGCTTCAATGAACAGTGCGCAAAGGCGTTCTGCCTGGCACTGATGCGCGTGGCGCTTGCCGACCGCCGTCGCTGCTACATCATGTTATTTTCCAGCGAAGTGGTGGGATACGAACTGACCAGCTCACAGGGACTGGAGCAGGCGATCCGCTTTTTAAGCCAGCGCTTTCGCGGGGGCACAGATCTGGCCCGCTGTTTTCGCAGCATCATTGAACGCATGCAGGGCGGCGACTGGTACGACGCGGATGCGGTGGTGATTTCCGATTTTATTGCCCAGCGGCTGCCGGACGATGTGGTGAATAAGGTGAAGGAGATGCAGCGCGTTCACCAGCACCGTTTTCATGCGGTGGCGATGTCTGCCCATGGAAAACCCGGCATCATGCGCATCTTCGATCATATCTGGCGCTTTGATACCGGGCTGCGTAGCCGCCTGCTCAGACGCTGGCGGCGCTAGTTAAAGAAGAGAGCCGACGCTTTCACGTACCTGCTGCGGCCAGACGCCACACTGCACCTGGCCAATGTGGGACAGTTGCAGCAGCAGCATGGTCAGACGAGACTGGCCAATACCGCCACCGATGGTCTGCGGCATTTCACCGCGCAGCAGCGCCTGGTGCCACTCCAGCTTCAGACGATCTTCATCTCCGGTAATGGCCAGCTGACGCTTCAGGGCGTCAGCATCCACGCGGATCCCCATAGACGAGAGTTCAAACGCATCTTCCAGTACCGGGTTCCAGACCAGAATATCGCCGTTCAAACCGGCATACTCGCTCTCGCCCACGGTGCTCCAGTCATCATAATCCGGCGCACGAACGTCATGACGTTTACCGTCAGAGAGTTTGCCGCCAATACCGATCAGGAATACCGCCCCCAGCTCTTTGGCGATCGCCCGTTCACGGCCTTTGGCATCCAGATCCGGGAAACGGCTCAGCAATTCCTGACTGTGAACAAAGTGGATCGTTTCCGGCAGGAACGGTGCCAGGCCAAACGCTTCGCTCACGGCGGCTTCAGTCGCTTTGATCCCCGCGTAAATTGCCTCAACGGTAGATTTGAGCGTACCGACGTGGCGCTCGCCGTCACCCATTACGCGCTCCCAGTCCCACTGGTCAACGTAGACAGAGTGAATCGGGGAAAGGCGGTCTTCATCGGGGCGAAGGGCTTTCATGTGCGTGTAAAGCCCTTCGCCCGCGCTGAAGTCGTGTTGTCCCAGGGTCTGACGCTTCCACTTCGCCAGTGAATGAACCACTTCGAACTGGGCGTCTGGCAGTGTTTTCACTTTCACCTGTACCGCTTTTTCGCATCCAGACAAGTTATCCTGCGTCCCGTCACCCACGCGGCTCAAAATCGGAGCCTGCACTTCAATAAGGCCAAGCTTCTCTTCCAGCTGGCGAGAAAAATGGGATTTTACGAAACTGATCTGGCGTTGTTTTGCGATGTAAGCGGTTTTCATTATTTATACTCCTGCGTCCTGTTGGTAATGATTAAGCAACAGAACCGGCACCTGATTCAATAACCCATCAACAAAAAGGCGCGTTCACTTTTGATTCGTTAAAATAAGGCGCTAGAATAGACATATTCATTAATCTTCATAAGAAAAAGCTATGGAAAATTATCAGATCGACAATCTGGACCGCGGCATCCTGGAAGCGCTGATGGCTAACGCGCGCACCGCGTATGCCGAGCTGGCGAAACAGTTTGGCGTCAGCCCGGGGACGATTCACGTGCGCGTAGAGAAAATGAAGCAGGCAGGGATCATCACCGGCGCGCGCATTGATGTCAGCCCGAAGCAGCTCGGGTACGACGTTTGCTGCTTCATTGGCATTATTCTCAAAAGTGCCAAAGACTACCCTTCCGCGCTCGAGAAGCTGAACGCGCTGGATGAGGTCACCGAGGCGTACTACACCACCGGGCACTACAGCATCTTTATAAAGGTGATGTGCCGATCCATCGACGCCCTTCAGCAGGTACTTATCAACAAGATCCAAACAATCGATGAAATTCAGTCCACCGAGACGCTGATCTCCCTGCAAAACCCGATCATGCGTACTATCCGCCCGTGATCGGGCAAATTCATTCCCACATTTTCCACAGGTAGATCCCAGCTCGTTCACAGCGTACAATGTCCGCCTCTTTATCTGAGCGAGCGATCAATGGCGGACATTACTCTTATCAGCGGCAGCACGCTTGGCGGTGCTGAATATGTAGCGGAACATCTGGCCGAGAAGCTGGAAGACGCGGGCTTTTCCACGGAAACCCTGCACGGACCGCTGCTTGACGATCTCCCGACTGACGGGGTCTGGCTGCTGATCACCTCCACGCACGGCGCGGGCGATCTGCCGGATAACCTGCAACCTTTATATGACGAACTGCTGGAACAACAGCCCGATCTGTCAAACGTCCGGTTTGGCGCAGTCGGGATCGGCAGCCGTGAATATGACACGTTCTGTGGCGCAATAGAGAAAGTCGAAGCTGCGGTGACCGCTTGCGGAGCAAAACAGCTGGGTGAAACGCTGAAGATCAACATCCTCGATCATGACATTCCGGAAGATCCAGCCGAGATCTGGTTGGGTGAATGGAAAAATTTACTCAAAAACGATTAAAGATCGCGCGATCAGATGTGGGTAACTCTGGTTAAAAGCTCGTATTAAGCCGTAGTTATCCAAAGTATAACCCTGAGACTGTTTTCGCCCTGTGTATAAAGTGGCGATCTGATCCCAGCTTATACGGTCCAGGATCACCGATCATTCACAGCAAACGATCCTTCCTAACTGCATGATCTTATTTATTGGATCGGACTTATCCACAAAGGTCTGCGATCCTAATAAGAGATCACAATAGAACAGATCTCTAAATAAAAAGATCTTCTTTTTAATAGCCCAGGATCCCAATGCTTTCTCGAAAGACTAAAGTTGAGTAGAATCCACGGCCCGGGCTTCAATCCATTTTCATACCGCTTTACGCGAGGCAGACCACCATGTTTTATCAGGATCCTTTTGACGTCATCATCATTGGCGGGGGTCACGCGGGCACTGAGGCCGCAATGGCCGCAGCGCGAATGGGTCAGCAGACCCTGCTTTTGACACACAATATCGACACGCTGGGACAAATGTCCTGTAATCCGGCGATTGGCGGCATTGGGAAAGGACACCTGGTAAAAGAAGTGGATGCACTTGGCGGCCTGATGGCGAAAGCGATCGATCGCGCTGGCATTCAGTTTAGGATACTAAACGCGAGTAAAGGTCCGGCTGTACGTGCCACCCGTGCACAGGCAGACCGCGTGCTTTACCGTCAGGCCGTGCGCACCGCGCTGGAGAACCAGCCGAACCTGATGATCTTCCAGCAGGCGGTTGAAGATCTTATCGTTGAGAACGATCGCGTCGTGGGTGCCGTGACCCTGATGGGGCTTAAGTTCCGCGCTAAAGCGGTGGTGCTCACCGTCGGGACCTTCCTGGACGGCAAGATCCACATCGGTCTGGATAACTACAGCGGTGGCCGCGCCGGCGATCCGCCGTCCATTCCGCTGTCACGCCGTCTGCGCGAGCTGCCGCTGCGCGTGAGCCGCCTGAAAACCGGTACGCCGCCGCGCATTGATGCGCGCACTATCGATTTCAGCGTACTGGCGCAGCAGCACGGCGATAATCCGATGCCGGTGTTCTCGTTCATGGGCAATGCGGCGCAACATCCGCAGCAGGTGCCGTGCTACATCACGCATACCAACGAAAAAACCCATGACGTGATCCGCAATAACCTCGATCGCAGCCCAATGTACGCAGGCGTGATCGAAGGGATCGGGCCACGCTACTGCCCGTCGATCGAAGACAAGGTGATGCGCTTTGCCGATCGCAACCAGCATCAGATCTTCCTCGAGCCGGAAGGGCTGACCTCTAACGAAATTTACCCGAACGGCATCTCCACCAGCCTGCCGTTCGACGTGCAGATGCAAATAGTGCGCTCAATGCAGGGTATGGAGAACGCGAAAATCGTTCGTCCTGGCTACGCTATTGAGTACGATTTCTTCGATCCGCGTGACCTAAAGCCGACGCTGGAGAGCAAATTCATCCAGGGTCTGTTCTTCGCCGGCCAGATTAACGGCACCACCGGTTACGAAGAAGCCGCAGCGCAGGGCCTGCTGGCCGGTCTGAACGCCGCCCGCTTCTCTGCTGAGAAAGAGGGCTGGGCACCGGCGCGTTCTCAGGCCTATCTGGGCGTGCTGGTTGACGATCTCTGCACCCTGGGAACCAAAGAACCGTACCGTATGTTTACCTCTCGCGCGGAATATCGTCTGATGCTGCGCGAAGACAACGCCGATCTGCGTCTGACCGAGATCGGCCGCGAGCTGGGTCTGGTGGACGACGACCGCTGGGCGCGCTTCAACGAGAAGCTGGAGCGTATCGAACAGGAACGTCAGCGCCTGAAAACCACATGGGTAAACCCGCAGGCGGAAACCGCTGCCGAAGTAAACGCTCACTTAACTGCGCCGCTTTCGCGTGAGGCCAGCGGTGAAGATCTGCTGCGTCGTCCGGAAGTCACGTATGAGAACCTGGTCAAACTGACGGCGTTCGCGCCGGGCCTGGAAGACGCTGAAGCGGCTGAGCAGGTCGAAATTCAGGTGAAATACGAAGGTTACATCGCGCGCCAGCAGGATGAGATCGAGAAACAGCAGCGCAACGAAAATACGCTGCTGCCGGAAATGCTGGACTATCGTCAGGTGACGGGCCTTTCCAACGAAGTGATCGCTAAGCTGAACGATCACAAACCTGTGTCGATTGGCCAGGCCTCGCGTATCTCCGGCGTCACACCCGCCGCGATTTCGATTCTGCTGGTGTGGTTGAAAAAGCAGGGCATGCTGCGCCGTAGTGCGTAATGCCCTGAATATTGCCCGGTGGCGCTGCGCTTACCGGGCTTACTGAACCCCGTAGGGCGGGTTAGCGAAGCATCACCCGCCGCTTAAGTATCTCAACAGGTATTCACCGTGCTCAATAAACTCTCTCGTCTGCTGGACCAGGCAGGTATTTCGCTCACCGATCACCAGAAAAACCAGCTGGTGGCCTACGTCGATATGCTGAACAAATGGAACAAAGCGTACAACCTGACCTCCGTACGCGATCCCAACGAGATGCTGATTCGCCATATTCTCGATAGCATCGTGGTGGCGCCGTATCTTAACGGTGAACGTTTTATCGACGTAGGTACGGGTCCGGGCCTGCCGGGGGTTCCGTTGTCCATTGTCCGTCCGGAGAGTCATTTCACGCTGCTGGATAGCCTGGGCAAGCGCGTTCGCTTTTTACGCCAGGTCCAGCATGAACTGAAGCTGGAAAACATTACGCCCGTGCAGAGCAGGGTAGAGGCGTTTCCGGCAGAGCCGCCGTTTGACGGGGTTATCAGCCGTGCCTTTGCCTCGCTCAACGATATGGTGAGCTGGTGTAAGCACCTGCCGGCAGAAAATGGCCGTTTTTATGCGCTTAAAGGGCTGCTCCCGGAGGATGAAATTGAGCAGCTTCCGGACGGCTATACTGTCGAATCCATTGAGAAACTCCAGATTCCTCAGCTCGATGGCGAGCGCCATCTGGTTATAATTAAGCCAAATTCTTTTTAAAAAATTAATAAAAAATGTGGAATTTGTGCTGTTCTGATTGTGTTAAAAAACAGCACTTCCAGCCAGAACGGAAGCGGGTTAATTTAACCTTGTTGTTACTATGGATTTTCTTGTGGTTAACCTTACCTTATTCATTCACCATGAAGATAATCAACAATGAAAATATCAGCCTGCTAAAAGTGGGTGCTGGCAACCAGAATGTGATGTTAAATATTTATTAAGAATGTCAATAAAAGGTTTTTGTTGTAGATAAGCCTGTTTTAAAAATAGTTGCGAATTTTTATCTTGAATTTCATAAAGATGGAATAAAGCGTTTTACGTCTTTGATAAATACAACTTTATCGCAAATGTGCAATTTGTGATCTTGTGCACGCTTTATCATCAACGTTTTCGCGCTGTTTGCAGTTTCGCCTGAAGGTCGCCGCTTTGGTCAAAAGTTGAAAAATAGCGCTGGGGAAAAATATTTAAACATTTATTCACCTTTTCGCTACTTAATGTTTGAAATCACGGGTACGCACCGTATAATTTGACCGCTTTTTGATGCTTGACTCTGAGCCTTAAAGGACGTTTTATACGACACGCGGCATACCTCGAAGGGAGCAGGAGTAAAAACGTGATGTCTGTGTCGCTCTTGAGTAGAAACGTTGCTCGTAAGCTTCTGTTCATTCAGTTTCTGGCTGTGATAGCAAGTGGACTGCTGTTTAGCCTCAAAGACCCCTTCTGGGGCATCTCCGCCGCGTGCGGGGGTTTGGCGGTAGTGCTGCCAAACGTGTTGTTTATGATTTTTGCCTGGCGTCATCAGGCGCATACACCTGCCAAAGGCCGCGTGGCCTGGTCCTTCGCTCTCGGCGAAGTGTGTAAGGTGTTGCTGACCTTTGCATTGCTGGTGATGGCGCTGGCGGTTTTGAAAGTGGTATTCATGCCGCTGATAGCAACGTGGGTTTTGGTGCTGGTGGTACAAGTTCTGGCTCCAGCTGTAATCAATAACAAAGGGTAAAAGGCATCATGGCTTCAGAAAATATGACGCCGCAGGATTACATAGGTCACCATCTGAATAACCTTCAGCTGGACCTGCGTACATTCTCGCTGGTGGATCCACATCACCCCCCGGCCACCTTCTGGACGATCAACATCGACTCCATGTTCTTCTCGGTGGTTTTGGGTCTTCTGTTCCTGGCCATGTTCCGCAGCGTTGCTAAAAAGGCGACCAGCGGTGTTCCAGGGAAATTCCAGACGTTCGTTGAGATGATCATCGGCTTCGTTCATGGCAGCGTGAAAGACATGTACCATGGTAAGAGCAAGCTGATTGCTCCGCTGGCCCTGACCGTGTTCGTTTGGGTGTTCCTGATGAACCTGATGGACCTTCTGCCTATCGATTTCCTGCCGTGGATCGGCGAGCATGTCTTCGGTCTGCCTGCTCTGCGCGTGGTTCCGTCTGCGGACGTGAACATCACCCTGTCGATGGCGCTGGGCGTGTTTATCCTGATTCTTTTCTACAGCATCAAAATGAAAGGCGTAAGCGGCTTTGTGAAAGAGCTTACCTTGCAGCCGTTCAACCACTGGGCGTTTATTCCGGTCAACCTGATCCTGGAAGGCGTTAGCCTGCTGTCCAAACCTGTTTCACTGGGTCTGCGACTGTTCGGCAACATGTATGCGGGTGAGCTGATTTTCATTCTGATCGCGGGTCTTCTGCCGTGGTGGTCACAGTGGATTCTGAATGTGCCATGGGCCATTTTCCACATCCTGATCATTACGCTGCAAGCCTTTATCTTCATGGTTCTGACGATCGTCTATCTGTCGATGGCGTCTGAAGAGCACTGATTTTTTACCAACACTACTACGTTTTAATTGAAACAAACTGGAGACTGTCATGGAAAACCTGAATATGGATCTGCTGTACATGGCTGCCGCTGTGATGATGGGTCTGGCGGCTATCGGTGCTGCGATCGGTATCGGCATCCTCGGAGGTAAATTCCTGGAAGGCGCAGCGCGTCAACCGGATCTGATTCCTCTGCTGCGTACTCAGTTCTTTATCGTTATGGGTCTGGTGGATGCAATCCCAATGATCGCTGTAGGTCTGGGTCTGTACGTGATGTTTGCTGTCGCGTAGTAGTTGTTTTAAAACCCCAAGCCACAGAAATTTAAGAGGTATTGTGCTGTGAACATGAACGCAACAATCCTCGGCCAGGCCATCGCGTTTATTATCTTTGTCTGGTTCTGCATGAAGTATGTATGGCCGCCTTTAATGGCTGCCATCGAAAAACGTCAGAAAGAAATTGCTGACGGTCTGGCTTCCGCAGAACGCGCTAAGAAAGATTTGGACCTTGCACAGGCCAACGCGACAGACCAGCTGAAAAAAGCGAAAGCTGAAGCTCAGGTAATCATTGAACAGGCTAACAAACGCCGTTCACAGATCCTGGACGAAGCCAAAGCTGAAGCAGAACAGGAACGTACTAAGATCGTGACACAGGCTCAGGCTGAAATTGAAGCTGAGCGTAAACGTGCTCGTGAAGAACTGCGTAAGCAGGTTGCGATTCTGGCTGTTGCTGGCGCCGAGAAGATCATCGAACGTTCCGTGGATGAAGCTGCTAACAGCGACATCGTGGACAAACTTGTCGCTGAACTGTAAGGAGGGAGGGGCTGATGTCTGAATTTGTTACGGTAGCTCGCCCCTACGCCAAAGCAGCTTTTGACTTTGCTGTCGAACACCAAAATGTCGATCGCTGGCAGAACATGCTGGCGTTTGCCGCTGAGGTGACGAAAAACGAACAAATGGCCGAGTTGCTTTCCGGTGCGTTAGCACCTGAAACTCTCGCCGCGTCGTTTATCGCCGTGTGCGGAGAGCAACTGGATGCCAACGGCCAGAACCTGATTAAGGTAATGGCAGAAAATGGTCGTCTCCGTGTGCTCCCGGATGTTCTCGAGCAGTTTGAGCACTTACGTGCCCTTAGTGAAGCAACCGCTGAAGTTGAAGTAACTTCCGCGACTGAACTGAGTGACGAACAGCTTGCGAAAATCACTGCCGCGATGGAAAAACGTCTGTCACGCAAAGTTAAGCTGAATTGCAAAATCGATAAGTCTGTAATGGCAGGCGTAATCATCCGCTCGGGTGATATGGTCATTGATGGCAGCGTACGCGGCCGTCTTGAGCGCCTTGCAGACGTCTTGCAGTCTTAAGGGGACTGGAGCATGCAACTGAATTCCACCGAAATCAGCGAACTGATCAAGCAGCGCATTGCTCAGTTCAGTGTTGTGAGTGAAGCTCACAACGAAGGTACTATTGTTTCTGTAAGTGACGGTGTTATCCGCATCCACGGCCTGGCCGATTGTATGCAGGGTGAGATGATTTCCCTGCCGGGTAACCGTTACGCTATCGCACTGAACCTGGAGCGCGACTCCGTAGGTGCAGTTGTGATGGGTCCATACGCTGACCTCGCCGAAGGCATGAAGGTTAAGTGTACTGGCCGTATTCTGGAAGTGCCGGTTGGCCGTGGCCTGCTGGGTCGTGTTGTTAACACCCTGGGTGCGCCAATCGACGGTAAAGGTCCGGTTGAGCACGATGGCTTCTCCCCAATCGAAGTTATCGCACCGGGCGTTATCGACCGTCAGTCCGTTGATCAGCCAGTGCAGACTGGTTATAAGTCCGTTGATGCCATGATCCCAATCGGTCGTGGTCAGCGTGAACTGATCATCGGTGACCGTCAGACCGGTAAAACCGCGATGGCAATCGACGCCATCATCAACCAGCGTGACTCCGGCATCAAATGTGTGTACGTGGCTATCGGCCAGAAAGCGTCCACCATTTCCAACGTGGTTCGTAAACTGGAAGAGCACGGCGCGCTGTCTAACACCATCGTTGTTGTGGCTACCGCTTCTGAATCCGCTGCACTGCAATACCTGGCACCATACGCCGGTTGCGCAATGGGCGAATACTTCCGTGACCGCGGTGAAGATGCGCTGATCGTATACGATGACCTGTCTAAACAGGCCGTTGCTTATCGTCAGGTTTCCCTGCTGCTCCGTCGTCCACCAGGACGTGAAGCATTCCCGGGCGACGTATTCTACCTCCACTCTCGTCTGCTGGAGCGTGCTTCCCGCGTTAACGCGGAATACGTC
The DNA here is from genome assembly GCF_026627565.1 of Enterobacter cloacae complex sp. 2022EL-00788. Taxonomy (NCBI): domain Bacteria; kingdom Pseudomonadati; phylum Pseudomonadota; class Gammaproteobacteria; order Enterobacterales; family Enterobacteriaceae; genus Enterobacter; species Enterobacter cloacae complex sp. 2022EL-00788. The sequence continues at coordinate 327,732 of NZ_JAPNMC010000006.1, read as the reverse complement.
GAGAACTTCACCAAAGGTGAAGTGAAGGGTAAAACGGGTTCTCTGACCGCGCTGCCGATCATTGAAACCCAGGCGGGTGACGTTTCTGCGTTCGTTCCGACTAACGTAATCTCCATTACCGATGGTCAGATCTTCCTGGAAACCAACCTGTTTAACTCCGGTATTCGTCCGGCGGTTAACCCGGGTATCTCCGTATCCCGTGTTGGTGGTGCTGCTCAGACCAAGATCATCAAGAAACTGTCCGGTGGTATCCGTACCGCGCTGGCACAGTATCGTGAACTGGCTGCGTTCTCTCAGTTCGCATCCGATCTGGACGAAGCAACCCGTAAACAGCTGAGCCACGGTCAGAAAGTGACCGAGCTGCTGAAGCAGAAACAGTACGCTCCAATGTCTGTTGCTCAGCAGGGCCTGGTACTGTTCGCGGCTGAACGCGGTTACCTCGAAGATGTGGAACTGGCGAAAATCGGTAGCTTCGAAGCCGCTCTGCTGGCTTACGTCGACCGTGATCACGCTCCGCTGATGCAAGAGATCAACCAGACCGGTGGCTATAACGACGAAATCGAAGGCAAGCTGAAAGCTATCCTCGATTCCTTCAAAGCAACCCAATCCTGGTAATCGTCCGGCGGCTTGTCTCAGGACAAGCCGCCTGGCATTGAGGAGAAGCTCATGGCCGGCGCAAAAGAGATACGTAGTAAGATCGCAAGCGTCCAGAACACGCAAAAGATCACTAAAGCGATGGAGATGGTCGCCGCTTCCAAAATGCGTAAATCGCAGGATCGCATGGCGGCCAGCCGTCCTTATGCAGAGACCATGCGCAAAGTGATTGGTCACCTTGCAAACGGTAATCTGGAATATAAGCACCCTTACCTGGAAGAACGCGACGTTAAGCGCGTAGGCTACCTGGTGGTGTCGACTGACCGTGGTCTGTGTGGCGGCTTGAACATTAACCTGTTCAAAAAACTGCTGGCGGATATGAAAGGCTGGTCCGATAAAGGCGTTCAGTGCGATCTGGCACTGATTGGCTCTAAAGGCGTCTCTTTCTTTAACTCCGTTGGCGGCAACATTGTCGCTCAGGTGACCGGTATGGGTGATAACCCGTCCCTGTCCGAACTGATCGGCCCGGTTAAAGTGATGTTGCAGGCCTATGATGAAGGCCGTCTGGACAGACTGTACGTTGTCAGCAACAAATTTATTAACACCATGTCTCAGGTGCCAACGCTCACTCAGATGCTGCCTTTACCGGCATCAGAAGATGACGAGCTGAAACAGAAAGCCTGGGATTACCTGTATGAACCCGATCCGAAACCGCTGCTGGATACCCTGCTGCGTCGTTACGTTGAATCTCAGGTTTATCAGGGCGTTGTAGAAAACCTGGCCAGCGAGCAGGCCGCACGAATGGTGGCGATGAAAGCCGCGACCGATAATGGCGGCAGCCTGATTAAAGAGCTGCAGTTGGTTTACAACAAAGCTCGTCAGGCCAGCATTACTCAGGAACTCACCGAGATCGTCTCGGGGGCCGCCGCGGTTTAACCAGGTTTACGAATTACGTAGAGGATTCAAGATGGCTACTGGAAAGATTGTCCAGGTAATCGGCGCCGTGGTGGACGTCGAGTTCCCTCAGGACGCCGTACCACGCGTGTACGACGCGCTTGAGGTACAGAATGGTAACGAGAGCCTGGTGCTGGAAGTTCAGCAGCAGCTCGGCGGCGGTATCGTGCGTACCATCGCCATGGGTTCTTCCGACGGTCTGCGTCGTGGTCTGGAAGTTAAAGACCTTGAGCACCCGATCGAAGTCCCGGTAGGTAAAGCAACACTGGGTCGTATCATGAACGTATTGGGTCAGCCAATCGACATGAAAGGCGACATCGGTGAAGAAGAGCGTTGGGCTATCCACCGCGCGGCACCTTCCTACGAAGAGCTGTCCAGCTCTCAGGAACTGCTGGAAACCGGCATCAAAGTTATCGACCTGATGTGTCCGTTCGCGAAGGGCGGTAAAGTTGGTCTGTTCGGTGGTGCGGGTGTAGGTAAAACCGTAAACATGATGGAGCTGATCCGTAACATCGCGATCGAGCACTCCGGTTACTCCGTGTTTGCGGGCGTAGGTGAGCGTACTCGTGAGGGTAACGACTTCTACCACGAAATGACCGACTCCAACGTTCTGGACAAAGTTTCCCTGGTTTATGGCCAGATGAACGAGCCACCAGGAAACCGTCTGCGCGTAGCGCTGACTGGTCTGACTATGGCTGAGAAGTTCCGTGACGAAGGCCGTGACGTTCTGCTGTTCGTTGATAACATCTACCGTTATACCCTGGCCGGTACGGAAGTATCCGCACTGCTGGGTCGTATGCCTTCTGCGGTAGGTTATCAGCCAACGCTTGCGGAAGAGATGGGTGTTCTTCAGGAACGTATCACCTCTACCAAAACCGGTTCTATCACCTCCGTTCAGGCGGTATACGTACCTGCGGATGACCTGACTGACCCATCTCCAGCAACCACCTTTGCTCACTTAGATGCAACCGTGGTACTGAGCCGTCAGATCGCGTCTCTGGGTATCTACCCGGCCGTTGACCCGCTGGACTCCACCAGCCGTCAGCTGGATCCACTGGTTGTTGGTCAGGAACACTACGACACCGCGCGTGGCGTACAGTCCCTGCTGCAACGTTACCAGGAACTGAAAGACATCATCGCCATCCTGGGTATGGATGAACTGTCTGAAGAAGACAAACTGGTGGTAGCACGCGCGCGTAAGATCCAGCGCTTCCTGTCCCAGCCGTTCTTCGTTGCGGAAGTATTCACCGGTTCCCCAGGTAAATACGTTTCCCTGAAAGACACCATCCGTGGCTTTAAAGGCATCATGGAAGGCGAATACGATCACCTGCCAGAGCAGGCGTTCTACATGGTTGGTTCCATCGAAGAAGCCGTGGAAAAAGCCAAAAAACTTTAACGCCTTAATCGGAGGGTGATATGGCAATGACTTACCACCTGGACGTCGTCAGCGCAGAGCAACAAATGTTCTCTGGTCTGGTCGAGAAAATCCAGGTAACGGGTAGTGAAGGTGAACTGGGTATTTTCCCGGGTCACGCACCGCTGCTCACCGCCATTAAGCCTGGTATGATCCGCATCGTTAAACAGTTCGGTCACGAAGAGTTTATCTATCTGTCCGGCGGCATTCTTGAAGTGCAGCCTGGCAGTGTGACCGTTCTGGCCGATACCGCTATTCGTGGCCAGGATCTCGACGAAGCGCGAGCCCTGGAATCGAAGCGTAAGGCTGAAGAGCATATTAGCAGCTCTCATGGTGACGTGGATTACGCTCAGGCGTCTGCGGAGCTGGCCAAAGCGATCGCCAAACTGCGCGTTATCGAGTTGACCAAAAAAGCGATGTAACACCGGCTTGAAAAGCACAAAAGCCAGTCTGGTTCCCAGGCTGGCTTTTTTTATGGCTCCGTCCAGGGTCTGAACTTTATTCATGCAGCAAAAAAATAGCTAACCTGTTGTCGCTGCTGGTTACTTACCGTGGGAATGCTATATTCCAGAGAAAAAGGGGTTTACTCAGCCCCTAAAGATGGCCTCAAATAGCCATTACAGGCCGATGTTGAACGTTTTAACACCACTCCATTTTTTTGCGCAAAATATGTAGAATTTTCAACATCAAAGGGTTTAACTTCTCACATAAATTACAGTCAGGACGCGTATGTTGAATAATGCGATGAGCGTGGTCATCCTTGCCGCTGGCAAAGGCACCCGCATGTATTCCGATCTTCCTAAAGTGCTCCACACACTGGCAGGAAAGCCTATGGTGAAGCATGTCATTGATGCAGCAAATGAATTAGGTGCCAGCCAGGTACATCTGGTTTATGGCCATGGCGGTGATTTGCTGAAAAAAACGCTGCATGACGATAAGCTCAACTGGGTGCTACAGGCAGAACAGCTGGGTACCGGTCACGCAATGCAGCAGGCTGCACCCTTCTTCGCCGATGACGAAGATATCCTTATGCTTTACGGCGACGTCCCGTTGATTTCCGTAGAAACCCTGACTCGCCTGCGTGAAGCCAAACCGCAGGGCGGCATTGGGTTGCTAACCGTTGTACTGGACGATCCGAGCGGCTATGGCCGTATTACCCGTGAAAACGGCAACGTGACGGGAATTGTCGAGCATAAAGATGCCAGCGAAGCGCAGCGTAAAATTCAGGAGATCAACACCGGTATACTGATTGCGAACGGTGCCGATCTGAAGCGCTGGCTGTCGAAGCTCGACAACAACAACGCCCAGGGTGAGTACTACATTACCGATATTATTGCGATGGCGTACCGTGAAGGGCGTGAAATTGCCGCCGTTCATCCGGCACGCATCAGCGAAACGGACGGGGTTAACAACCGTTTGCAGCTGTCCCGCCTTGAGCGTATTTACCAGGCCGAGCAGGCTGAAAAGCTGCTGCTGGCGGGCGTGATGCTGCGCGATCCGGCGCGTTTCGATCTGCGCGGCACGCTGGCCCACGGGCGCGACGTTGAAATTGATACTAACGTTATCCTGGAGGGTAACGTGACGCTGGGCAATCGCGTCAAAATTGGCGCCGGCTGCGTGATTAAAAACAGCGTTATCGGTGACGACTGCGAAATCAGCCCGTACAGCGTGGTGGAAGATGCGCATCTTGAAGCGGCGTGCACCATCGGTCCATTTGCGCGTCTGCGTCCGGGCGCCGAGCTGATGGAAGGTGCTCACGTGGGCAACTTCGTCGAGATGAAAAAAGCGCGCCTGGGCAAAGGCTCCAAGGCTGGTCATCTGACCTATCTGGGCGATGCAGAAATTGGCGATAACGTGAATATTGGTGCAGGTACCATCACCTGTAACTATGACGGTGCCAATAAGTTTAAAACCATCATCGGCGACGACGTGTTTGTTGGCTCAGACACGCAGCTGGTGGCGCCCGTCACCGTAGGTAATGGCGTGACCATTGCTGCCGGAACGACCGTAACGCGCGACGTAGCGGATAACGAGTTAGTGTTAAGCCGCGTGCCACAGGTACACAAGCAGGGCTGGAAACGCCCGGTGAAGAAAAAGTAACGACAATATACACCCCTCACCCCTATGGGGAGAGGGCCGGGGTGAGGGGATAATATAATCCTCCCCCCACAGGCAGTACCCATAACAATAACCCCACTCTCTACAAGGCTCGGGGCGCCCGGAAAGGGCAAATACAGGTCAGCGACAACGCATGGCATAACGCCATAATCAGGAAATCTAACTATGTGTGGAATTGTTGGCGCAGTTGCGCAGCGTGATATTGCTGAAATCCTTCTCGAAGGTTTACGTCGTCTGGAATACCGTGGCTATGACTCTGCCGGTCTGGCCGTTGTTGATGCAGAAGGTCATATGACCCGTCTGCGCCGTCTCGGTAAAGTGCAAATGCTGGCCCAGGCCGCGGAAGAACATTCCCTGCACGGTGGCACCGGTATTGCACATACCCGCTGGGCGACCCACGGCGAGCCGTCGGAAGGCAACGCGCACCCGCATGTGTCTGAACACATTGTGGTAGTGCATAACGGCATTATCGAAAACCACGAACCGCTGCGCGAAGAGCTGAAAGCGCGCGGCTATACCTTTGTCTCTGAAACCGACACCGAAGTGATTGCTCACCTCGTACACTGGGAGCTGGCACAGGGCGGTACGCTGCGTGAAGCGGTGCTGCGCGCTATCCCTCAGCTGCGCGGTGCTTACGGCACGGTGATCATGGACTCCCGCGATCCGTCCACGCTGCTGGCTGCGCGTTCCGGTAGCCCAATGGTGATCGGTCTGGGCATGGGCGAAAACTTTATCGCTTCCGACCAGCTGGCGCTGCTGCCGGTTACCCGCCGCTTCATCTTCCTGGAAGAGGGCGACATTGCCGAAGTTACGCGTCGCAGCGTGACCGTATTCGACACCAAAGGCGAGCAGGTTAAGCGTCAGGAGATCGAATCAAACCTGCAGTACGACGCGGGCGACAAAGGCGCCTACCGTCACTACATGCAGAAAGAGATCTACGAGCAGCCAAACGCGATTAAAAACACCCTGACCGGGCGCATCAGCCACGGTGAGGTGGATCTGAGCGAGCTGGGCGCAAACGCCAACGAGCTGCTGGGCAAGGTTGAGCACATTCAGATCGTGGCCTGCGGTACCTCTTACAACTCAGGTATGGTCTCTCGCTACTGGTTTGAATCTCTGGCTGGCGTGCCGTGCGACGTGGAAATCGCCTCTGAATTCCGCTATCGCAAATCCGCGGTGCGTCGTAACAGCCTGATGATCACCCTTTCCCAGTCTGGCGAAACGGCGGATACCCTGGCGGCGCTGCGTCTGTCTAAGGAACTGGGCTACCTGGGCTCGCTGGCAATCTGTAACGTGCCGGGCTCCTCGCTGGTGCGTGAGTCCGATCTGGCGCTGATGACCAAAGCGGGCACCGAAATCGGCGTGGCCTCCACCAAAGCGTTTACCACTCAGCTGACCGTTCTGCTGATGCTGGTGGCAAAACTGGCGCGTCTGAAAGGCCAGGATGCTTCCGTTGAGCACGACATCGTGCACGGCCTGCAGGCGCTGCCGAGCCGTATCGAGCAGATGCTGTCTCAGGACAAACGCATTGAAGCGCTGGCTGAAGACTTCTCTGACAAACACCATGCCCTGTTCCTGGGTCGTGGCGATCAGTACCCGATTGCGCTGGAAGGCGCGCTGAAGCTGAAAGAGATCTCCTACATCCACGCTGAAGCTTACGCCGCAGGGGAACTGAAACACGGCCCGCTGGCGCTGATCGACGCGGATATGCCGGTTATCGTCGTGGCACCAAACAACGAACTGCTGGAAAAACTGAAATCTAACATCGAAGAAGTGCGCGCCCGTGGCGGTGTTCTGTACGTCTTCGCGGATAAAGATGCCGGTTTCGCCAGCAGCGACAACATGCACATCATCGAGATGCCGCATGTGGAAGAGGTGATTGCGCCGATCTTCTACACCGTGCCGCTGCAGCTGCTGGCTTACCACGTCGCGCTGATCAAGGGCACCGACGTTGACCAGCCGCGTAACCTGGCGAAATCCGTTACCGTAGAATAATCCTTCCAGGCTCCACCATCCGGTGGGGCCTTTTTTATGACAATCCGTCATTTTCAGCTATTTTATCAGTGTCACATAAAGAAAATATTACTGAAAACAGGCTGTCATGTTATCTGGTAATCTCTTGATAAATAAAGAGAGTTTGACTTGTTTTTAAGTGAAATTTTCTTTGTCATAAAACTGTCATAATTCGTACATTTATCTGTCACCTGTTTGTCCTATTTTGCTCATCGTAGCCACTTAAACAATGATTTACGAAATCCTTGCAGGAGACATTATGAAAGTTATGCGTACCACTGTCGCAACTGTTGTCGCCGCGACCTTATCTCTGAGCGCTTTCTCTGCCTTCGCAGCAGCAAGCCTGACTGGCGCTGGTGCAACCTTCCCTGCGCCGGTGTATGCCAAATGGGCGGATACCTACCAGAAAGAAACCGGCAACAAGGTTAACTATCAGGGTATCGGCTCCTCCGGTGGCGTAAAACAAATTACCGCGAATACCGTTGATTTCGGCGCATCCGACGCTCCGCTGTCTGATGAGAAACTGAATCAGGAAGGCCTGTTCCAGTTCCCGACCGTGATCGGCGGCGTTGTGCTGGCCGTTAACATCCCTGGCCTGAAATCAGGCGAGCTGGTGCTGGACGGCAAAACCCTGGGCGACATCTACCTGGGCAAAATCAAAAAATGGGACGACGAAGCCATCACTAAGCTGAACCCGGGCGTTAAGCTGCCTTCGCAGAATATCGCTGTGGTTCGCCGCGCCGACGGTTCAGGTACCTCCTTCGTATTCACCAGCTACCTGGCGAAAGTTAACGAAGAGTGGAAATCTAAAGTGGGTTCCGGCTCTACCGTTAACTGGCCAACCGGCCTGGGCGGTAAAGGCAACGACGGCATCGCCGCTTTCGTGCAGCGTCTGCCTGGCTCCATCGGCTACGTAGAGTACGCCTACGCTAAGCAGAACAATCTGGCCTACACCAAACTGGTCTCTGCTGACGGCAAACCGGTTAGCCCGACCGAAGAGAACTTCGCCAACGCCGCCAAAGGCGCTGACTGGAGCAAATCCTTCGCTCAGGACCTGACCAACCAGAAAGGCGACGATGCATGGCCAATCACTTCCACCACCTTCATTCTGGTCCACAAAGATCAGAAGAAACCTGAGCAGGGTGCTGAAGTGCTGAAGTTCTTCGACTGGGCATACAAAAACGGCGGCAAACAGGCTAATGACCTGGATTACGCCAGCCTGCCAGACAGCGTGGTTGAGCAGATTCGTGCTGCATGGAAAACCAACGTGAAAGACAGCAGCGGTAAAGCACTGTACTAACAGGATATAGTTAACGAAGATGGCGGGCGGCGCTAACGCCTACCCGCCCTACGGTTCAGACTGTAGGCCCGGTAAGCGCCAGCGCCACCGGGCATATTCGTAAAACGTCTCAAAAAGAAGAGTAATTTATGGCTGCAACCAAGCCTGCATTTAACCCTCCGGGTAAAAAAGGTGACATGATTTTCAGCGCCCTGGTCAAACTGGCTGCGCTGATTGTGCTATTGCTGCTGGGCGGCATTATCGTGTCCCTGATCTTTTCCTCCTGGCCGAGCATTCAGAAATTTGGTTTCTCCTTCCTGTGGACCAAAGAGTGGGATGCGCCGAACGATATCTACGGCGCGCTGGTGCCGATTTACGGCACGCTGGTCACCTCCTTTATCGCCCTGCTGATTGCCGTTCCGGTGAGCTTCGGTATTGCCCTGTTCCTTACGGAGCTGGCACCCGGCTGGCTGCGGCGTCCGCTGGGTATCGCCATTGAACTGCTGGCGGCCATTCCAAGCATCGTTTACGGCATGTGGGGTCTGTTTATCTTTGCTCCGCTGTTTGCGACGTACTTCCAGGAGCCGGTGGGTAACGTTCTCTCTGCCGTTCCGTTTGTGGGTGCGCTGTTCTCAGGCCCGGCGTTCGGTATCGGTATTCTGGCGGCCGGGGTGATCCTCGCCATCATGATTATTCCGTACATTGCGGCGGTAATGCGCGATGTCTTCGAACAAACCCCGGTGATGATGAAAGAGTCGGCCTACGGCATCGGCTGCACCACCTGGGAAGTGATCTGGCGCATCGTCCTTCCGTTCACCAAAAATGGGGTGATCGGCGGCATAATGCTGGGTTTAGGCCGCGCGCTCGGCGAAACCATGGCGGTGACCTTTATCATCGGTAACACCTACCAGCTCGACAGCGTTTCGCTGTATATGCCGGGGAACAGCATCACCTCCGCGCTGGCGAACGAATTCGCCGAAGCCGAATCGGGACTGCACGTCGCGGCGCTGATGGAGCTGGGTCTGATCCTGTTTGTTATCACCTTTATCGTGCTGGCTATCTCCAAGCTGATGATTATGCGTCTGGCTAAAAATGAGGGGGCACGCTAATGGCGACTCTCGACATGCAAAACACCGCCCAGCTTGCGGAATCTCGCCGTAAAATGCAGTCAAAGCGCCGGATTAAAAACCGCATTGCGCTGACGCTTTCGATGGCAACGATGGCATTCGGCCTGTTCTGGCTGATCTGGATCCTGATGTCCACCATTACCCGCGGTATTGATGGAATGTCCCTGGCGCTGTTCACCGAGATGACGCCGCCGCCGAACACGGCGGGTGGCGGTCTGGCAAACGCCCTGGCGGGTAGTGGCCTGCTGATCCTGTGGGCGACCGTTTTCGGTACGCCGCTGGGCATCATGGCGGGTATCTACCTGGCGGAATACGGCCGTAAGTCCTGGATCGCTGAAGTCATCCGCTTTATCAACGACATTCTGCTTTCTGCCCCGTCGATTGTGGTAGGTCTGTTTGTTTACACCATCGTGGTGGCACAAATGGAACACTTCTCCGGCTGGGCGGGTGTGATCGCGCTGGCGCTGCTACAGGTGCCTATCGTTATTCGTACCACTGAAAACATGCTGAAACTGGTGCCGGACAGCCTGCGTGAAGCGGCTTACGCGCTGGGCACGCCGAAATGGAAGATGATTTCGGCGATTACCCTGAAAGCGTCCGTCTCCGGGATCATGACCGGTATCCTGCTGGCTATCGCCCGTATCGCCGGTGAAACCGCACCGCTGCTGTTTACCGCGCTCTCCAACCAGTTCTGGAGCACGGACATGATGCAGCCGATCGCCAACCTGCCGGTGACGATCTTTAAATTTGCGATGAGCCCATTCGCGGAATGGCAGCAGCTGGCCTGGGCCGGGGTGCTGATCATCACCCTTTGCGTACTGTTGCTGAACATTCTGGCGCGCGTCATTTTCGCGAAGAAGAAACACGGTTAAATTTTTACGGCGCGGCACATCGCGGCGCCGAATGAGGAAATGAGTCAATGAGTATGGTTGATACTGCCCCGGGTAAGATTCAGGTTCGTGATTTGAACTTCTACTACGGCAAATTCCATGCCCTGAAGAACATCAACCTGGATATCGCGAAGAACCAGGTGACGGCATTCATCGGTCCGTCAGGCTGTGGTAAATCCACGCTGCTGCGTACCTTTAACAAGATGTATTCGCTCTATCCGGAGCAGCGCGCAGAAGGTGAAATTCTGCTGGACGGTGACAACATCCTGACCAATACCCAGGATATCGCCCTGCTGCGTGCGAAAGTGGGGATGGTGTTCCAGAAACCAACGCCGTTCCCGATGTCGATTTATGACAACATTGCGTTCGGCGTGCGTCTGTTTGAGAAACTCTCCCGCGCGGATATGGACGAGCGCGTGCAGTGGGCATTGACCAAGGCCGCATTATGGAACGAAACCAAAGATAAACTTCACCAGAGCGGGTACTCTCTCTCCGGTGGTCAGCAGCAGCGTCTGTGCATTGCGCGCGGTATCGCCATTCGCCCGGAAGTGTTGTTGCTGGATGAGCCGTGTTCAGCGCTGGACCCGATCTCAACCGGGCGTATTGAAGAGCTGATCACCGAGCTGAAGCAGGATTACACCGTGGTGATCGTTACCCACAACATGCAGCAGGCTGCGCGTTGCTCTGACCACACGGCGTTTATGTACCTGGGCGAGCTGATTGAGTTCAGTAACACGGACGATCTGTTCACCAAGCCCGCGAAGAAACAAACCGAAGATTATATTACTGGCCGCTACGGTTGATTTGCCTCAGTGCATGTGGAGAAACCATGGACAACCTCAATCTTAATAAACACATTTCCGGCCAGTTCAACGCAGAGCTGGAAAGCATTCGCACCCAGGTGATGACCATGGGCGGCATGGTCGAGCAGCAGCTTTCTGATGCGATCACGGCGATGCACAACCAGGACAGCGAGCTGGCGAAGCGCGTCATTGAAGGCGACAAAAACGTCAATATGATGGAAGTGGCCATCGACGAGGCCTGCGTGCGCATTATTGCGAAGCGTCAGCCGACGGCGAGCGACCTGCGCCTGGTGATGGCGATCATCAAAACTATCGCCGAGCTGGAACGTATCGGTGACGTTGCGGATAAAATCTGCCGCACCGCGCTGGAGAAGTTCTCTCAGCAGCACCAGCCGCTGCTGGTGAGCCTGGAGTCCCTTGGTCGCCACACCGTGCAGATGCTGCACGACGTGCTGGATGCTTTCGCGCGTATGGATCTGGACGAAGCGGTCCGTATCTACCGTGAAGACAAGAAAGTTGACCAGGAATACGAAGGCATCGTGCGTCAGCTGATGACCTACATGATGGAAGATTCACGCACCATTCCAAGCGTTCTGACCGCGCTGTTCTGCGCGCGCTCAATCGAGCGTATCGGTGACCGCTGCCAGAATATTTGTGAATACATCTTCTACTTCGTTAAGGGTCAGGATTTCCGACACGTGGGCGGCGACGAGCTGGACAAGCTGCTGGCGGGTAAAGATCCGAAAGAGTAAGGGTTATGGCGGGTGGCGCGTAGCGCATACCCGCCCTGTTTTCATTTACCGCGTAATATCCCACCCGCGCGCCTTCCACAGTGCAGGCAGCTGCGCCAGATCGGTAAAGGTGGTCACTTTTGGATGATCGATCGGCTTGTTGTGCGGATCGGCACAGAAGTAAAACACCTCCATTCCCGCATCAATTCCCGACTGCGCGCCCGCAGAAGAATCATCCACCAGAATACAGTTCTGCACGTTGACGTTCATCGCTTTCGCCGCGTGGAACATCAGCGCCGGATCGGGTTTCCAGCGCTGGATATCGTAGCCGCTGAACAGTTTTTCCGGGAAGTGGTGCAACAGGTCCAGCTTGCCGAGTGAATGCTGCATCTTGCTGACCGGACCGTTAGAGACCACGCAGATCGGCACCGTCATCGCATCCAGCAGCGCGTTAGCCCCGGCGATCACCTCCAGTTCGGCATCGAACAGGCGTGCGACCTCGGCGCGGTACACCGGCTCCAGATCCGCTTTCGCCAGATCCACACCGTGCTCTTCGTTAATGATGTCGATGATCTCGTACAGCTTCACGCCCTTAAAGCGTTTAAACACCTCTTCGAGATCGAGCGTAATGCCAAATTCCTGGAACATGGCGACATACGCGCGCGAACAAATGACCTCACTGTCCACCAGCGTACCGTCACAGTCGAAAAATACCGCTTCAATTCCGGACATGCCCTTCCCTTTTAACAAGTTTAACGTTTACGTACGACAGTTTAACGAGACGCAATCGTTGCCGTATAAGCAAAATCAATGAAAAAAGTATCCCGTAACCGCCACTATTGTCGCATTTTGGTATAGGATAGCGACGAATTTTCCCTCCTTGTTCGGAAATTGATGATGAGTCAACAACACACTACCCAGACATCTGGTCAGGGTCTGCTTGAGCGCGTGTTTAAACTGCGCGAGCACGGCACAACGGCACGCACCGAAGTGATCGCCGGTTTTACTACCTTCCTGACGATGGTCTATATCGTTTTTGTTAACCCGCAAATTCTGGGCGTGGCTGGCATGGACACCAGCGCCGTCTTTGTAACCACCTGTCTGATCGCGGCCCTTGGCAGCATTCTGATGGGCATTTTCGCTAACCTGCCCGTGGCGCTGGCCCCGGCAATGGGTCTGAATGCGTTCTTCGCTTTCGTGGTGGTTCAGGCAATGGGCCTGCCATGGCAGGTCGGTATGGGCGCCATTTTCTGGGGTGCGGTAGGCCTGCTGCTGCTGACCATCTTCCGCGTGCGCTACTGGATGATTGCCAATATCCCGGTGAGCCTGCGCGTGGGCATCACCAGCGGTATCGGTCTGTTCATCGGCATGATGGGGCTGAAAAACGCCGGCGTTATCGTGGCGAACCCGGAAACCCTGGTGAGCATTGGTAACCTGACCTCCCACAGCGTGCTGCTGGGCGTGCTCGGCTTCTTTATTATCGCGATCCTGGCGTCGCGCAACATCCATGCCGCGGTGCTGGTTTCTATCATTGTGACCACGCTGCTGGGCTGGATGCTGGGGGACGTGCATTACAACGGTATCGTCTCTGCGCCACCGAGCGTTTCCACCGTGATTGGCCACGTCGATCTGGCGGGCTCTCTGAACCTGGGCCTGGCAGGGGTGATTTTCTCCTTCATGCTGGTCAACCTGTTTGACTCCTCCGGTACGCTGATCGGCGTGACCGATAAAGCGGGTCTGGCAGATGAAAAAGGTAAATTCCCGCGCATGAAGCAGGCACTGTATGTGGATAGCGTCTCTTCCGTCGCCGGCTCTTTCATCGGCACCTCGTCTGTTACCGCTTACATTGAATCCTCTTCCGGCGTGTCCGTGGGCGGTCGTACCGGCCTGACGGCGGTAGTCGTGGGGCTGCTGTTCCTGCTGGTGATCTTCCTCTCTCCGCTTGCCGGGATGGTGCCTCCGTACGCTGCTGCGGGTGCGCTGATTTATGTCGGCGTGCTGATGACGTCGAGCCTGGCGCGCGTGAAGTGGGAAGATTTAACGGAAGCCGTTCCGGCGTTTATCACCGCGGTAATGATGCCGTTCAGCTTCTCGATTACCGAAGGTATCGCGCTGGGCTTTATCTCCTACTGCGTGATGAAGATCGGCACCGGCCGCTTCCGCGAACTCAGCCCGTGCGTCATCATCGTGGCGCTGCTGTTTGTGCTGAAGATTGTGTTCATCGACGCCAAATAAACAGCAAGCCCTTTTCTCCGAAAAGGGCTTTAGTGTTTGTACCCTCTCCCTGCGGGAGAGGGTCAGGGTGAGGGCATCAGCCCGCACCTCACCTTACGCCTTCACCCTCTTGATATAATCCCCAAACGCCGTCAGCTGGCCAGAGAGATGGTCGCGCGTGCTTTGATCCACCACTTCACCCGTCTGCGGGTCGACCTTGTTCTGAATCACGCCACCCATAAATTCCGGCTTGTTCATCACCATCGCATCCAGGAACACCAGGATCTGACGCAGGTGATACTGGCAGCGCGCGCCGCCGATGGCACCCATAGAACTGGTCTGGATCAGCACCGGCTTGCCTGACAGCGGCTGCTCCGGTAAGCGGGATAACCAGTCAATGGCGTTCTTCAGGCCACCCGGTACCGAATAGTTATATTCTGGCGTCACGATCACTACGCCGTCGGCCTGGCGGATCTGCTCGGCTATTGCCTCCACGCTTTGCGGGAATCCTTCTTCCTGCTGAACATCAGCATCATAAAGCGGGATGTCGCCGATTGATGGCAGGGCGCTAATCTCCATTCCAGCCGGTGCCAGCTGCGGCAGCGTGCGGGCAACCATCCCGTTAAACGAACCTTTGCGCAGGCTTCCCAGTAACGTAACAACTTTCAACGTATCAGACATGATTACTCCTGTTTCATCATGATGACCCTGAACGGATCAGCTAAGGGTATATGCTTTTTCTGCCGGTAAACTGGTTAATCGTATCAGGCGCGCGGCGGGCTCGTTGGCGCGCTCGGGTACATCCGGAAGACTACGCCAGCCGCGTATACTGTCAAACTCCCAGACTTTTAGTCGTTCGATGGCGGGGGTAACCGCAACGGACCAGATCAGCACGTCCTCAGCGTCGCTGAGCGCCTCTACCAGCGACGCTTTCGCGGCACGCAGGCGCCCGGAGCCGGGAAGCAGCTGCAACAGGCTGGCGTCGTCTGACGCCGCGCCGCTCAGTTTACGGATGCTCTGGCGAAGGGTGATGAGCTGCGCTCTGGCTTCAACGGGATCGTTCTGGTTACGTACCCACAGCTTTTCATTGCTGGAGAGCGGGTATTCATCAAGCGCGTTGGCACCGTGGAAGCTGCGCGTCACGCGTTGCAGTTCCATATCTAGTCCGCAATCGCCTTCCGTGGTCAGGGCGACGCCAACAATATTGCCGGTGTAAGCGATGGAAAAACGGGGCAGCGCAGGGTCCGCAAACACCGGACGTCCCTCTGGCTGGATAATGATGTCCGGTAGTTCGCTGGTGCCGTACAGCATAAAAAGCAGTTCAGCGAGGAGTGCCCTGGAGGCTAAAAACCGCGTCCTGCGGTGTTCTGGTAGCTTGAGTGCCTCGCTGTGGCAGGCTGAAGAAACTCTGGCCGATACGAGATGCCCTTCTGTTAATGTCCCTCGTGCAAAGTGCGTAGCCATTTTTCGCTCCCTGATAATGGTCGTATTCGGTTAAACGGTTACATGATTATCGCTTAACTCAGCTTCTGTTTTAATCAGTAAATGGAAATATGAGAAGCCTGAGGACCGAACTTTACATTATCTTAGGCGAAAACCTGACCTGGCGCGGTATACAGCGCTTTTATCGTCTCGCGTAGCCAGAGAATTTTCGGATTATGGCTGTTCCGTTTATGCCAGATCAGCGTGAAGGGCACGGTCAGCTTTTCTGCCTGCGCTTCATCGATGGGGATGGGAAGGCAGATCAGATTTCGCTGGTGGAGTTGGTTGTAATGGCGGCAGTAGCCTGGCGCGGTCGCGATATAGTGATGGCCGGGCTGCGCCGCCATAAACATCGACTGTTCAAAACCGGGCAGGCTCATGGCGATATTGCGCTCCCGGCCCATTTCTCTTAGCACCTCGTCGAGCGCCCAGGTATCGCTGCGTTCCCAGAAGATGCTGATATGCGGGTAGCGCAGAAACGTCTCGAGGTTCCACTCATCCTGAAGCGCCGGGTGATCTTCCCGCAAATAGACGCAGGGACGGTCGCTGAACAGGATTTCATAGTCAATAAACCACGGCATCAGCTTTAGCAGCTCCCGCGAGCGCGGATGCGTTTCGCGACCGGTAAAGCCCAGATCGACCTCTCCGCGCGTGATGGCGTCCAGCGAGTCATAATCCCAGTGGCGCATCTTCACCGTGGCCTGCGGATAGCGCTGATTAACCTGCTCCAGCAGATCGTTAAACCGGATCAACATCAGCGGCGTTTCCGCGGCCAGCTCGAAGTTCAGGCCGCCGGGCGAATCGTGGTGGAATTTATCGAGGATCTGATTGCCAATCTGCATCCAGTCGGCCAGATCCTGCTCCAGGCTCACCGTCAGCGGCGTGGGCAGCAGCCCTAACGGCGTTTTCACAAACAGCGGATCGTCGAACCAGTCGCGCAGCTTCGCCAGCGATTTACTCACCGCGGAGGGCGTCACGTTCATCCGCTTCGCGGCCTTGGTGACGCTGCGCTCCTGAAGCAGGAGCTGCAGGCAAAGTAAAAGATTAAGATCGAGATTGCGGATGGGCTTCTTCATAGTTCGCCGCGGGCTGAATGACCATAAGTAAGGTGATGCAGAGTATGCTACAGCCAATCAGAACCCCGATCAGCATATTCAGCGCGTTAAGGCCGATCACCGCCGCCAGCCAAATCCACAGCGACGAACCGCAAACCTGAGCAATGCCCAGCACCGAACTTGCGACACCCGCGCGCAGCGAGAACGGGCCAAGCGCCTGGCTCATCGCCACGCCGAAGCCGACGGAAAACCCGGCGCAAATCAGGGTGATGCCCACCAGCATCAGCGCGTGCGAACTGGCGGTTGCCAGGACCGCGCCGGCGGCAAGGAACAGCGCCTGCGAAGTTAGCATCAGCGTGCGCTGGCGGAAAATATTGAGCGCAAAAGGCGTTGAGAAAGAGACCGCCATGCTGACCATCGCGGTTAGCGCCATCACCGCTGAATACTCGCCGCGATCGAAGCCCATTGTCTCCATCAGCAAAACCGGGGAAACGTTTACATAGGTGAGGATCACCGCCACGCTAAGCGTGGTGATTGCCAGCCGGCTAAGGAAAAAGCGATTCAACAATTTTTCAGCCGGATGGATGGTTGCGGTATGGGGGGACTGCTGCGAACCGGGGTGGGTCTCTTTCAGCACCGTCACGGACAAGATAAAGACGATGGCGCCCATTGCCGCCATGGTCCAGAATAGGCTCTGCCACGGAAATTTGAGCATGATCAGGTAGCCTATAACCGGTGCCAGTACGGGAATGATGCAGGTAATGCCGTTCAGCATTGAGAGCACCTTGGCGCGGCGCTGGGCGCTCAGGGTATCGCGCAGAATGGCAAACGCCACCACGTAGCAGCCGCCCGCGCCAATGCCCTGAATAAAACGTCCGGTCAGGAACAGGGGACTTCCCTGCGCGACAGAGCAGAGTATGGATGCCAGCGCGAAGACGATCGCACCGGTAATGGCGACGGGCTGACGCCCGGCCTTATCCGCGATTTTTCCCGCAAACACCATTGAGGACGCCATCCCCGCAAGGTAGGCCGAAAACGCGATGTGCAGCTGTGCCTCACTGGCCCCCAGATCCCGCGCGATGTGCGGTAAACCCACCAGATACATATCAATGCCGGACGGATAAAGCAGAACCAGCGCAAAACTACAAAACAGAAAACGAGCCATATATCCCCCATAGATGCAGGCATGCAGAATAGGGGGATGGCGGTGATTAGGCGAGTTGCCATTTGGACAATGGTGATTTCCTGAAAGGAAATCACCCTGTGCTAGCGGGAATTACTTACCGATACAGAAGCTCGAGAAAATCCTTCCCAGCAGATCGTCCGACGTAAACTCTCCGGTGATCTCACTCAGATTCTGCTGCGCCAGACGCAGCTCCTCCGCCAGCAGTTCACCCGCCCACGCGCCGATCAGCTGGGCTTTGCCCTGGTCAAGATGGCGAGCCGCCTCCTCCAGCGCCTGCAGGTGACGGCGACGCGCCAGGAAGCCACCCTCCATACTCGTATCAAACCCCATGCTCTGCTTGAGATGGTTACGCAGGTCGTCCACGCCTTCCCCGGTGCGCGCCGAGAGGCGAATCAGTGAGTGACCATTCACATCGCTGATGCCCAACGTTTCGCCGGTCACGTCCGCTTTGTTACGCACCACGGTGATCGGCAGTTTAGCCGGCAGACGAGCGATAAAGTCTGGCCAGATCTCCGCCGGGTCGACGGCGTCGGTCGTGGTGCCGTCCACCATAAACAGCACGCGGTCGGCCTGCTCGATCTCCTGCCAGGCGCGCTCGATACCGATACGCTCAACCTCGTCGCTGGCATCGCGCAGCCCGGCGGTGTCGATGATATGCAGCGGCATGCCGTCGATATGGATATGCTCGCGCAGCACGTCGCGGGTCGTCCCGGCAATGTCGGTCACGATCGCCGCCTCACGGCCCGCCAGGGCGTTCAGAAGGCTCGATTTCCCGGCGTTCGGGCGTCCGGCAATGACCACCTTCATCCCTTCACGCAGCAGGCTGCCCTGACGCGCTTCGGCACGCACCGCGTCGAGATCGGCCATCACGTCGTTGAGCTGGGCTTCAATTTTACCGTCAGAGAGAAAGTCGATTTCTTCATCCGGGAAGTCAATTGCTGCTTCGACGTAGATCCTGAGGTGAGTAAGTGCTTCCACAAGGTGATTTACGCGTGCGGAAAACGCGCCCTGCAACGAGTTCAGGGCAGAGCGGGCCGCCTGTTCGGAGCTGGCGTCGATCAGGTCTGCAATCGCCTCGGCCTGCGCCAGGTCGAGCTTGTCGTTCAGGAAGGCACGCTCGGAGAACTCGCCCGGCTTCGCAATGCGCAGGCCAGGCAGGGTCAGAATACGCTTTAACAGCAGATCGAGGATCACCGGGCCGCCGTGGCCCTGGAGCTCCAGCACGTCTTCGCCGGTAAAGGAGTTCGGGCCGGGGAACCACAGCGCAATGCCCTGGTCCAGCGGGGTGCCGTCGGCATCTTTAAACGGCAGATAATCAGCGTAGCGCGGCTTTGGCAGTTTACCCAGCACCGCTTCGGCCACCTCGCGCGCCTTCAGGCCGGAGATGCGCAGAATGCCTACACCACCGCGTCCCGGTGGGGTTGCCTGGGCGACGATAGTGTCGTTATGGCTCATGGTTGCTCTCGTTCAGTACAAATAAAAAAGGCGGTCAATCGACCGCCCTTATTTTAGCGTTAACTTACCGAATCAGGACTTTTTCTTTTCGCGGCTGTGCAGGCCACGTTTTTCCAGACCACGGTAGATCAGCTGCTGCTGGATGATGGTCACCAGGTTGCTGACGATATAGTACAGCACCAGACCTGACGGGAACCACAGGAAGAACACGGTGAAGATGACCGGCATAAAGGTCATGATCTTCTGCTGCATCGGGTCGGTCACGGTGGTCGGAGACATCTTCTGAATGAAGAACATCGTCACGCCCATCAGGATCGGCAGGATGTAGTACGGGTCCTGTGCGGACAGGTCATGGATCCACAGGGCGAACGGCGCGTGGCGCAGCTCAACGGAACCCATCAGCATGTAGTACAGCGCAAGGAAGATTGGCATCTGAATCAGCAGCGGGAAGCAACCACCCAGCGGGTTTACCTTCTCGGCTTTATACAGGGCCATCATTTCCTGGCTCTGACGCTGTTTGTCATCGCCCAGACGCTCACGCATTGCCTGAATCTTCGGCTGCAGCATACGCATCTTCGCCATGGAGGTGTACTGCGCCTTAGTCAGCGGGTACATGATGCCACGAACGATAAAGGTGATAACGATGATGGAGAAGCCCCAGTTACCCAGGAAGCTGTGGATGAACTTCAGCAGCTTGAACAGCGGCTGAGAGATGAACCACAGCCAACCGTAATCTACGGTCAGGTCCAGATGTGGCGCAACGGCAGCCATTTTGTCCTGGATTTCCGGGCCAACCCACAGGGTGCTTGCCAGCTTACCGGTTTGACCCGGCTGCACCAGAACCGGCTGAGATTTGTAGCCGATAGCGGCAATACCGTTGCCGAGGTTCGCGGTGTAGAAGTTATTCGTCCCGTCGTTATTCGGTACCCACGCCGTTGCGAAATACTGTTGCAGCATTGCGACCCAACCGCCTTTAGAGCTGACGTTCAGGTTTTCGTTATCGGCAATGGTGTCGAACTTGTATTTCTCGTACTTGGTGTCTGGCGTGGAGTACGCCGCGCCGCGGAAGGTATGCAGCGCAAAGTTGCTGCTTCCGGTGTCACGGTGAGACGGCAGATTGATGGACTGCTTCAGCTGACCAAAGGTAGAGATTTCCAGCGGTTTCTCACCGGCGTTCTGTACGCTGTAGCCCACGTTCACCGCATACTCACCGCGTTTCAGGGTGAAGGTTTTGGTGAAGGTGTTGCCTGCGGCGTCGGTGTAGGTCATCGGGATAACCAGTTCGTTCTGACCATCAGCCAGCACAAACGTGTCATTCTCGACGTTATACAGTGGACGCGCACCGTTAGCCGGGTTATCCGGGCCATCACGACCGGTCAGGCCGCTCTGCGCCTGGTAGATAAACTCAGGCGTGGTTTCCAGTAACTGGAACGGTTCGGTAGACTTCAGCTCTTTCGGGTAGGTCAACAGCAGCGCCTGCTCAACATCACCGCCACGGGTGTTGATAGTCAGCTCAAGCACATCGGTTTTAACCGTAATCTGTTTCCCCTGGCCACTGGCCGGTACGCCCTGGTCGGCGGCGCTACCCGCTGCGGTGGTCGTGGTCTGCGTGGTCTGCTGCTGGGGTTGAGGATTTTTATCCTGCTCCCATGCCTGCCAGATCATGAAAGACACGAACAACAAAGCGATGATAAGAAGATTGCGTTGCGAATCCATCGTTAGTGTTCTCTGGTATCAAAGGGTCCTGGAGGGACGGGGTCGTCTCCACCTGGGTGTAAAGGGTGGCATTTTAATACGCGTTTCACCGTCAACCAACTGCCTTTTATCACTCCAAACCTGCGCAATGCCTCAATTCCGTAGCTTGAGCATGTTGGGGTGAAACGGCAATGTGGCCCGAGTAGCGGACTAATCAGGCGTTGATAGACCCTGATGAGGGCTATCAGGACCCGCGAGCCAGGCGACAGTGGCGGCGCCATAATTTTTCCAACGCTTCCGAGAGAGCACGGTTATCGAGGTCGGCAACCCCTTTTTTAGCCACCACCACGAAATCCATCGAAGGCAGTTCGTGTTGACGTAAACGGAAGCTTTCACGCGTCAGACGTTTAATCCGGTTGCGTTCATGCGCACGCTTAACGTTTTTCTTGGCGACTGTGAGACCGATGCGGGGATGCCCCAGCGAATTTTGGCGGCCGAGGATGGTGATTTGCGGCGTGCCAGCCCGTTGTGGCTGCTGGAAGACGAAAGTGAAATGAGTGGGAGTTAACAAACGTAACTCCCTGGGAAATGCTAGCTTAACCACTCAGGGGTTAGCTTTATTACTTGGAAACGGTCAGACGAGCGCGGCCTTTAGCACGACGACGTGCCAGAACCTGACGACCATTTTTAGTAGCCATACGAGCACGGAAGCCGTGAGAACGGTTGCGCTTCAGTACAGACGGTTGAAAAGTGCGTTTCATGGCGATTTCTACCTAAACTTGAATAAATTCACTGACTTTTGCGTATACCCGAACGAGTTTCGAACGACTAACGCCTCAGCGTGGGTGATTAAAGAGGCCGGATTGTAATAATTGTACACTCCGGAGTCAATTCTCTTTCCTTATTTCCTGCGTATTTCCGCACTATTTTGCGTGGAAAATGAGCAGCGAACGACGCAGGAAGATGAGCCTCACGCGCCGGGTCGAGGATTATACGGCGTCATCCACAAAGCGCAAGGATCGTCCCGGATCTTCGTTAGATCATTTAAGCCAAAAAAGGTCTGTGCTCATTAAATTTTCCAATATGCGCGCTAAATCGCGGGGCACTCGCGTCAGGATCGTTTACACTTACCCGGTTTCGGATCTTCCTGTGGATAAATCGGGAAGAATCTGTGAGAAACAGAAGATCTCTGTCTCAGTTTAGGCTATGATCCGCGGTCCCGATTGGGATCCCAGGATCCTGGTCAGGATTTAATTGCAGATAGCAATTCGCACGTCCCCCTTTTGCACAGGGTCATGTCGATGTGCGCCAACAATCATGAATATTCAATAGTTTTCTTTTATTGTTCGAGTGGAGTCCGCCGTGTCACTTTCGCTTTGGCAGCAGTGTCTTGCCCGATTGCAGGATGAGTTACCAGCCACAGAATTCAGTATGTGGATCCGCCCGTTGCAGGCGGAACTGAGCGATAACACGCTGGCTTTGTATGCGCCAAACCGTTTCGTGCTCGATTGGGTAAGGGATAAATACCTTAACAACATCAATGGACTGCTGAACGATTTCTGCGGATCAGATGCCCCACAGCTGCGTTTTGAAGTGGGCACAAAGCCGGTCACCCAAACCGTTCGTGAAGTTGTCAATGTGGCAGCCCCTGCTCAGGCGGCGCCCGCTCCTGCACCGCGTGTTGCACCGGCTCGTCAGGGCTGGGATAACGTTCCGGCCCCCGCAGAGCCTACCTACCGCTCTAACGTTAACGTGAAGCACACGTTCGATAACTTCGTTGAAGGTAAATCGAACCAGCTGGCGCGCGCGGCGGCCCGCCAGGTTGCCGATAACCCCGGTGGTGCTTACAACCCGCTGTTCCTTTATGGCGGCACGGGTCTCGGTAAAACGCACCTGCTGCACGCGGTGGGTAACGGCATTATGGCGCGTAAGCCCAATGCCAAAGTAGTGTATATGCACTCCGAGCGCTTCGTTCAGGACATGGTAAAAGCCCTGCAAAACAATGCGATCGAAGAGTTTAAACGCTACTACCGTTCCGTTGACGCACTGCTGATCGATGACATCCAGTTCTTTGCCAATAAGGAACGATCGCAGGAAGAGTTTTTCCACACCTTTAACGCCCTGCTGGAAGGCAATCAGCAGATCATTTTGACCTCGGATCGTTATCCAAAAGAGATCAACGGCGTTGAAGATCGTCTGAAATCCCGCTTCGGCTGGGGCCTGACCGTGGCGATCGAGCCGCCGGAGCTGGAAACCCGCGTCGCGATCCTGATGAAAAAAGCCGACGAGAACGACATTCGCCTGCCGGGTGAAGTGGCGTTCTTTATTGCCAAGCGCCTGCGTTCCAACGTTCGTGAGCTGGAAGGGGCACTGAATCGCGTTATCGCCAACGCCAATTTTACCGGTCGTGCGATCACCATCGATTTTGTGCGTGAAGCGCTGCGCGATTTGTTGGCATTGCAGGAAAAACTGGTCACCATCGACAATATTCAGAAGACGGTGGCTGAGTACTACAAGATCAAAGTGGCAGATTTACTGTCTAAACGTCGTTCCCGCTCGGTGGCGCGTCCGCGTCAGATGGCGATGGCGCTGGCAAAAGAGCTAACCAACCACAGCCTGCCGGAAATCGGCGATGCGTTTGGTGGCCGTGACCATACGACCGTGCTGCACGCCTGTCGCAAGATTGAGCAGTTACGCGAAGAAAGCCACGACATAAAAGAAGATTTTTCCAATTTAATCAGAACATTATCATCGTGACGCTATGAAATTTACCGTTGAACGTGAACATTTATTAAAACCGCTGCAACAGGTGAGTGGCCCATTAGGTGGCCGCCCAACGCTGCCTATTCTCGGAAACCTGCTGCTTCAGGTCGCGGACGGTACGCTGTCGCTGACCGGCACGGATCTGGAAATGGAAATGATCGCGCGCGTTACGCTGACGCAGCCGCACGACGCGGGCGCGACCACGGTTCCGGCACGTAAATTCTTTGATATCTGCCGTGGGCTGCCGGAAGGCGCTGAAATTGCCGTGCAGCTGGAGGGCGACCGCATGCTGGTGCGCTCTGGCCGCAGCCGTTTCTCACTCTCCACGCTGCCCGCTGCGGACTTCCCGAACCTGGACGACTGGCAGAGCGAGGTTGAATTTACCCTGCCGCAGGCGACGATGAAGCGTCTGATTGAAGCCACGCAGTTCTCTATGGCGCACCAGGACGTTCGTTACTACTTAAACGGCATGCTGTTCGA
This sequence comes from Enterobacter cloacae complex sp. 2022EL-00788, assembly GCF_026627565.1. Lineage (NCBI taxonomy): Bacteria > Pseudomonadati > Pseudomonadota > Gammaproteobacteria > Enterobacterales > Enterobacteriaceae > Enterobacter > Enterobacter cloacae complex sp. 2022EL-00788. The sequence continues at coordinate 303,479 of NZ_JAPNMC010000006.1, read as the reverse complement.
AACCGAAGGCGAAGAGCTGCGTACCGTGGCCACCGACGGGCACCGTCTGGCGGTCTGTTCCATGCCGATTGGCGATTCACTGCCAAACCATTCGGTGATCGTGCCGCGTAAGGGCGTGATTGAGCTGATGCGTATGCTCGACGGTGGCGACACGCCGCTGCGCGTGCAGATTGGCAGCAACAACATTCGCGCACACGTGGGTGATTTTGTCTTCACGTCGAAGCTGGTTGACGGTCGTTTCCCTGACTATCGCCGCGTATTGCCGAAAAATCCGGACAAAACGCTGGAAGCGGGCTGCGATATTCTCAAGCAGGCGTTCGCCCGTGCGGCCATTCTCTCTAACGAGAAATTCCGCGGCGTACGTCTGTACGTGAGTGAAAATCAGATCAAAATCACCGCCAACAACCCGGAGCAGGAAGAGGCAGAAGAGATTCTGGACGTCACCTACGCCGGGGCTGAGATGGAAATCGGCTTCAACGTCAGCTACGTGCTGGATGTGCTCAATGCACTGAAATGCGAGAACGTTCGCATTCTGCTGACTGACTCCGTTTCGAGCGTACAGATTGAAGATGCGGCCAGCCAAAGCGCGGCTTATGTTGTCATGCCAATGAGACTGTAATGTCGCTCACCCGTCTGTTGATCCGCGACTTTCGCAATATCGAAAGCGCGGATCTCGCTTTATCCCCTGGCTTTAACTTTCTGGTTGGCGCAAACGGCAGCGGCAAAACCAGCGTGCTTGAGGCCATCTATACGCTCGGCCACGGTCGGGCGTTTCGCAGTTTGCAGATTGGTCGCGTGATTCGCCACGAGCAGGAATCCTTTGTTCTGCACGGGCGTTTACAGGGCGCAGAGCGGGAAACCGCCATCGGCCTGACCAAGGACAAGCAGGGCGACAGCAAGGTACGCATCGACGGCACCGACGGCCACAAGGTGGCGGAGCTGGCGCTGCTGATGCCGATGCAGCTGATTACGCCGGAGGGGTTTACTTTACTCAACGGCGGCCCCAAATACAGAAGAGCGTTCCTCGACTGGGGATGCTTTCACAACGAAGCCGGCTTCTTTAACGCCTGGAGCAACCTGAAGCGTCTGCTTAAGCAGCGTAACGCCGCGTTGCGTCAGGTCACGCGCTACGCCCAGCTGCGTCCGTGGGACATGGAATTAATTCCTCTTGCGGAACAAATCAGCCGCTGGCGTGCCGAATACAGCGCGGGTATCGCCGAAGACATGGCCGACACCTGCAAACAGTTTTTACCCGAATTCTCTCTCACCTTCTCGTTCCAGCGTGGCTGGGAGAAAGAGACGGATTATGCCGAGGTGTTAGAGAGAAGCTTCGAGCGCGATCGCATGTTGACCTACACCGCGCACGGCCCGCACAAGGCGGATTTCCGCATTCGTGCTGACGGCGCACCGGTAGAAGACACGCTGTCGCGCGGGCAGCTAAAGCTCCTGATGTGCGCGCTGCGCCTGGCGCAGGGGGAGTTCCTCACCCGCGAAAGCGGACGACGCTGCCTGTACCTGATAGATGATTTTGCCTCGGAACTTGACGACGCGCGGCGCGGACTGCTTGCCAGCCGCTTAAAAGCCACGCAGTCGCAGGTTTTCGTCAGCGCTATCAGCGCTGAACACGTTATGGACATGTCGGACGAAAATTCGAAGATGTTTACCGTGGAAAAGGGTAAAATAACGGATTAACCCAAGTTGAAATGAGCGAGAAACGTTGATGTCGAATTCTTATGACTCCTCCAGTATCAAAGTCCTGAAAGGACTGGATGCGGTGCGTAAGCGCCCGGGTATGTATATCGGCGACACGGATGACGGCACCGGTCTGCACCACATGGTATTCGAGGTGGTAGATAACGCTATCGACGAAGCGCTCGCGGGTCACTGTAAAGACATCGTGGTCACGATCCATGCGGACAACTCCGTGTCCGTTACCGATGATGGTCGTGGCATCCCAACCGGTATTCACCCGGAAGAGGGCGTATCTGCTGCGGAAGTGATCATGACCGTTCTGCACGCAGGCGGTAAGTTCGATGATAACTCGTATAAGGTTTCCGGCGGTCTGCACGGCGTAGGGGTTTCCGTAGTAAACGCCCTGTCGCAGAAGCTGGAGCTGGTTATCCAGCGCGAAGGCAAAATTCACCGTCAGATCTACCAGCACGGCGTGCCTGAAGCCCCGCTGGCCGTTATCGGCGATACCGAGAAAACCGGTACCATGGTGCGTTTCTGGCCGAGCCTGGAAACCTTCACCAACGTTACCGAGTTTGAGTACGACATCCTGGCAAAACGCCTGCGTGAACTGTCGTTCCTGAACTCCGGCGTGTCGATTCGTCTGCGCGACAAACGCGACAACAAAGAAGACCACTTCCACTACGAAGGCGGTATCAAGGCGTTCGTTGAGTACCTGAACAAGAACAAAACGCCAATTCACCCGAATATTTTCTACTTCTCCACTGAAAAAGACGGTATCGGCGTGGAAGTGGCATTGCAGTGGAACGACGGCTTCCAGGAAAACATCTACTGCTTCACCAACAACATTCCGCAGCGCGACGGCGGTACTCACCTTGCGGGCTTCCGCGCGGCGATGACCCGTACCCTGAACGCCTACATGGACAAAGAAGGCTACAGCAAAAAAGCGAAAGTCAGCGCCACCGGCGACGATGCCCGTGAAGGCCTGATTGCTGTTGTTTCCGTGAAGGTGCCGGATCCGAAGTTCTCCTCGCAGACCAAAGACAAGCTGGTCTCTTCTGAGGTGAAATCGGCGGTTGAGCAGCAGATGAACGAGCTGCTGAGCGACTACCTGCAGGAAAACCCGTCCGACGCGAAAATCGTGGTGGGCAAAATTATCGATGCGGCCCGTGCCCGTGAAGCGGCGCGTAAAGCCCGTGAAATGACCCGTCGTAAAGGCGCGCTGGACTTAGCCGGCCTGCCGGGCAAGCTGGCTGACTGCCAGGAGCGCGATCCGGCGCTGTCTGAACTGTACCTTGTGGAAGGGGACTCCGCGGGCGGTTCTGCGAAGCAGGGCCGTAACCGTAAGAACCAGGCGATTCTGCCGCTGAAGGGTAAAATCCTGAACGTTGAGAAAGCGCGCTTCGACAAGATGCTCTCTTCTCAGGAAGTGGCGACGCTTATCACCGCGCTCGGCTGCGGTATCGGTCGCGACGAGTACAACCCGGACAAGCTGCGCTATCACAGCATCATCATCATGACCGATGCGGACGTCGACGGCTCGCACATTCGTACGCTGCTGTTGACCTTCTTCTATCGTCAGATGCCAGAAATCGTTGAGCGCGGCCACGTCTACATTGCACAGCCGCCGCTGTACAAAGTGAAGAAAGGCAAGCAGGAACAGTACATTAAAGATGACGATGCGATGGATCAGTATCAAATCGCGATCGCCCTTGATGGCGCGACCCTGCACGCAAACTCCAGCGCGCCAGCGCTGGCCGGCGAGCCGCTGGAGCGTCTGGTCTCCGAGTTCAACGCCACGCAGAAAATGATTGGCCGTATGGAGCGTCGCTATCCGAAAGCGCTGCTGAAGGAGCTGATTTATCAGCCAACCCTGACCGAAGCCGATCTGAGCAACGAGCAGGCCGTGACCCGCTGGGTAAACATCCTGGTGAGCGAGCTGAACGAGAAAGAGCAGCACGGCAGCCAGTGGAAGTTTGACGTTCAGCAGAACGCGGCGCAGCAGTTCGAGCCGATTGTTCGCGTCCGTACTCACGGCGTCGACACCGACTACCCGCTGGAGCACGAGTTTGTGACCGGTCCGGAATACCGCCGTATCTGCACCCTGGGCGAGAAGCTGCGCGGTCTGATCGAAGACGATGCGTTCATCGAACGTGGCGAGCGCCGTCAGCCGGTGGCAAGCTTCGAGCAGGCGCTGGAATGGCTGGTGAAAGAGTCCCGTCGCGGCCTTTCTATTCAGCGTTATAAAGGTCTGGGCGAAATGAACCCGGATCAGCTGTGGGAAACCACCATGGATCCGGAAAGCCGCCGCATGCTGCGCGTTACCGTTAAAGACGCGATTGCAGCGGATCAGCTGTTCACGACCCTGATGGGCGACGCGGTTGAACCACGTCGTGCCTTCATCGAAGAGAACGCCCTGAAAGCGGCGAATATCGATATTTAATCGTTGTTATACTGCACGACTCAGGCCGCGCATTTAGCGCGGCTTTTTTATGGGCGCAGGCATATCCAGCGACAGCACTGACGGTAAACGGCTGGCAAGCGTATCGACAGCAATTCTAACCCTCAGCGGCAAATGCGGCGTCTGTTGCCAGACTGCATGAACGTCGAAGCGCACGTCCGGTGCCTGCTTTAAAAGCGGGATGAGTTTTCCCTGATGTATTTCTCTGCGAGCCATCCAGCAGGGCAACCACGCAAGGCCGTGTCCGGCCAGCGCAGCGTCGCAGATTGCCTGTAAATCATCCATATTGAGCGATGAGCGGGGAGTAAAGGTGTGCGATCTCCCTTCGCTATCCATCAGTTGCCAGGGTAGCACTCTGCCCGATCGCAGATAGTTAATGGCAGTGTGGTGGGGTAAATCAGCAACGTTTTCTGGCTGGCCGTTCTTCATCAGGTAATCCGGAGCGGCGCACAGCACCATGCGGTGCTCGCCCAGCCTTCTGGCGACCAGCACGCTGCTGTCCTGTAGCGTGCCGTTACGTACCGCCATATCAAAGCCTTCCTCTACCAGATCCACCACGCGATCGCTGAATGACATTTCAAGCTCAAGCCCGGGATGTTCCTGCGTCAGTTCTATCAGCAGCGGCGCGACGCACTGGCGACCAAACAGTACCGGCATGGCGACGCGCAGGCGGCCGCTGACCTGCTGCTTCCCTGTCTCAAGCAGCGACTCCGCGCCCCGAATTTCCTCCAGCGCACGCAGGCAGCGTTCATAAAACAGAGCGCCGTTGTCGGTAAGCCTCTGGCTGCGGGTGGTGCGCTGGAAAAGACGTACGCCCAGCCGCTCTTCAAGGCGGGCGATGCTTTTTCCTACCGCAGAGCGCGACAGGTGCAGACGAACAGCGGCCTGAGCAAAACTTCCCGCCTCAACGGCGGCCACAAAGACAGGAATATCCTTCAGCGTATCGGTCATAGATTGTATCCACTGCGTCATCAATTATGGGAAAAGTTATCGCCACTGACGACCAGGCGTCAACGGTAGACTGTCAGTCCTATAGCTTATTTGATGGCAGGAGAGAAAAAATGACAGAGACAATGCAGCGCTGGTCTATGAACGCCCTCGGGCGCGATAGCCTCAAACTCATTCAGGAGCCGGTGCCACAGCCAGGCCCGGGTGAAGTGCGCGTACGGGTGAATGCCGTTGCGCTCAACTATCGCGATAAAATGGTGATTGAAGGCACGATGCCGATTCCGCTTTCCTTCCCGTTCACTCCGGCATCTGACATGGCGGGCGTGGTGGACAGCGTTGGTGAAGGCGTGACGCGGTTCCAGCCCGGCGCTCGCGTTATCTCAACCTTCTTCCCGGAGTGGATCGACGGTAAGCCGCAGGCGGATGCCCGTAATTTGCCCTATAAAACGAGCGGAGGGTACTTCCCGGGGATGCTGGCCGAGTATGTGGTTGTGAAGGAAAGCGCGCTGGTGGCATCCCCGGAGACCCTGAATGACGAAGAGGCCAGCACGCTGCCCTGCGCAGGGCTTACCGCCTGGTTCGCGCTGGTGGAGCGCGGGAACTTGCGAGCCGGACAATCGGTGCTGGTTCAGGGAACGGGCGGCGTGGCGATCTTTGCCCTGCAAATTGCAAAAGCGCACGGAGCGGAGGTGTTTGTCACCTCGGGAAGCGATGACAAACTGGCGCAGGCCAAAGAACTCGGGGCCAGTCAGGGTATTAACCGGCTGAAGGGCGACTGGGCAGAAGATACGCTGGCGCTCACGCAGGATCGCGGCATCGACCATATTATCGAAACCGTAGGTGGGGAGAACCTGAAGCATTCCCTGCGCGCGGTAGCCGTTCACGGGCGTATCTCCGTCATTGGCGTGCTGGCCGGAACGGACATTTCCCTGCCTGCTGGCGAGCTGCTGCTGAAATCCCCCGTTATTCAGGGCATTGGCGTGGGGCACCGCCGTGCGCTGGAAGATTTCGTCCGCGCCGTGGATGTGATGGAACTCAAGCCCGTGATTGAGCATCGCTACCGCTTTGATGAACTTGAACAGGCGCTTGAACATCTGGATCGCGGTGCGTTTGGTAAAATTGTCCTTACCCGCAAGTAAGCCGTAGTTCCCCAGGATAAGCGTAAAAGGGGTGTTTCCGTTGCGCAATGTAGCTCTATTTTTGTGTGCTTAATCGCGTTAGCATGAGGTAGCACTCATTCATCCTGGGGAACTCATGGCTATCAAACTCATTGCAATCGATATGGACGGCACGCTGCTGCTGCCTGACCACACCATCTCTCCCGCCGTTAAAAACGCGATCGCCGCCGCCCGCGAAAAAGGCGTGAACGTGGTGCTGACCACTGGCCGCCCGTATGCCGGGGTGCACAGCTACCTGAAAGAGCTGCACATGAATCAGCCGGGCGATTACTGCATCACGTATAACGGCGCGCTGGTACAAAAGGCCGCAGATGGCAGCACGGTGGCACAAACTGCGCTGAGCTATGATGACTACCTGTTCCTTGAAAAACTCTCCCGCGAAGTGGGCTCCCACTTCCACGCGCTCGATCGCACAACGCTGTATACCGCTAACCGCGATATCAGCTACTACACGGTGCATGAATCCTACGTCGCGACCATCCCGCTGGTGTTCTGCGAAGCGGAAAAAATGGACCCGGCGACGCAGTTCCTGAAAGTAATGATGATCGACGAACCGGCGATTCTGGACAAAGCCATCGCGCGCATTCCTGCAGAGGTGAAAGAGAAATACACCGTGCTGAAAAGCGCGCCGTACTTCCTCGAGATCCTCGATAAACGCGTCAATAAAGGCACCGGCGTGAAGTCCCTTGCCGATGCGCTGGGCATTAAGCCTGAGGAGATTATGGCGCTGGGCGACCAGGAGAATGACATCGCGATGATCGAGTATGCGGGCATGGGCGTGGCGATGGATAACGCGATCCCGTCGGTGAAAGACGTGGCGAACTTCGTCACCAAATCTAACCTGGAGGACGGCGTGGCTTACGCGATTGAGAAATTTGTCCTGTCCTAGCAGCTGTCCGTAATCATCAGCCTCGGTTATCAACCGGGGCTTTTTTTGGCCCTGAATTTATCGAATTGTTCTTTTTGTGATCTGGATTGTAGTACAACATTAAATGATTGTACTACATTAGCGTCACAGCAAAGGCGAAAGGCCTCACGTTTGTACTGCAAAAGTGAGGCGAAATTCAGCGGTCGCGGTAAAGTAGTGATGGACTTACAGAGCACAAGGACTCTCCATGACACTCAATAAAACCGATCGCATTGTCATCACGCTGGGCACTCAGATTGTGGGTGGTAAATACGTTCCCGGTTCGCCGCTGCCGGCAGAGGCCGAACTTTGCGAAGAGTTTGAAACCTCGCGCAACATCATCCGGGAAGTGTTCCGCTCGCTGATGGCGAAGCGGTTGATTGAAATGAAACGCTATCGCGGCGCGTTTGTCGCGCCGCGCAACCAGTGGAACTACCTCGATACCGATGTCCTGCAGTGGGTGCTGGAAAACGACTACGACCCGCGGCTTATCGGCGCGATGAGTGAAGTGCGAAACCTGGTGGAACCGGCCATCGCCCGATGGGCAGCGGAGCGCGCAACGTCAGGCGACCTGGCGCAGATTGAGTCGGCTTTAAACGACATGATCGCCAATAACCAGAACCGGGAAGCGTTCAACGAGGCGGATATACGCTATCACGAGGCGGTATTGCAGTCGGTGCATAACCCGGTGTTACAGCAGCTTAGCGTGGCGATCAGCTCGCTACAGCGAGCGGTATTTGAACGTACCTGGATGGGCGATGAGGCCAACATGCCGAAAACGCTCCAGGAACATAAAGCGCTGTTCGATGCGATACGGCATCAGGACGGCGATGCGGCAGAGCAGGCGGCTCTCACCATGATTGCCAGCTCAACACGAAGGTTGAAGGAAATCACATGACATCACGCTACATCGCAATTGACTGGGGATCGACCAACCTGCGCGCCTGGCTGTACCAGGGCGAGCAGTGCCTGGAAAGCAGGCAATCAGAGGCGGGCGTGACGCGCCTGAACGGTAAATCCCCGGAGGCGGTGTTAGCAGAAGTGACGCAAGACTGGCGCGACGGCGCTACGCCGGTGGTGATGGCGGGAATGGTCGGCAGTAACGTGGGCTGGAAGGTTGCCCCCTATCTGCCTGTTCCGGCCCATTTTGCCGCCATTGGCGAGCAGTTAACGTCCGTTGACGACAATGTCTGGATTATTCCCGGCCTGTGCGTCTCTCGCGACGATAACCATAACGTGATGCGCGGCGAAGAGACACAGCTGCTCGGCGCGCGCGCTCTCTCTCCCTCTTCCGTCTACGTTATGCCCGGTACGCACTGCAAATGGGTGCAGACCGATGCCGGGCAAATTCATGATTTTCGTACCGTAATGACCGGCGAATTACACCATTTGCTGCTTATGCATTCGCTGGTGGGCGCCGGTTTGTCTGAGCAGGTTCCGTCGCCGGAGGCGTTTGCCGCCGGGCTTGAGCGCGGGATCGCCTCCCCTGCCGTTTTGCCACAGCTTTTTGAGGTTCGCGCTTCGCACGTGCTGGGAAATCTCCCGCGCGAGGAGGTTAGCGAATTTTTGTCCGGCCTGCTGATTGGCGCGGAAGTCGCCTCCCTGGCCGACGCGTTCGCCGGGCAGCAGACCATCACCCTCGTCGCGGGCTCATCGCTGACGTCTCGTTACCGACAGGCGTTTCGCGCCATCGGTCGGGATGTTGCTGCGGTGGAAGGCGACACGGCATTTCAGGCAGGAATAAGGAGCATCGCTCATGCAGTGGCAAACTAGTCTTCCCCTTATCGCAATTTTGCGCGGCATCACGCCCAATGAGGCGCTTGCCCACGTCGGCGCGGTTATCGACGCCGGTTTCGACGCGGTGGAAATCCCGCTCAACTCCCCGGAATGGGAAAAAAGCATTCCGGCCGTGGTGGATGCGTTTGGTCATAAAGCACTGATTGGCGCGGGAACCGTGTTACAGCCGGAGCAGGTGGACAGGCTGGCGAAGATGGGCTGCAAACTCATCGTCACCCCCAACATCAACCCCGAGGTCATCCGCCGGGCGGTGGGCTACGGCATGACCGTCTGCCCGGGATGCGCTACGGCTACCGAAGCCTTTACCGCTCTCGATGCGGGCGCGCAGACGCTCAAAATTTTCCCGTCGTCGGCCTTTGGCCCGGATTACATCAAAGCGCTGAAAGCGGTCTTACCCGCCAGCGTGCCGGTCTTTGCCGTGGGCGGCGTAACGCCAGAAAACCTGGCGCAGTGGATGAAGGCAGGCTGCGCGGGCGCTGGGCTGGGCAGCGATCTCTATCGCGCCGGACAGTCCGTGGAGCGTACCGCGCAGCAGGCGGCAGCATTTGTGAAAGCGTATCGAGAGGCAGTGCAATGAAAATAACCAAACTCACCACGTACCGTTTACCCCCGCGCTGGATGTTCCTGAAGATCGAAACCGATGAAGGCGTGGTTGGCTGGGGCGAGCCGGTGATTGAAGGCCGCGCGCGCACGGTTGAGGCCGCCGTGCATGAGCTGGGGGAATACCTGATTGGTCAGGATCCGGCGCGCATCAACGACCTGTGGCAAGTGATGTACCGGGCGGGCTTCTATCGCGGCGGCCCGATTCTGATGAGCGCCATCGCCGGTATCGACCAGGCGCTGTGGGATATCAAAGGCAAAGTGCTGAATGCCCCGGTCTGGCAGCTGATGGGCGGCCTGGTGCGCGACAAAATCAAGGCCTACAGCTGGGTAGGCGGCGACCGTCCGGCAGAGGTGATCGACGGCATACACAAGCTGCGCGGCATCGGGTTCGATACCTTTAAGCTCAACGGCTGCGAAGAGATGGGTATCGTCGATAACTCCCGCGCCGTAGACCGGGCGGTGAATACCGTGGCGCAAATCCGCGAGGCCTTCGGCAACGAGATTGAGTTTGGCCTGGACTTCCACGGACGCGTCAGCGCGCCGATGGCTAAGGTACTGATTAAAGAGCTGGAGCCGTACCGCCCGCTGTTTATCGAAGAGCCGGTGCTGGCCGAGCAGGCAGAGTACTACCCGAAACTGGCAGAACAGACGCACATTCCAATCGCGGCGGGTGAACGCATGTTCTCGCGCTTCGAGTTTAAACGCGTGCTGGAGGCGGGCGGCGTTGCGATCCTGCAACCGGATCTCTCCCATGCGGGCGGCATCACCGAATGCTACAAAATTGCCGGCATGGCGGAAGCCTACGATGTTGCGCTGGCGCCGCACTGTCCGCTTGGGCCGATTGCGCTGGCGGCCTGCCTGCACGTCGACTTTGTCTCCCGTAATGCGGTGTTCCAGGAGCAAAGCATGGGTATTCACTATAACAAGGGCGCGGAGCTGCTCGACTTTGTGAAAAACAAAGAAGACTTCAGCATGGAAGGCGGTTTCTTTAAACCGTTAACGAAGCCGGGCCTTGGCGTGGAAGTTGACGAAGCCAAAGTCATTGAGCTGAGTAAAAATACGCCGGACTGGCGTAACCCGCTGTGGCGCCATGAGGATGGCAGCGTAGCGGAATGGTAAATGCGCGTCATACTTCGCGCTGGTAATGCGTTGGCTGCGTTTTCTTACCCCAGCACGAATTACTTAGCGCATTCTGTTTACGTTTTTAATTAAAAAAACCAAATACACCCTCTGTAAATTACAGGGCATGGTGAGCGGCTTCGCTATGCCCAAAATCTGGAGACAGATTGCGATGGATATTCCAGTTACTGCTACAAAGACCGGGCGTCGCCGCTACCTGACGCTAATTATGATTTTTATTACCGTGGTCATTTGCTATGTAGACCGCGCCAACCTTGCCGTGGCATCGGCCCATATTCAGGAAGAGTTTGGGATCACCAAAGCGGAAATGGGCTATGTCTTTTCGGCGTTTGCCTGGCTTTATACGTTCTGCCAGATCCCCGGCGGCTGGTTCCTTGACCGCGTGGGGTCGCGCCTGACCTACTTTATCGCCATTTTAGGCTGGTCCGTGGCGACCCTGTTCCAGGGCTTCGCGACCGGGCTGATGTCGCTGATTGGCCTGCGCGCCATCACCGGGGTGTTTGAAGCGCCGGCGTTCCCGACCAACAACCGCATGGTGACCAGCTGGTTCCCGGAGCATGAGCGTGCCTCTGCCGTGGGCTTCTACACCTCCGGGCAGTTTGTTGGCCTGGCGTTCCTGACGCCGCTGCTAATCTGGATCCAGGAGCTGCTGAGCTGGCACTGGGTGTTTATCGTCACCGGCGGGATCGGCATTATCTGGTCGCTTATCTGGTTTAAGGTCTATCAGCCGCCGCGTCTGACCAAAAGCATCACCAAAGCCGAGCTGGACTACATCCGCGACGGTGGCGGTCTGGTGGACGGCGATGCCCCGGTGAAAAAAGAGGCGCGTCAGCCGCTAACCCGCGCGGACTGGAAGCTGGTCTTCCATCGTAAGCTGGTGGGCGTGTATCTGGGCCAGTTTGCGGTCACGTCGACGCTGTGGTTCTTCCTCACCTGGTTCCCGAACTACCTGACCCAGGAGAAGGGGATTACCGCGCTGAAGGCGGGCTTTATGACCACCGTACCGTTCCTGGCGGCCTTCTTCGGGGTGCTGCTTTCGGGCTGGCTGGCGGACAAGCTGGTGAAAAAAGGTTTCTCACTGGGCGTTGCGCGTAAAACGCCGATTATCTGCGGGCTGCTGATCTCTACCTGCATCATGGGCGCTAACTACACCAACGATCCGGTATGGATTATGACCTTGATGGCGGTGGCGTTCTTCGGAAACGGTTTTGCCTCCATCACCTGGTCACTGGTGTCGTCTCTGGCGCCGATGCGTCTGATCGGCCTGACCGGGGGCGTGTTCAACTTCGTAGGCGGGCTGGGCGGGATCACCGTGCCGCTGGTCATCGGCTACCTGGCGCAGGACTACGGCTTTGGTCCGGCTCTGGTCTACATCTCCGCCGTGGCGCTGATCGGGGCGCTCTCCTATATCCTGCTGGTGGGCGACGTGAAACGAGTAGGCTAATCCCTTCGGATGTTTTACCCTGATGCGAAAACCGCGCATCAGGGTACGTCCATGAAACAAATCACCTTCGCTTCCCGCAACCACCAGCTCACCAATATCAATACCTGGACTCCGGACAGCCAGTGGCTTGCTTATGATGTGCGCCCGTCAGGCGCGTCGTTCACCGGTGAAACCATCGAGCGGGTAAACGTCTTTACGGGCGAGGTTGACGTGATCTACCGGGCCACTGACGGCGCGCACGTTGGCGTGGTGACCGTTCATCCGGCACAGGAGAAATACGTTTTTATCCACGGCCCGAAAAATCCGGACGCAGAGTGGCAGTATGATTTTCATCATCGTCAGGGGGTGATTGCGCACAATGGCCAGGTAAGCAACCTTGATGCGATGGATATCACCGCGCCTTACACGGCCGGCGCGCTGCGCGGCGGCAGTCACGTCCACGTCTTCAGTCCGAACGGGCAGTTCGTCAGCTTTACCTATAACGACCACGTGCTGCACGAGCGCGATCCGAAGCTGGATTTGCGTAACGTCGGGGTGGCAACGCCTTTTGGCCCGGTGCACCCGCAGGGGAACCATCCGCGGGAATATGCCGGCACCTTCTGGAGCGTGCTGGTGAGCCGCACCACGCCGGATCCAAAACCGGGCAGCGATGAGATCGGCCGCGCCTATGAAGAGGGCTGGGTGGGCAACGGCAGGCTGGCGTTTATTGGCGATACCCTGTCTGCGAAAGGCGATAAGGTACCCGAACTGTTTATTGTCGATCTGCCCCAGGACGAGCAGGGCTGGAAGCGGGCGGGCGATGCGCCATTGCAGGGTACGCCGGAGACGATGCCAGCACCGCCTGCTGGCGTGCTGCAGCGCCGTCTGACCTTCACCCATCAGAAGGCGTATCCGGGGCTGGTTAACGTGCCGCGCCACTGGGTGCGCAGCAACCCGCAGGGGACGCAGATTGCGTTTTTAATGCGCGACGATAGCGGCGTTGTGCAGCTGTGGCTTATCGCACCTGAGGGCGGCGAGCCGCGCCAGTTAACCCACAATGAGAGCGATATTCAGTCGGCGTTCAACTGGCATCCTTCCGGCAACGCGCTGGGGTTTGTGCTTGAAGGCCGCATTGCCTGCTGCGATGCGCGGACCGGTGAGGTCACGTTTTTGACGTCCGATCATGACAACCCGCCGTCTGCTGATGCCGTCGTGTTTTCGCCGGACGGGCGTTTTATCGCGTGGATGGAGGATAAAGCGGGTTTCCGCCAGCTGTGGCTAACGGAAACCGCACGGGACTAGCGTGGTGGCATCGCGGCGGGCGGAATGACGGAGTTGGTCGCCAGATTTTCCTGCTCGCTTTTCTCCACGCGCGAGCGCACGGAGCTGTCGGTGCGGAACATGTCCCACGGCAGCAGAAGCGTATCGGCAACCGCAGTAAATGGCATATCAAGAATCGCCAGAGATTTGGTGCCCCAGTTCGTCTCATCGTCAGAGATCATTGCGGCGCTGGCGCGCGTCCCTGGATATGTTCCTTCTTTACCGCCGGTGTGAGACATCACGCTCGAACACCCGCAAAGTAAAACAACCCCGCTGAACGTCGCCAGCTTAATCAGAACATTTCTCATCATCACTCAGTCATCATTATTAGCACGGCATTGACCTGCAACTCAGGGTTATAGCGAGGCTGGTACAAAATGGACAGCGCAAAACGTCCGCACTGTGGAGGCCATCGCAATTTAACCCTTTGTGCTGTTGCCCCTGAGTCTATGCGACAACCAGCAAAGTGCAAAAAAATCTCACATAAATACGCTTGAAAAGCCCGTAACCAGACCCATTTTAAGAATGTAACCCGATAACGAACACGCCTGATGGGTGTTCGGGGAAACAGAAGCCTGTCCATGGTGGAAGGCTACATTTTCTCGCTGATTTCAGGAGTTTTAATCTATGCGTAATTTCGATCTCTCTCCGCTATACCGTTCTGCCATTGGTTTCGATCGCCTGTTCAACCATTTAGAAAACAATCAGAGCCAGAGCAACGGCTATCCTCCCTACAACGTTGAACTGGTAGACGAAAACCACTATCGCATCGCGATCGCTGTTGCCGGTTTCGCAGAGAGCGAACTGGAGATCACCGCGCAGGATAACCTGCTGGTGGTGAAAGGCTCCCATACGACCGAGCAGAAAGAACGTACCTACCTTTACCAGGGCATTGCCGAGCGCAACTTTGAACGCAAGTTCCAGCTCGCCGAAAACATTCACGTTAAGGGCGCGAACCTGGTCAACGGCCTGCTGTTTATCGAACTGGAACGTGTGATTCCGGAAGAGAAAAAACCGCGCCGTATCGAAATCAACTAATTGTGCGGGTCGCGAAAGCGGCCCATCTGAAACTGCTTGCCGTAACGGGAGCATATGCGAATCCATAAGGATTTGCAGGAACAATTGTGCACAAAATTAAACTGTGCCGAACTCGCTTCTCAGAAGGAGATTTAGTATGCGTAACTATGATTTTTCCCCTCTGCTGCGTCAGTGGATTGGTTTTGACAAACTGGCTAACGCCCTGCAAAGCGCGACCGAACAGCAGACGTTTCCGCCGTACAACATCGAAAAAAGCGACGATAACCACTACCGCATCACGCTTGCGCTGGCCGGATTCCGTCAGGAAGATCTCGATATTCAGCTTGAGGGCACGCGCCTGACCGTGAAAGGGTCGCCTGAAAAACCGGAAACCGAGACCAAATGGCTGCACCAGGGGCTGGTAACTCAGCCGTTTAGCCTGAGCTTCACCCTGGCAGACCATATGGAAGTTTCTGGCGCGACGTTCACTAACGGGCTGCTGAACATCGATCTTACCCGTAACGTGCCGGAAGCCATTGCGCCCCAGCGCATCGCCATTAGCGAGCGTCCGGCGCTGAACAGTTAATACCTGTGTCATACTGACCCTCTCCCCCAGGGAAAGGTGAAAAGTTAAAGCCCTGCCCCGGCAGGGCTTTTTTGTGCGCCATCGCCCATACAGCCGCCGCCAGCTCTGAGAGAATCCTTAGTATACCTATGGTTATACACAGGAAGTGGATCATGAGTGATATCGCGTTAACCGTCAGCGTGTTGGCCCTTGTCGCGGTAGTGGGGCTGTGGCTGGGGAATATCAAAATCCGCGGCGTCGGGTTTGGCATCGGAGGAGTGCTGTTTGGCGGGATTTTCGTCGGCCATTTTGCCGACCAGCTTGGGTGGGTGCTCAGCGCCGATATGCTGCATTTCATCCAGGAGTTCGGCCTGATCCTCTTTGTGTATACCATCGGCATTCAGGTGGGCCCGGGGTTCTTCGCTTCGCTGCGCGTCTCCGGTTTACGGCTCAACCTCTTTGCTTTCGGCATTGTCGTGATGGGTGGGCTGGTCACCGCCATTCTGCATAAGCTCTTCGCCATCCCGCTGCCCGTGGTGCTGGGCATCTTCTCCGGGGCCGTCACCAACACGCCCGCGCTCGGGGCGGGGCAGCAAATTCTGCGCGATTTGGGTATCCCTTTCGACGTCGTCGATCAGATGGGCATGAGCTACGCCATGGCCTATCCGTTCGGCATCTGCGGCATTTTGCTCTCGATGTGGCTTGTGCGCGTGCTGTTCCGCGTTAACGTTGAGCAGGAGGCAAAGGACCATGAAAGCACGCTGACCAACGGCCATACGCTGATCAAAACCATAAACATCCGCGTCGAAAACCCTAACCTTAATAATATGGCGATTCAGGACGTACCCATCCTGAACAGCGCAACCATTATCTGCTCGCGGCTGAAACGGGATGAAACGCTGATGGTGCCCTCGCCCGGCACCCTTATTCAGCACGGCGATCTCCTGCACCTGGTAGGACAGCCGGCGGATTTAAACAACGCGCGGCTAGTGATTGGCCAGGAGGTGGATACCTCGCTCTCCACCCGCGGTACGGACATGCGCGTGGAGCGCGTGGTGGTCACAAACGAGAAAGTGTTAGGCAAGAAAATCCGCGATTTGCAGGTAAAAGAGCGCTATGACGTCGTGATCTCCCGGCTTAATCGCGCCGGCGTCGAGCTGGTCGCAAGCCAGGATGCCAGCCTGCAGTTTGGTGATATTCTCAACCTGGTCGGGCGTCCGGCCTCCATTGATGCGGTGGCGGACATGGTGGGCAACGCGCAGCAGAAGCTTCAGCAGGTGCAGATGCTGCCGGTATTTATCGGCGTCGGGCTTGGCGTCATGCTTGGCTCCATTCCGCTGTACGTGCCCGGCTTCCCGGTCGCGCTCAAGCTGGGTCTGGCGGGCGGACCGCTGATAATGGCGCTGATCCTTGGGCGTATCGGCTCCATCGGTAAGCTTTACTGGTTTATGCCCCCGAGCGCTAACCTGGCGCTGCGCGAGTTAGGCATTGTGCTGTTCCTGGCGGTGGTAGGGTTGAAATCGGGCGGCGATTTTGTTGATACCCTGGTGAACGGCGACGGGATCAGCTGGGTAGGATACGGCATCTTTATCACCGCTATCCCGCTGCTAACGGTCGGGATACTGGCGCGAATGTTCGCTAAAATGAACTATCTGACGCTGTGCGGCATGCTGGCGGGCTCGATGACCGACCCGCCCGCGCTGGCTTTTGCAAATAATCTGCACGCCACCAGCGGCGCGGCGGCGCTGTCGTATGCCACGGTTTATCCGCTGGTGATGTTCCTGCGCATCATCACCCCGCAGCTACTGGCGGTGCTGTTCTGGGGAATAGGCTAGCTTCGCTGACCGGCATCGCCCGATGCCGGTCTCCTTGTCCCTGCCATTTTACGCTATGCTGAAGCCTGCCCGCAGCAAGACAAGGAGCCTTCATGAAACTTTCCCGCCTCGGTGAAGCACCGGACTATCGCTTCTCTCTGGCAAACGAGCGTACCTTTTTAGCGTGGATCCGCACGGCGCTGGGCTTTCTGGCCGCAGGCGTTGGGCTTGACCAGCTCGCTCCCGATTTTGCTACCCCGGCGATCCGCGAAGTACTCGCCCTGCTGCTGTGCCTGTTTGCGGGCGTACTGGCGATTTATGGCTATTTGCGCTGGCTGCGAAATGAAAAGGCGATGCGTCTGAAGCAGGATCTCCCCTATACGCGAGGCCTGCTCATCATCAGTACGATACTGCTGGCCGTCGCTGGCGTAGTGATGGTGCTGGTGTTCTATGCCGGATAGCCGCAAAGCGCGCCGCGAAGCCGATCCCGGCCTGCAGCCGGAGCGTACCTCGCTCGCGTGGTTGCGGACCCTGCTGGGATATGGAGCGCTCATCGCCCTGGCGATAAAGCATAACTGGCACCGCACGGGAGGGCCATTCTGGATCGCGCTGGTGGTGCTGGCGCTGGTGGCCCTCATTTTATGGCGCTACACCCGCAGCCGTAACCTGATGGATGTGGCGCAGAGCGATTTTGTGCAGCCGAAAGCCGTGCGGGACAAGTTCCTGATCGCGCTGGCGGTATTGTTGCTGTCGCTGCTGTTTGCGGTGACGCATATTCAGCAAATAGTGAGCCTGTAAGCCCGGCGGTTACGCCTTACCGGGCCTGCAATTATCGGCCTTTTGCTAAATATTTCGCCATCTCATCTTCCGGCACCATGCCGCCGCCGGTTGCCCATACCAGGTGGGTAACGCCGGCATCAGACTGCACGCGCAGCGGCCCGGCCATCCCCGCCAGCGCCGACGGCTCCAGACGGATCCCCTCCTCCTGTGCCAGCCAGCCGAGCATGTCGTACATGCTTTGATCGGACAGGGTATAGAACCCGTCAAGCAGGCGCTCCATCGCGCGGCCGACAAAGCCGGACGCCCGACCTACCGCCAGCCCGTCAGCCGCCGTGACGTTGTCGATACCCAGATCCTGCACGGCGATCTCGTCATGCAGGCCGGTATAAACCCCCAGCAGCATGCACGGCGAGTGGGTCGGCTCGGCAAAGAAGCAGTGCACATTATCGCCAAAAGCCAGCTTAAGGCCAAACGCCACGCCGCCCGGGCCGCCGCCAACGCCGCACGGCAGATAGACGTTCAGCGGATGCTCCGCATCCACCACGCGCCCCTGTGCGGCAAACTGCGCCTTCAGGCGCTCGCCCGCCACCGCATAGCCCAGGAACAGGGTGCGTGAATTCTCATCGTCAATAAAGAAGCAGTTCGGATCGCTTTCCGCTGCTTTACGACCCTGCTCCACCGCCACGCCGTAATCCTGCTCGTACTCCACGACGGTCACGCCGTGGCCGCGCAGCCTGGCCTTCTTCCACTCGCGGGCGTCGGCAGACATATGCACCGTCACCCTAAAGCCAATGCGCGCGCTCATGATCCCGATGGACATCCCCAGGTTGCCGGTTGAGCCTACCGCAACGCTGTACTGGCTGAAGAAGTCCTTAAAGCGCGGCTCCAGCAGGATGCTGTAATCGTCTTCCACGCTCAGCAACCCGGCTTCCAGCGCCAGCTTCTCCGCGTGGGCCAGCACCTCATAAATGCCGCCGCGCGCTTTAATCGAGCCGGAGATCGGCAGGTGGCTGTCTTTTTTCAGCAGCAGCGTGCCGGGAACGGATTTGCCAGATTCTTTCTCCAGCCGCGCCTGCATTGCCGGAATGGCAACCAGCTCAGATTCAATAATCCCCTTCGTGGCGGCCGTCTCCGGGAAGGCTTTCGCCAGATACGGCGCAAAGCGGTTAAGGCGAGCGTGCGCGTCGTCCACGTCGGCTTTGGTCAGCCCGACGTAGGGCAACCCTTCGGCAAGCGTGGTGGTGCTCGGGTTAAGCCAGGTGGTCTCTTTCAGGGCAATCAGGTCCTCAACCAGAGGAAACTGTGCGGTTAACGCGTTGATCGTTGCGCTTTTCATCGTCCATCTCTTCGCAAGGGGTTTCATCCGGTATTAAGCAAAAAAAAGAGGCATACTGACAAATGATATAAATTGCGTTTCAGGTGAACCAGATTGAACCAACCACGAAGAGATGAGGGCGATGGAGGAAGATAAGCGACGGCTAAACGGCTGGCAGCTGTCAAAAATGCACACCTTTGAAGCGGCGGCCCGGTATGAATCTTTTGCGCTGGCAGCCGCTGAGCTGTCCCTGACACCCAGCGCGGTGAGCCACCGCATCAGCCTGCTGGAAGAGGAGCTGGGCATTCAGCTGTTTATCCGCTCGCACCGTAAGGTGGAGCTGACGCAGGAGGGAAAGCGCGTTTACTGGACCCTTAAATCGTCCCTCGACACCCTGAATCAGGAGATCCTGGATATTAAAAACCAGGCGCTCTCCGGCACGCTGACGGTCTATTCACGGCCGTCCATCGCCCAGTGCTGGCTGGTACCCATGCTGGGCGACTTTACCCGCCGCTACCCGTCGATTTCGCTCACCGTCCTGACCGGCAATGATTACGTTAACATGCAGCGAACGGGGATCGATCTGGCGCTCTACTTCGACGATACGCCGCCAAACCACGTCTCCCATCACTTTTTGATGGACGAAGAGATTTTGCCCGTCTGCTCGCCGACCTACGCCCGCGAGCATGCGCTGCTGGAAAACCCCGCGCAGCTCGGCCACTGCACGCTGCTGCATGACCGTCAGGCCTGGAGCAATGATACCGGCACGGATGAGTGGCTAAGCTGGGCGCAGCATTTTGCGGTGAATATGCCGCCATCGTCGGGGATGGGTTTCGATCGCTCAGACTTAGCGATTATCGCGGCCGTTAATCACCTGGGCGTGGCGATGGGCAGAAAGCGGCTGGTGCAAAAGCGGCTTGAGCGGGGCGAGCTCATCGCCCCGTTTGGCAGCAAGGCTCTCAAATGCCATCAGCACTATTACATCTCCACGCTTACCGGCCGCCAGTGGCCGAAAATCGATGCCTTTATCGGCTGGCTGAGGGAGCAGGCAGGCTGAAGAATTATTACGCTTTGGCGCTACACCAAATGTGAAAAAGCGTGCTAAATACAGGTAATGCTATTGATGTGTCCTGGATAAACCGTGCTAAAGGCTTTCATTGTCACCCTGTTAGCGATCGCTTCCGGCTGGGCCTGTGCCGCTGAGCCGCCCCTCACGGCTGCCCGATACGCGCAGTTGCTGGGCGTGGGGATGGACGTGGACTGGGCGCGCACCGAGCGCGGCATCCGCGAGTTCGACCCGCTGGTGGTCCGCGATTTTCGGGCGAAGGGCATAACGCACGTGCGTATTCGTGTGGCGGGCGAGCCGACGGAAGCGCGGCTGATTCACCTGCGCAAGCTGGTGGAGGCCTGCAGGCAGTACGGCGTGATCCCGATCGTTGCTTATCAGGCCGATGGATATAAAAATGACCCGAAAGCCGATACCGAGAAAGAGACGATCGGCTGGTGGATTGCCGTGGCGCACTATTTTAGCCACAGCTACCCGCTGCTCGGTTTTGACCTCATTTACGAGCCAACCGACAGGCTGAACCACAACCTCGCGTCGTTAAACCGCGTCTATGAAAAAAGCATTATGGCAATCCGCGACATCGACCCGCAGCGCATGATCTTCATCGCACCGCGCCTGCGGGCCGCGCCGGAGGATTTATCCAGCCTGAAGCTGCCTGCCCATAGTCAGAACTACCTGCTGGCGGAGTGGCATATCTTTCCGTGGGGGCCGCTGAAAATTAACGGCAGATACCCGTGGACCTCCGGCACGGCGGCGGAGAAAGCGGCGATCCGTAACCGCATCACTACCGCGCTGCGCTGGCAGCAAAAAACCGGGCACGTCAGCTGGGTTGGCGGCTGGGGCGTGGGAGAATCACAAAGCCTGACGCCAACCGCCTCGCAAATGGCGTTCGCAACGTTTATGGCCTGCGAGCTGCAGCAGGCGAAAATTCCGTATGCGCTGAACGCCGATTTCCAGTTTTACGACGGGGAAGAGGGTGCCTGGCGGCCTGCGCCAGAGCCGTTATTACAGGCGATGATTGCGCCCGTCTGTGAAAAGCCCGGCGAGAAGCCGGGCCATCGTGCGGTTAAACCGGCTGCTCGTGATGTGAAACACGCGACGCCAGCGGCAGCCAGCATAGCAAAATCAGCAGCCCCATCAGGGTCATCAGCAAACCTAAACTAGCCTGCCCGGTCTGCGGCATCATCGCCGACAGCCAGGCCAGCGCGCCGGAACCGATGTTCTGCAAACCGCCCACCAGCGCGCCCGCGGTGCCCGCCAGGAACGGGAACGGCTCCATCGCGCCGCTGGTGGCGAGCGGGAACAGCATGCCCGCGCCGAAGAAGAACAGCGCCGCCGGGACGAGTAGCGTCCAGACCGACATGACGTCAAACAGCCCCGGGATCCACATCATCAGCCCGGCCAGCAGGCAGCTAATGACCGATTGCCACATCAGCGTGGAGAAGCGCTTGTTCGGGCGACCGGCGAACCATGCCCCGAAGAACGCCGCCGGGATCGGCAGAATAAACAGAATGCTTACCACCATGCTGCTCAGGCCCAGACCCGCCCCCAGCAGCACGCCGGAGCAGGCCTCGAATACCGCGATACCCGCCAGTCCGCCGATCAGCATCAGCAGGTAGCAGGTGAACGCCCCGTTGCCGAACAGCGTTTTGTAGCTGGCGATGAGCTTCGTGCGCGGTGCGTCCTGAGGCCGCGTTTCAGGCATCCAGCGCGCCATGCTGAAGGTGACAATCACGCACAGCACCAGCAGGAAGGCGTAGCAGGCGCGCCAGGACCATACGGTATCCAGCAGCCCCCCAATCAGCGGCGCGAGGAGCGGGCTGACCAGAATGCCCATGTTTAACAGGCTGTTGGCGTGACGAAGCTGGGTGCCCTGGTACATATCGCGCGGCAGGGTACGCGCCATGACTCCGCCGACGCCCGTGCCCACGCCCTGAAGGGCGCTGGCGGCAATCAGTACGGTCAGGCTATGGGTAGAAATGGCAATCACCGTCGCCACCATGAAAATGCTCATACCCACCAGGATCACCGGGCGACGCCCGACGCGATCGGAGAGCGGGCCGTAGATGAGTTGCGAAACGCCGTAGGTCAGCAGGTAGGCTGCCATCACGCTCTGAACCGCGCCTTCGCGAACGTTCAGGTCTTTTGCCATGTCGGCAATAGCCGGAATGTAGATCGTTTGCGCCATCTGACCGACGGCCACGAGTAACACCAGCATCAACAATAGGTTCACGTTCCGTTGCTTTTTCATGTCGCTGAATACTTTTGCCAAAAGAGAGAAATGAAGAATAAGTGACTACGCATTCCCATAAATGCGCGAGGAATCTACCACAGAGAGATGACAATTTAAGCATTGTCGTGGTGAATGGGAAAAGCGGAAAAGGCAGGATTTGTAAACAATATCGGCAACTAATGTTGCCAGTGGATTACGCGAGGCGCAACAGGATCGCGCCAGCGGCAATTCCCAGCGCCGCCGCGACGCGCAGGCCGCTAACCTTCTCTTTTAAAAGCACGAATGCAATGGCTGTGCCAAAGAGGATCGAGGTTTCACGCAGCGCCGCGACCACGGCCAGGGGCGCCTGCGTCATCGCCCAGAGCGCCAGGCCGTAAGAGCCCATGGTGGCAATGCCGCCGGGCAATCCTTTTTTCCAGTGCAGGCGCAGGTAGCCAGACGCTTCACGGCGGCGCGCCACCATCGCCCAGCCCAGCAGGCAGGCGCCGTTCATGAAGAAGGTCCAGAGCGTGTAGCCCAGCGCGGAATCCGCTAACCGCACCCCGGTACCGTCCACCAGCGTATACCCGGCGATAAAACAGGCGTTCAGCAGGGCAAGCCAGATCCCCTTGCGTGAGTGCACGCGCCCATGCATCGACATCGCCAGAATAGAAAGGCAGATCGTGCCAATACCGGTCCAGGCGAGCCAGGAGAGGCTATCCCCGAGCATCAGCACGCTGGCCAGCGCCACCAGCAGCGGGGCGGTTCCGCGCATCAGCGGGTAGGTCTGGCTCATGTCGGAGACCTGATAGGTTTTTGCCACCAGAACCGTATACACCACCTGTAAGGCGCAGGAGACGAACAAATATGGCCAGCTGGCGGCGGAAGGCTGCGCAGAGAAGGGCAGTAAAATCAGGGCAATAAGCGCGGCGGAGCCGCTGACGCTAATGGCGGAATAGAGTTTGTCCGTTCCGGCTTTAACAATGGCGTTCCAGCTGGCATGCAGCAGTGCGGCGAACAGCAGAATGCAGAAAACGGTGATGGTCATGGCGTACCGGATGGCGAAATGTCATCCAACTGTAACATTCACCCGTCGATGCTGCTACCCGTCTACACCGCGCAAAACAGGCGGTGCGTTACCCGGGGTTCGTCCGAGACCAGCGTAAAACCCGCCCGGTGATAGAACCCGAACGCAGCGTCCGGCGCATGGGTATTCAGAAAATCAAACCAGATGCTGGCGTCGGCCATCACCACGGCTAAAAGCTGTTTACCAATCCCCATCCCGCGGCACTTCTCGCTGACGTAGAGATGCCGAATGCGTCCGGCGCGCGGCTGCTGGCTGAACGGATCGCGGTTAAGGCCGCACACGCCCACCAGCCTGCCGTTGAGAAACGCGCCCAGCAGCTTTTCGCCCGGCGCGTTAAAACGATTTTCACCACGCTGCCAGTTCTCTTCCAGCCTGCGCAGCATGCTGAAATTTAAGGCGATACTCTCGGCCTTCAGGGCAATATACCCCGGCTCGTCCGGGGTGACAGGCTCAATTAACAGACGCGACATAGCATTCCCTCGTTATTAAAGAGGGGCGGTTGCCCGCCCCTCTCAGGTGCGACTTGAACCTGAATCACCGAATGAATTTCAGGACAGCATCAAGCAGTTGCAGTACAGCAACAATGAGTTTGAGGATAAGTATCACCATATCCACGACGCTCATACGCGTCTCCTTTTGGTTAAAAGGAGCACGATGCTGGCGTACCTTTCCGCCGCCTGTGGCCAGCACCTGGATTGACGTAACACAGTGTGCTCACTTCAGGGGTTAAGGCACTGACGGCACCACCCGTTTCAGCCAGGACTTCGTTGCGCCGGTAGAACTGCGGCCCCCTCGCTCACTGCGAACATACTCAGTATAGATAAATACTGTATGCATGAACAGTATTTTGTGGACAAAATGTGGAAGGCAATCCATACTCAAAAACGTCAAAATCCGTGCCGGAATTGCGCGTTCGTGTTCGATCGCGTATACTTTTCGCGTTGACGTAACACAGTGTGTTCTGCGGCGACCAACCGCAAAACCCTGAAAAAAACCTCGCTTAGGCGGGGTTTTTTGTTTTCTGGTCTGCTCAAAAAAGATGTCTGTTGACTTATTGGCAATGGATGTTATCGTTGCCATAATGGCAACGGACGCGGCAGGCATGCAGTATGCACTTAATCTCGATGAAGGCAATTTTGGATGCGGTAAGTCAGTTTCCGCAACACAGGGAAGAGCTCCTCTTTTTAGGACGAGTTATTGAGAAGAGCCATTGTCCAACGCCTGCCGTGCTGAAAAAGCTTTTTCCAACACTGGATAACTTCAAGTATCTCGATAAGCATTATGTTATTGATATTGCAAACAACAATCTCAGAGTAGTGGCTCTCATATTTTTTGAAAGCCAGAAGTTTTATGTGCGCCATGTTTTTACTCATAAGGAATATGACCGTTTTACGGAGAAACATCGCACTAAGGGGAAGAAATGATGATCGTCGCTGATGCAATGAAGGCTACGCATGATCTTGTCGCGGCTGTTCCTTTACTGGGTGAACATCCGAACGAGAAGGATTACCAGGACGCACTTGAGCTGGTTGAATATCTGCTTATGAATGAGCCCGGCAGTCCTCTGCTGGATATCGTATGTGCAAGAATTAGTCGTTACGAAGCGAATCGACCCGAAATTGTCGCGTTACGCCAGGAGATAGATTCTGTTCCTGTGGGGATTGCAGTTTTACGAACCCTTATGGATCAGCACAAACTTACGCTCTCAGACTTTCAGGATGAAATAGGCAGTAAATCAATGGTTTCGAGGGTTCTCAACGGGCAGCGCCAACTCACGCTGAACCATATTAAAAAACTGGCGGCCCGTTTTGGCGTTTCGCCTGCGTTGTTTATTGAATAAAAAAACGGCTGCTTGCCGTTTCATCACCCAACAAACGAAACGTGATCCCTGACGCATTTTTGCGCAGATGAAAATATTTCCATTGTCACGTACGAAAACCTGTGTTTGTATAAATTCAATCAATGATTCCAAACACAGGTCCCCCATGACTGCATCCATGAACACCGCGACCCTACTAAAAACTGCGCAACCAGCCGCAGTGGTCGTCGTGCGTGTGGTGGTGGTCGTCGGCAATGCGCCGTAGGGACTGGATCAACACACGAATCCAAAACCCCGCCGGCGCAAACCGGGCGGGGTTTTTCGTTTAGGACCCCTCCCCGGAAAGTCGGCCCATAAAAGGACTGGAGCATGGCAAGTTCGGGCACAACATCCTCAAAGACGCGTTTTACAGGCGCGCAGCTGATTGTTCATTTACTGGAACGACAGGGCATTACCACGGTTGCGGGCATCCCTGGCGGCACGGTGCTGCCGCTGTACGATGCGTTAAGCCAGAGCACGCAGATCCGCCACGTGCTGGCGCGCCACGAGCAGGGGGCAGGCTTTATCGCTCAGGGCATGGCGCGTACGCAGGGCAAACCGGCGGTCTGCATGGCCTGTAGCGGGCCGGGCGCAACCAACCTGGTGACCGCCATCGCCGACGCGCGGCTCGACTCCATTCCGCTGATCTGCATTACCGGTCAGGTGCCGTCCTCGATGATCGGTACCGACGCGTTCCAGGAAGTGGATACCTACGGCATCTCTATCCCCATCACCAAACATAACTATTTAGTTCGCGATATCAGCGAGCTTCCTCAGGTTATCAGCGATGCGTTCCGCATTGCGCAGTCTGGCCGCCCGGGCCCGGTGTGGATAGACATTCCTAAGGATGTCCAGACCGCAGAAATTGAGATCGACGTGCTGCCGGAGCCGGGCGACCGCGCGCCCGCGCCCGAATTCAGCGCTGAGAGCGTGCGCGACGCCGCGGCCATGATCAACGCCGCTAAACGTCCGGTGCTCTATCTGGGCGGCGGGGCAATCAACGCCGCGGATGAAATCCGTCAGTTCGCTGAAAAAGCTAACCTGCCCACCACCATGACCCTGATGGCGCTGGGCATGCTGCCCAAAGCGCACCCGCTCTCTCTGGGGATGCTGGGCATGCACGGCGCGCGCAGCACCAACTTCATTCTGCAGGAGGCTGATTTGCTGATCGTGATGGGCGCGCGTTTTGATGACCGGGCGATCGGCAAAACCGAGCAGTTCTGCCCGAACGCCAAAATCATTCACGTGGATATCGACCGCGCCGAGCTGGGTAAAATCAAACAGCCGCACGTGGCGATTCAGGGTGACGTAGCGGACGTGCTGGCGCAGCTGATCCCGCAAACGGACGCAACTGACCGCGCCGACTGGCGTCAGCTGGTGGCCGATCTGCAGCGCGAGTTCCCGGGCGCCATCCCAGCCGAGGGCGACCCGCTGAGCCACTACGGGCTGATTAACGCCGTGGCCGCCTGCGTGGACGACAGCGCGATTATTACCACCGACGTGGGGCAACACCAGATGTGGACCGCGCAGGCCTATCCGCTGAACCGTCCGCGCCAGTGGCTGACCTCCGGCGGCCTCGGCACCATGGGCTTTGGTCTGCCTGCCGCCGTGGGTGCGGCGCTCGCCAACCCTGACCGCAAGGTGATCTGCTTCTCCGGCGACGGCAGCCTGATGATGAACATTCAGGAGATGGCCACCGCGGCGGAAAACCAGCTGGACGTCAAAATCATCCTGATGAACAACGAGGCGCTGGGGCTGGTGCACCAGCAGCAGAGCCTGTTCTACAAGCAGGGCGTGTTTGCCGCGACCTATCCGGGGACGATCAACTTTATGCAGATTGCCGCCGGTTTTGGCCTGCACACCTGCGATCTGAACGCGGAAGAGGACCCCCACGCGGCATTGCAGGCGGCGATCTCCCGCCCTGGCCCGGCGCTGATCCACGTGCGTATCGACGCGCAGCAAAAAGTGTATCCAATGGTGCCGCCGGGTGCGGCAAATACTGAGATGGTGGGGGAATAAGCCATGCAGAAACAACATGAAAACGTCATTCTGGAACTCACCGTCCGCAACCACCCTGGCGTCATGACGCACGTCTGCGGGCTGTTTGCCCGCCGCGCGTTTAACGTGGAAGGTATTCTCTGTCTGCCGATTCAGGGCAGCGAGCACAGCCGCATCTGGCTGCTGGTCAACGATGACCAGCGTCTGGAGCAGATGATGGCGCAGATCGACAAGCTGGAAGACGTCACCAGAGTGGTGCGCAACCAGTCCGATCCCACCATGTTTAACAAAATTGCGGTGTTCTTCGAATAAATCGCTCATTGCTTGAACACCCGCGCGCTTATCGTTAAGGTAAGCGCGTTTTTTTATCCGCCCGCCAGGAACGCGCCATGACCACCATCGCCCTTATCGACGATCACCTAATCGTCCGCTCCGGATTTGCCCAGCTTTTAAACCTCGAACCGGATTTTCAGGTGGTGGCCGAGTTCGGCTCCGGGCGCGAGGCGCTGGCGGGCCTGCCGGGGCGCGGGGTACAGGTGTGCATCTGCGATATCTCCATGCCGGATCTCTCCGGGCTGGAGCTGTTAAGCCAGCTGCCAAAAGGGATGGCGACCATCATGCTCTCGGTTCACGACAGCCCGGCGCTGGTGGAGCAGGCGCTCAACGCGGGGGCGCGCGGGTTCCTTTCCAAACGCTGCAGCCCGGACGAGCTGATTGCCGCCGTGCGCACCGTCTCTACCGGCGGCTGCTACCTTACGCCGGATATCGCCATCAAGCTGGCGGCCGGACGGCAGGATCCGCTGACAAAACGCGAGCGTCAGGTGGCGGAAAAGCTTGCCCAGGGGATGACGGTGAAAGAGATTGCCGTAGAGCTTGGCCTGTCGCCAAAAACCGTTCACGTTCACCGCGCCAACCTGATGGAAAAACTGGACGTCAGCAACGACGTTGAGCTGGCGCGCCGCATGTTTGACAGCTGGCAATGAGTTCCGCTTTTTCACGGCTGATCGCCGTCGTTGCCAGCTTTTTTATCTTCTCCGCCGCGTGGTTTTGCCTGTGGAGCATCAGCCTGCATCTGGTGGAGCGCCCGGAGCTGGCGGTGCTGCTGTTCCCCTTCGGCCTGCGTCTTGGATTAATGCTGCAATGCCCGCGCGGCTACTGGCCGGTGCTGCTTGGCGCGGAGTGGCTGATGCTGATCTGGCTGGCGCGGGAGGTGGCGCTGGCGCATCTGCCGTTATTGACGATCGGGAGCGTGCTTACGCTTCTCCCGGTTGCGCTTATCTCCCGCTACCGCCACCAGCGCGACTGGCGCACGCTGCTGCGTCAGGGTGCGGCGCTAATTGCCGCCGCGCTGCTGCAGTCCCTGCCGTGGGTGGGCGACAAGGAGATGCTCAACGCCCTGCTGCTGACCCTGACCGGCGGCCTGACGCTGGCGCCGACCTGTCTGGTTTTCTGGCACTACCTCACCAGCACCGTCTGGCAGCCGCTCGGCCCGGCGCTGGTGTCACAGCCCGTCAACTGGCGCGCCCGGCATCTCATCTGGTATCTGCTGCTGTTTGTGGTTAGCCTCTGGCTACAGCTTGGCCTGCCCGCTGAACTATCGCGCTTCACGCCGTTTTGCCTGGCGCTGCCGATCGTTGCCCTTGCCTGGCACTACGGCTGGCAGGGAGCGCTGATTGCGACCCTGATGAACGCCATCGCGCTGATCGCCAGCCAGACCTGGCACGATCATCCGGTGGATTTACTGCTCTCGCTGCTGGCGCAAAGCCTGACCGGGCTGCTGCTCGGGGCGGGCATTCAGCGTCTGCGCGAGCTGAACCTCTCCCTGCAAACCGAGCTGGCGCGCAACCGCCGTCTGGCTGAACGCCTGCTGGAGACCGAAGAGAGCGTGCGGCAGGAGGTGGCGCGCGAGCTGCACGATGATATCGGTCAGACCATTACCGCCATCCGCACGCAGGCGGGCATCGTCCAGCGTCTGGCGGCGGAAAACGCGGGCGTGAAGCAGGGCGGGGCGCATATCGAACAGCTTTCGTTAGGCGTATATGACTCGGTGCGCCGGCTGTTAGGGCGGCTGCGCCCGCGCCAGCTCGACGACCTTTCGCTGGCGCAGGCGGTGCGCTCCCTGATGCGCGAGATGGAGCTGGAAAGCCGCGGGATCGTCAGCCACCTCGACTGGCGCATTGATGAACCTGCGCTGAGCGAAGGCCAGCGCGTGACGCTGTTCCGCGTCTGTCAGGAAGGGCTGAACAATATCGTCAAACACGCCAGCGCCAGCGCGGTGACGATACAGGGCTGGCAGCAGGACGAGCGCCTGATGCTGGTAATTGAAGATGACGGCTGCGGCCTGCCGCCGGGCTCCGGCCAGCAGGGATTTGGCCTGGCGGGCATGCGCGAGCGCGTCAAGGCGCTGGGCGGCACGCTGAACATCTCCTGCACCCACGGGACGCGCGTCAGCGTCAGCTTGCCGCTTCGGAGTCATCATGTTTAACACCCCTGTCGACGCAGCCCCGATACGCGATAAGGCGGAAATCGACGCCCGCTACCGCTACTGGCGACGCCATATCCTCGTCACTATCTGGCTTGGCTACGCGCTGTTCTACTTCACTCGCAAAAGCTTCAACGCCGCCGCGCCGGAGATCCTCGCCAGCGGCGTGATGGCGCGCACTGATATCGGCCTGCTGGCGACGCTGTTTTATATCACCTACGGGCTGTCGAAATTCCTTTCCGGCATCGTCAGCGACCGCTCCAACGCGCGCTATTTTATGGGATTCGGGCTGATCGCCACCGGCGTGGTGAACATCCTGTTTGGCTTCTCCACCTCGCTGTGGGCCTTTGCCCTGCTGTGGGCGCTGAACGCCTTTTTCCAGGGATGGGGCGCGCCGGTGTGTGCCCGCCTGCTCACCGCCTGGTACTCGCGCAACGAGCGCGGCGGCTGGTGGGCCATCTGGAACACCGCGCATAACGTCGGCGGGGCGCTGATCCCGATGGTGGTCGGTGCCGCGGCGCTGCACTACGGCTGGCGCGCGGGGATGATGATTGCCGGCTGTCTCGCGATCCTCGCCGGGCTGTTCCTCTGCTGGCGGCTGCGCGACAGGCCGCAAACCGTGGGGCTGCCGCCGGTAGGCGACTGGCGGCACGACGAGATGGAGATTGCCCAGCAGCAGGAGGGGGCGGGGCTGTCCCGCAAGGAGATCCTTACCAAATACGTGCTGAAAAACCCGTACATCTGGCTGCTGTCGCTCTGCTACGTGCTGGTCTACGTGGTGCGCGCGGCCATCAACGACTGGGGCAATCTGTACATGTCCGAGACGCTGGGTGTGGATCTGGTGACCGCCAACTCGGCGGTGACCATGTTCGAGCTGGGCGGGTTTATCGGCGCGCTGGTGGCGGGCTGGGGCTCGGACAAACTGTTCAACGGCAACCGCGGCCCGATGAACCTCATTTTTGCCGCCGGGATCCTACTCTCCGTCGGCTCGCTGTGGCTGATGCCGTTCGCCAGCTACGTGATGCAGGCGGCGTGCTTCTTCACCACCGGCTTCTTCGTGTTCGGCCCGCAGATGCTGATCGGCATGGCGGCGGCGGAGTGTTCGCACAAAGAGGCGGCAGGGGCGGCGACGGGCTTTGTCGGCCTGTTCGCCTACCTGGGGGCGTCGCTCTCCGGCTGGCCGCTGGCGCGAATAATCGACATCTGGCACTGGAGCGGATTCTTCGCGGTGATTGCCATCGCGGCGGGGATTTCGGCCCTGCTGCTGCTGCCGTTTTTGCATGCGCAGGCGCCGCGTGAAGCCAGCTTGATGTGATGCGCTTCACCTTTTGGTGCCGGGAGGCGCAAAACTAAGACATTTTCCCGGTTTTACCTGGACGCTGTCTCAGGCATCTCTCCCGGCTGATTTTTACAATGCGGTAAAAATCAGCTCAGGAGTAAACCAACCATGCTGGCCTTCCTCAATCAGGTGCGCAAGCCGACCCTGGATCTGCCGCTCGACGTGCGGCGCAAGATGTGGTTCAAACCGTTCATGCAGTCTTATCTGGTGGTCTTTATCGGCTACCTGACCATGTACCTGATCCGCAAAAACTTTAACATCGCCCAGAACGACATGATCTCAACCTACGGGCTGAGCATGACGCAGCTGGGGATGATTGGCCTGGGCTTCTCCATCACCTACGGGGTGGGGAAAACGGTTGTGTCCTACTACGCGGACGGCAAAAACACCAAGCAGTTCCTGCCGTTTATGCTGATCCTCTCCGCCATCTGCATGCTTGGCTTCAGCGCCAGCATGGGCGCAGGCTCCGTTAGCCTGTTCCTGATGATCGCCTTCTACGCCCTGAGCGGTTTCTTCCAGAGTACCGGCGGGTCGTGCAGCTACTCCACCATCACCAAATGGACCCCGCGGCGCAAGCGCGGTTCGTACCTCGGCATGTGGAATATCTCCCACAACCTCGGCGGTGCCGGTGCGGCAGGCGTGGCGCTGTTCGGCGCGAACGTCCTGTTCGACGGCCACGTGATCGGCATGTTTATCTTCCCGTCGATTATCGCCCTGATCGTTGGCTTTATCGGCCTGCGCTACGGCAGCGACTCCCCGGAATCTTACGGCCTCGGCAAAGCCGAAGAGCTGTTCGGGGAGGAGATCAGCGAAGAGGACAAAGAGACTGAAGAGAACGAGATGTCCAAATGGCAGATCTTTGTTGAATACGTGCTGAAAAACAAAGTGATCTGGCTGCTGTGCTTCTCAAATATCTTCCTGTACGTGGTGCGCATCGGTATCGACCAGTGGTCAACCGTGTATGCCTTCCAGGAGCTGAAGCTCTCGAAAGAGGTGGCGATTCAGGGCTTCACCCTGTTCGAAGTGGGCGCGCTGGTCGGCACCCTGCTGTGGGGCTGGCTCTCGGATCTCGCCAACGGCCGTCGCGCGCTGGTGGCCTGCGTTGCGCTGGCGCTGATAATCGCCACGCTCGGCGTGTACCAGCACGCCAGCAACCAGTACGTCTACCTGGCGTCCCTGTTCGCGCTCGGCTTCCTGGTGTTTGGCCCGCAGCTGCTGATTGGCGTGGCGGCGGTCGGCTTCGTGCCGAAAAAAGCGATCGGCGCCGCCGACGGGATCAAAGGCACCTTCGCCTATCTGATCGGCGACAGCTTCGCCAAGCTGGGCCTGGGGATGATCGCCGACGGCACGCCGATTTTCGGCCTCACCGGCTGGGCGGGCACCTTCGCGGCGCTGGATGCGGCAGCGATTGGCTGTATCGTCCTGATGGCGATGGTGGCGGTGCTGGAAGAACGTAAAATTCGCCGTGAAAATCGTGCGCAGAAATTAAAAGCGGCCTGAGTGTGCAGGTAACTTCTTTGCCCGGCGTGTGATGCCGGGCTTTTTTGTTTTGAATCTCCAGTCTTTACCCCGCTTTACACACCCATTCCTCTCCTTGCTCTACAGTGTTTTTGCTGCCGCCTTTCGCGCAGCCTTAGCCCTTTTTGCTATTGGAGAGCTTGCATGTTGACCCGACGATTATCCTGCCTGGCGCTGCTGGTGGCGCTGTCAGCCCCCGCATTGGCTGCGGATGCCCCTACCTACGGCGAGAAGCTGGAAGGTTTCGACTACGGCTGGCCGGTAAAACACTTTACGTTTACCTCGCAAAACCAGTCTCTGGATATGGCTTATCTGGACGTGAAGCCGGAAAAGCCCAACGGCCGCACCGTGGTGCTGATGCACGGCAAAAACTTCTGCGCCGGCACCTGGGACGGTACTATCCGCGCGCTGTCGGCGAGCGGATATCGGGTGATCGCCCCCGACCAGATCGGCTTCTGTAAATCCACCAAGCCGGAGCGGTATCAGTACACCTTTCAGCAGCTGGCGGATAACACCCACGCCTTGCTGAAAACCCTCGGCGTCGATCGCGTGACGGTTATCGGCCACTCGACCGGCGGCATGCTGGCGACCCGCTACGCGCTGATGTGGCCGCAGCAGGTGGAGCAGCTGGTGATGGTCAACCCGATAGGCCTGGAGGACTGGAAAGCGCGCGGCGTGCCGCATATTACGGTCGACCAGTGGTACCAGCGCGAGCTGAAGGTCAGCGCCGACGGCATTCGTCAGTACGAGAAAAATACCTACTATGCCGGAGAGTGGAAGCCGGAGTACGAACGCTGGGTGACCATGCTCGCCGGGCTGAACAACGGGCCGGGAAAAGAACGTGTGGCCTGGAACTCGGCGCTGCTCTACGACATGATCTACACCCAGCCGGTGATCTACGAATTTAGCGAACTCAGCATGCCGGTATTATTGATGATCGGCACGAGGGACAACACCGCCATCGGGAAAGATCTCGCCCCGCCTGAGATCCGCAAAACGCTCGGCAACTATGCGGTGCTGGGGAAGGAGACGGCGAAGCGCATCCCGCACGCGACGCTGGTGGAATTTAACGACATGGGCCACGCGCCGCAGATGCAGGATCCTGAGCGCTTCCACGAGGCGCTGCTTAAGGGGCTTCAGGCCCGCTGACTGGTTTGCAGTAACAGCCCGCGCAGCCACGCCTGCGCGGGATTGCGGTGCGTTCTGCCGTGCCAGGCCATGCTCTTGGTAAAGCCTGGCACGGGAACTGGCGTCTCGCAGATGAACATCCCCGTCTGATTTTCCGCGATGCGTGACGGCACGACGGCAATCATATCGCTGAGGGCCAGCACGTCCGGCAGAACCAAAAAGTGGCTCACCGAGAGTCCCACGTGCCGCGTCCGGCCAATTTTCTCCAGCGCGCTATCGGTTACCCCGCGAAAGCCGTCTCCCTCGTAAGAGACCAGCACATGCTCAAGGGCGCAAAATCGCTCTAACGTCATTGGCTCTCCGGCGTTTGGATGGTCGGCGCGCATCATGCATACGTACCGTTCATCATAAAGCGCACGGCTGTGAAGCTCATCGGGCGTGGTGTGGGGGGTGATAAGCGCTACGTCAATAGCGCCCTGCTCAAGCTGGCTGACAAGGCTACCGGGGGTAACGGGCACCACGCGCACGCGTATGCCAGGCGCCTGTGTTTTAAGGGCGGCGATAAACGGCACGACAACCGCCCGAAGTGCATAATCCGTAGCGGCAAGAGTGAAGGTGAGGCGAGCGGTATTAGGGTCAAAGGCAACGGGCTGAAGCAGCACGTCGATATCCGCGAGAATGCGCTTCACCGGAGCGGCCAGCGCTTCCGCGCGCGTGGTTGGCACCATGCCGTGCGGGGCGCGGATAAAGAGCGGATCGTCGAAGTAGTCCCGCAGGCGGTTGAGCATGCCGCTCACGGCGGGCTGGGTCAGAGCAAGACGCGCCGCCGCGCGGGTGACGCTGCGTTCATCCAGCAGAGCGTCGAGCGTTTTCAGCAGGTTTAGATCCAGCGTGCGCAGATCCGCTTTCATGATGTTTTGCTACCTCTTTTCCGTTCACTATTATGGCGCTGCCCGCTGTCGACGCGTTGCGTTTCCCGCTATGATGGGCGGCTAGTCTAAGGAGAACGCATGGTCTGGATAATGCTGGCAACGCTTGCCGTGGTGTTTGTGGTTGGGTTTCGTGTCCTGACCTCGGATTCCCGCCGCGCCATCAAACGTTTAAGCGAACGGCTGGGTATCACCCCGATGCCGGTCGAGTCGATGATCGACCAGTTCGGTAAAACGCCGGGCAATGAGTTTATCCGCTACCTTGAGCGCCCAGACGAAGCGCACCTGCAAAACGCCGCCCAGGTCCTGCTTATCTGGCAGGTCTGCATCGTCGACGGGAGCGAGGAGAATCTGCATACCTGGCACCGCATGCTGCGTAAAGCCCGCCTGGCCGCACCGATCACCGATGCGCAAATCCGCCTCGCGCTCGGCTTCATGCGTGAGATAGAGCCCGATCCGCAGGAGCTTAACGCCTTCCAGCTGCGCTATAACCAGCTTTTCCTCCCGGAAGAGGGCGTGTTTTATCTGCACTGATATCACGAAACGTGATGAAGAGTATAAAGCATCGTCATTGGATTTATATCTGCCGCAGGCGCACCATCACTTCATCCACTCGCTGATGAGGTGAACCATGAAACAATCCGCCATTATCTGGCCAAACGACTACCTGCCAGGCACAACCGATAACTTTGCATCCAACGAAATCATCGTCGCCGGGCTGAGCGCAAAAGAGATTTGGGCGCAGCTTAACGACACTACCCTGTGGCCGAACTACTACAGCAACGCCGAAGATATTCGTTTTCACGACGGCAGCGGTCCGGAACTGAGCGCCAGCGCCCGCTTCCGCTTCACGACCTTTGGCTTTCCGGTTGAGGCGCAGGTCACGGAGTATGTTCCGCCCGTTGACGGCGAAGCCGCACGGATCGCCTGGCACGGCTGGGTGGAGGGCGATGCCAGCTCGCGTCTGGATGTGATCCACGCCTGGCTGTTTGAAGACTTGCCGGGAAACCGCGTCCGTATTCTGACTCAGGAGTCGCAGAAAGGCGTCCCTGCACAGGAACTTGCTCGCACCGTGCCGAATCCGATGATCAACGGGCACCAGGAGTGGATCGTTGGGCTGGCGAATGCAGCGATGCAAGAAAAGTTGTCGAAACGTTAAATTCGTCACACTTTTGATGATAAACTGCGCGACTTTTCCGCACGTTTTTATCTCAGGTGACGCCATGACAGAACATATCCAGCCCACGACCCCGCCGCAGGCCAAAGAGGTTTCACGCCCCAACTGGTCGGCGGTTTTCTCCGTGGCGTTTTGCGTAGCCTGCCTGATTACCGTTGAGTTTCTGCCGGTCAGCCTGCTGACGCCGATGGCGCAGGATCTGGGCATTTCCGAAGGCGTGGCGGGGCAGTCTGTCACCGTCACCGCGTTTGTAGCGATGTTCGCCAGCCTGTTTATCACCCAGGCTATCGGCACCATCGACCGCCGTAAGGTTGTCATTCTGTTCAGCGTGCTGCTGACGCTCTCCTGCCTGCTGGTCTCCTTCGCTGAAAGCTTCACCCTGCTGCTGCTCGGCCGTGCCTGTCTGGGTCTTGGGCTTGGCGGCTTCTGGGCGATGTCGGCCTCGCTGACCATGCGCCTGGTGCCCGCGCGCACCGTGCCGAAAGCGCTGTCCGTTATCTTCGGTGCGGTCTCCATCGCGCTGGTGATTGCCGCGCCGCTGGGCAGCTTCCTCGGCGGGATTATTGGCTGGCGTAACGTCTTTAACGCGGCGGCGGTGATGGGCGTGCTGTGCATTATCTGGGTGTGGAAGGCGCTGCCGTCCCTGCCGGGTGAGGCGGCGCACCACAAACAGAACATGTTCAGCCTGCTTAAACGCCCGGGCGTGCTGGCGGGGATGACCGCCATCTTCATGGCCTTTGCCGGGCAGTTTGCCTTCTTTACCTATATTCGCCCGGTGTATATGACCATGGCGGGCTTTGACGTGGACGGCCTGACGCTGGTGCTGTTGAGCTTCGGTATCGCCAGCTTTGTCGGCACCTCGCTGTCGTCCCAGTTCCTGAAGCGCTCGCTGAAGGTGGCGCTGGCCGGTGCGCCGCTGGTGCTGGCGATCAGCGCGGCGGTGCTGGTGCTGTGGGGCAGCGATAAGTGGGTGGCGTCTGCCATCGCGATTATCTGGGGCTTTGCGTTTGCGCTGGTGCCGGTGGGCTGGTCGACGTGGATCACCCGCTCGCTTGCCGATCAGGCGGAAAAAGCCGGGTCGATTCAGGTGGCGGTGATCCAGCTGGCGAACACCTGCGGTGCGGCAGTGGGCGGCGTTGCGCTTGACCACCTGGGGCTGACGTCACCGCTGGTCATCTCCGGCACGCTGATGCTGCTGACCGCGCTGCTGGTGGCGGGGAAGGTGAAGGCGAAGTCGTAAATTCCCCCCTCACCCCGGCCCTCTCCCCAAAGGGGCGAGGGTGAAAAGACTGCACCGAGCCGTCCCCTCTCCCCTATGGGGAGAGGGTTAGGGTGAGGGGACATTCGCTTATGCCGATGTCTGAACCCGTCTTCTCGAATCCATCGAAATCAACACCACCGACGACACGATCAGCAGCGTCCCCAGCCAGTCCGGCAGGGTAAACGCCACGCCAAGCAAAATCACCGACAGCAGCGCGCTGCTCAGCGGCTCGGCGCAGCTCAGAATGCTCGCCTTCGGCCCGCCGATCATCTGCGCGCCTTTCAGGTACAGGCTGAACGTCAGCGCGGTGCCAATCACCACCAAGTAGAAAAACGCCAGCAGCAGGCTGCCGTCAATCACGAAGGTGGTGCCGCGTCCGGCGTAGAATGGCGTCAGCATCACTCCCGCAATCAGCATACTCCAGCCGACAATCGGCAGCGTGCCGTAGCGGGCAATAAGCGTTGACGGATAGGTGGTATAAAACGCCGCGGCAAAGGCCGAGGCAATGCCGAAGAACAAAGCCGCAGGCGAGATGGAGAGTGAAGTGGGGTCGCCATGGGTCACCAGCAAAAATGTCCCCACCAGTGAGGTTAGGATCGCGGAAAGCACAAACAGACCCGGCCGCTTTTTCCGCGCCAGCGCAAACCACGCCACGATAATTGTCGGAGACAGAAACTGGAGCACGGTCGCCGTAGCGGCGTTGGATTTTTCAATCGTCAGCAGGAAGGTGAGCTGAACGGTAAGCGCGCCGACCAGCGAGAAAAACAGCAGGCTGATGGCGTCTTTACGGTTTTTGATGACCGAAAAAATCTTGTCGCCGTGAACGAAGGAAAGCGTCAGCAGGATCACGCCGGTAAACAGCAGGCGAATCATGGTCAGATAAGGCGAAGAAATGTGGCTTTTCTCCATGATGTACTGCGCGCAAACCCCGGAACTGCCCCATAAAACGGCGGCGATCAGGACGTTTAGCATCCCTTTACGTGTGGACCCCATGTTCTCCCCTGCGATGTTGTCGTTAATTGGCCAACAGCATAGCATGGTTGTGTGCGGCCTGATGCCCTCACCCCGACCCTCTCCCACGGGGAGAGGGGGAAACACCGTTTTGCTTCTACCTTGCTTAGAACCACGCCTCCCACATAGCCCCGACGTTGAAGTCGTCGAGCGTTTCGTCTTTGGTGTTGTTCACGCGCGCGGTGCGTTCGTTATCCACCTTGCCGCCGGTCACGTAGAAGCGCAGCATCGGACGGAACTCCGGCCCCATGGCGATAGACATGTTCTGGGACAGGGTCAGCTTCCAGCCCTTGTTGTCGCCGCCGTTATCGTAGTCAACGTGCTGCCAGCCCGCTTCCAGCCAGGTGGAGTGAACGTCGTTCCACCAGTGCATCGGGCGCACAATCGCGTTGTAGTTCTTACGATTGTCGGCGTCATCGCGGCTGTTGTCATAGTCGTGGAAGGCGAGAATGTACTCCACCTGCGTGGCCTGGGTGAATTTATACAGCCCTTCGAAGCTGGCGTAGACCGTGGTCAGATCCTCGGTCTTGTTGAAGACGCTGTTGTCCGCGTTATCAGAGTAGCGGGCGATCACTTTGTTCACGCCGCTGTCGTTGGTGTGGCTCAGCACCACGCCGCCCTGCCAGGCATTCAGGCGCTCGTCGCTCTCGATCGCCTTAGAGTCGAAGCCGTAGTTGGCGTAAAGCTCCATGTCGATGGGGCCGAGCTTCATGCCGTGGATTTTAGAGGTGGCGGCGTAGTTGCCTTTATCGCCCGTGCCGGAACCGCCGGTACAGGTAATGCGCGACGGGTTCGCCTCGTCCTCCATCACTTCCGGGCTACAGGATTCCACCGCCGCCACGGCAGCGACGTCAAACTGCACGCCGCCGATATCGAAGTTTTTCACCCCGGCGCCCTGGCCGTCGTGGTTCATCCAGAAGTAATCGTTAATGCCCTGCTGCGGACGCTGGTGGAAGTCCCGACCGGCCCAGAAGTAGGCATTCGGGTTAGACGCCATAATGTTGGTCACCCCGGCGTAGGCTTTTTTCAGGTTAACTTCGTCACCCCAGTGGTCGATCATCACGTTGATGTCCCAGATGGCGCCGTTTTCGCCCTTGAAGGCCTTGGAGAGCTGGAATTCGCCGCCGTTGCCTTCGTTACCCAGACGACCAATCGCGGAGGCGCCGTTGTAGGAGCCGTCTACCGCCACGTATTTCTGATCGGCGGCCTGGAAGTGCGCGCCGTAGCGGGCGTAGCCGGTAAATTTAACCCCGAACGGGATCGCCATATCCGGGGACTGCGCCGCGCTTTGCGGTTCCGTTACCACGTCCGCTTTTTTCGCGATCGCCGCGTCCATTTTCGCCTGCCTTTCGGCCAGCGCTTTATCCACCGCTTTTGCCACAATGGCGTCGATTTGCTCCTGCGTGAATTCTTGTGCGAGCACGGAAATTGGGCAAAGCGCGGCGATAACCGCCATGGTTAATGGAAGTTTTTTACTGTTTTTCATTGTCGTCTCTATTAATTTACATTTTATTCAGACAATAATCCTCTCGTTCCGATTAGACAGAATATGTCGCTATCATCAGAAACAGAGTGATTTATATTTTCAGGTACAGAGGTCTTACGGTAACGTTATTTCGTCATAGGCTATCTCTGATATAAATGAATAATCTCTTCGGATAATTCACGCGCCAGCAGGGAGTTCATTAAATGATCCTGCGCGTGCACCATGATTAACGTCATCGGCTGGCGGGCTTCGCCCGCGTCCTGCTCGATCAGTTTGGTCTGCATCTTGTGCGCCTGGCGCGCGTAGCCGTCAGCTTCGCGCAGCAGGCTTTTGGCTTCGTCAAGGTTGCCCTGGCGCGCCGCGTGCAGGGCTTCAAAGCACAGGCTGCGGGACTGACCGGCATTGACGATAATTTCCATTACGGCTTCTTCTAGTGCGATCATCATGGTTACTCTTTATCAAAGCTATTATTTAAGGCGGTGGCGGCAAACCACTCCCCGCTTTTCTTGATGGTGCGCTGCTGCGTCTCCAGATCGAGCTGGATAAAACCGTAGCGGTTTTTATAGGCATTACACCATGACCAGTTATCAATAAACGTCCACATATGGTAGCCAAGGCAATTGCAGCCTTCGCTAATACCTTTATGCAGCCACGCTAAATGCCCGGAAATAAAATCGATGCGGTACCGATCGTTAATCTGGCCATTTTCAATAAAGCGCTGCTCATTTTCG
The DNA here is from genome assembly GCF_026627565.1 of Enterobacter cloacae complex sp. 2022EL-00788. Taxonomy (NCBI): domain Bacteria; kingdom Pseudomonadati; phylum Pseudomonadota; class Gammaproteobacteria; order Enterobacterales; family Enterobacteriaceae; genus Enterobacter; species Enterobacter cloacae complex sp. 2022EL-00788. Next base: position 263,239 of record NZ_JAPNMC010000006.1, on the reverse strand, counting down.
ACGCCCATGCCGTTTTCGGAAATAAAGCAGCGCGGGTTGCCGTAATTGTCGCGCAGGTTAACCAGAATATCGTAAATACCCGGCTCGTATATTTCCCAGCCGCGGTACGGGTTCATCTTGCGGCCCGGCATCTCGTAATTATCGAAGAACCACTCCGGCATAAACGGCGCCTGCGGGTTTACCGCGCTGTCGCGACACTTCACGCGACGCGGCTGATAGTAGTTCACGCCGAGCAGGTCGATTTTCCCCTCCGCAATCAGGAAACCGTCTTCCGGTTTACAGGCGGGTAATTGATCGTAGGATTTCAGCAGCGCCACCAGGTCTGCCGGGTATTCCCCGCGCAGGACCGGGTCCAGGAAGCTGCGGTTAAACATCAGGTCCGCGATGTGCGCCGCCTTCACGTCCGCCGGGTTCTGCGAGCGCGGATAGGATGGCGTCAGGTTCAGTACGATGCCGATCTCCCCCGCGTAATGCCCGGCGCGGTAGGCCTGAACGGCCTTCGCATGGGCCAATACGGTGTGATAGGCCACGGTCGCTGCCCGACGAAAATCCACCACGTTCGGATAGTGAAAATCGTACAGATAACCGCCCTCAACCGGCACAATTGGCTCGTTGAAGGTAAACCAGTGCAGCACGCGATCGCCAAACAGCTCGAAGCAAATCTGCGCATAGCGGGCGTAAGCGTCCACCACGTCACGGTTTTCCCAGCCGCCGATCTCCTGCATCGCCATCGGCATGTCGAAATGGAACAGGGTAATAAACGGCGTGATGCCCTGTTCATTCAGCTCATCAATGACCTGATTGTAAAAATCGACCGCTTCCGGGTTCACTTCACCGATACCGTCGGGGATCAGGCGCGCCCAGCTAATCGAGGTACGAAAGCTGTTGTGGTTCAGCTGCTTTAACAGCTGAATATCCGTTTTCCAGTGCTGATAAAACGTGGAGGTGTGCTGCGGCCCCACGCCGTTGTGAAAACGGTTCGGCTCGCGGGCAAACCAGTAATCCCACGTGGTTTCGCCCTCTCGTGTCCCTTCGGTCTGGAGCGCGGAGCTTGCGCTGCCCCACCAGAAATTATCGGGAAATGCGTATTTCATGTCCTTTCCTCTTTGACTTATTGGCTTACGGTTTCAGCTGCACCGACGGTTGCCTGGGCTTTCTGCTCTTCGTTTTTCATCAGCGTGCGCTCATAGGCGCGCAGGAACGGCAGGTACATCAGCGCGGACATCACCATACACACCAGGCACATAATCACCGGGCTGAGCGCCCAGTTTGCCGCCCACGAGGCGCCAATCGGCGCGGGCGTGGTCCACGGCGTTAACGACACGACCTGCGCCAGCCAGCCGAGCTTTGTTGCGCCGTACGCCAGGCAGGCGTTGACCAGCGGAACGAACACGAACGGGATAAACAGCATCGGGTTCATGATGATCGGCGCGCCAAACAGAATCGGTTCGTTAATGTTAAAGAAGCTGGGCACGACGCCCATTTTGCCGATGGTACGCAGGTGCGTGGCGCGGCTGCGCAGCAGCAGGAACGCCAGCGGCAGCGTGGAGCCTACGCCGCCAATCAGCAGGTAGTGATCCCAGAAGCCTTGCAGATAAACGTGCGGGAGCGCTGCGCCAGCGGCCAGCGCCGCCTGGTTAGCAGAGAGGTTCGCCATCCAGAACGGGTTCATGATGCCGGTAACAATCAGCGACCCGTGAATACCGGCGAACCAGAAGATCTGGCACAGCAGTACGGAGAGCAGGATTGCGGGCAGGGAGTCTGACGCAGACACCAGCGGCTCCAGCAGGTGCATGATCGCCTGCGGGATAATCATTCCGGTTTGCGCTTCAATGAACAGGTTCAGCGGATGCAGCGTGCCGATCACCACCATTACCGGAATCAGGATCTCGAACGAACGCGCCACGCCGGTCGGTACCTCTTTCGGCAGGCGGATGGTCACGTTGTTCTGCTTCAGCCACGCATAGACGCGGGTGGAGTAGATAGCGGTAATCAGCGCGGTGAAGATGCCCTGGCCGGACAGATACTGCGTTGAGATCTTGCCGTCGGCATACGGCGCCGCAACCAGCAGAAAGGCCATAAAGGCCAGCAGGCCAGACATCACCGGGTCGAGGTTAAACTGACGCCCCAGGCTCGCCCCAATCCCCACCGAAATGAAGAAGGTCATGACGCCCATGCTGAGGTTAAACGGCAGCATCAGCTGCTCGCGGTAGGTCTCGGAGAAGTCCAGCCAGCCGCGGGCGAAGCTGTTGGTGGTATCCGCCGAGAACGGCGGGAAGATGAACACCAGCATAAACGAGCCGATGATCATAAACGGCAGCGCGGCGGTAAAGCCGTCGCGGATGGCAATCACATACTTTTGCTGGCCAAGCTTTGCGGCCAGCGGGGTAATTGACTGCTCAATAACCGCGACCATGGATTGATATAACGAACTCATGTGAACACCTTTTAGTGTGCCGCTTCGATAAGCGACAGAGCATAGTCCAGTACTTTATCGCCACGCTGCATGCCGTAGTCCATCATGTCGATGGGCTGCACCGGAATACCCTGCGTCGCCGCCTTGTCTGAGAGTGTCTTTAACATGTATTTCACCTGCGGTCCGAGAAGAACCACCTGGTATTGCGGAAACTGCGTATCAAATTCGGACACGCCGTACGCATCAATCTTCACGGGCAAGCCCCGCTCTTTAGCAACATCGATCATTTTGCTGACCAGCAGGCTGGTGGACATCCCGGCAGAACAGCACAGCATAATCTTGAACATCGACAACCATCCTCAAAATGTAAAAAGTTATTGCGAGGATGATTGGACATGATACGGAAACCGGTTTCCATTCATAAAAGACAGAAGTGTGACAACCATCAATATCCACTACTTATGACGCTAATTAACCGGATGTGGGTCACATAATTTGGCTGTTTTAACGTCAATTTGAGTGGAAACGGAAAATCGGTTTCCATGGAAAACGGAAACGGATATACTCCGTTCTGGCTATAATGTGAGCCGTAGCGGTTATGGAATTTGCAGGCGCGAGGATGGCCTGCCAGGGGAAAAAGATGTCGACAATCAATGATGTATCACGTCTGGCCGGGGTGTCTAAAGCCACGGTATCGCGAGTGTTGAGTGGGTCACGTGGCGTAAAAGAGGCCAGCCGTCAGGCCGTGCTGAAAGCGGTGGATGAGCTGAACTATCGTCCCAACGTGATTGCGCAGTCGCTGCTCAGTCAGTCGACGGGGTGCATTGGGGTGATTTGCGCGCAGGAAAATATTAACCAGACCACCGGTTACCTGTATGCGCTGGAAAAACACCTCAGCCAGCATCAAAAACACCTGCTGCTGCGTTTCGCGCACACCAAAACGGAAGTGATGAACGCCCTTGAAGAGCTCTCCTGCGGGCTCTGCGATGACATCCTGGTCATTGGCGCGCGTTTCCCGCTGGACGTCGACATGGACAACGTCATTCTGGTCGACTGTATGGAAGCCGATAACGCCAACAGCATCCAGTTCGATCACGCTTTCGCTGCTGAAACGGCGTGTAACTACCTCACCAGCCAGGGGCGTCGCCAGATTGCGCTGATCCACCCCCACGGCAGCGGGTTTGCCGACCAGGTGCTGCTCGGTTACAAACACGCGCTGGAGAAAAACTTCCTGCCCTTTAATCGCAACCTCGTGTTCATGGACGCAACCTCGTCGTCCGTTGCGCTTCAGGAGTTGCTCAACAACGCGTCGACGCTGAACTTCAACGCGCTGCTGGTGGCGGACGAGCAGGAGGCCCAGAGGGTGATCCCGCAGCTTCAGGCGTTTAATAAATCGGTACCGGAAGACATCATGGTGTTTAGCCTGGCCGGGTCGCTGCATCTGCCGGGAATTCCGGTGATCCCGGCTATCGAGTATTCCATGGACGCCATGGCGGCGCGCATCGTGACCTGGCTGAATCAAAAAACGCAGATGCTGGGATCTTACGTGCTGCGTGGGGATTTAATTATTCCGGACGTGCGGAAACGTTAAACGTGTGATGTAGGCCGGGTAAGCGCAGCGCCACCCGGCGAAAACTCAATAATCCTCCATATAATCCACTCGCCGCGTATCCGGTTTATTCAATCCCGCCGCCCAGCGACTGCCACAGCGTGATGCGGTTTTCCAGGTCGGTTTGCCGTAAGGCAATCAGTGATTCCTGCGCCGACCACAGCGACCGCTGCGCGGTGAGCACCGTCAGATAATCCCCGGCGCCCGCCTTATAGCTGCGGGTCGCCACGTCCAGCGTTTTTTGCTCCGCCGCCACGTATTCACGCTGGGCATCCAGCTGCTCGCTCAGGGTTTCACGGCGCGCCAGCGCGTCGGCCACGTCCTTAAACGCGCTCTGGATGGTCTTCTCATAGGTGGCGATCAGCCCCTTCTTCTCTGCTTCCGCGTAGCGCAGCTGTGCCATATTGTTGCCACCGCTAAACAGCGGCAGGGTGATGGACGGCGCGAACGACCAGACCTTCATGCCGTGGCTGAACAGGGATGACAGCGAATCGCTGCCGACGCCCGCGCTGGCGGTGAGCGAAATCGACGGGAAGAAGTTGGCGCGCGCCGCGCCGATACTGGCGTTGGCGCTCAGCAGGTTATGTTCCGCCTCCTGAATATCCGGACGACGCAGCAGCGCGCTGGAGCTGACCCCCGCCGGGATCAGCGTGATGGCGTTGTCGCCCAGGCTTTCCAGCGTGCCGGGCAGCAGGTTCTCCGGCACCGTATCGCCCGCCAGCAGATTGAGGGCGTTTTTATCCTGCATCACCAGCGTCTGGTAGCTTGCCACGCTGGCGCGCGCCTGCTGGTAAACCGCCATCGCCTCGCTGACGTCCGTGGCGGCCGCCACGCCCACCTCCTGCTGGCGCTTCACGATCCTGAGCGAGTTCGCCGCGCTCTCCATGGTGGATTTCGCCAGCGCCAGGTTGCTGTTATCCGCCGCCAGCGTCACCCAGGCGGTGGTCAGCTCGCTGACCATCGTCAGGCGCGTGTTCTGGGCGGTGAACTCGCTGGCAAGCCAGGTTTCACGCGCGGCGCGCGAGAGGCTCTGGTTACGGCCAAACAGATCCAGCTCGAAGCTGGAGACCGCGCCGTTGGCCTCGTCGCTTGTGGCGACGCCGCTTGCCAGCGTGCGGCTGCGGGTATGGCTCAGGCCTGCGTCCACCGTCGGGAAGAGTGACGAGCGCGTTTCGCCATACTGGGCGCGGGCGGCGTCGATATCGGCAATTGCTTTTTGCACGTCGCGGTTGCTGTTCAGCGCCATCGTTACCACGCTTTTCAGCCGTGCATCGTTCATCACCTGCTGCCACTGGCTCACCACGGCGGTGGCTTCGCCGTGCGCGCCGGGCAAGGTTGCCGGAACGGGAGCGTCCGGGCGCTGATACGTTGGATCTAAAGACACGCAGCCTGCGCTCAGCAGCGCTAACGTTAATACGGTTACACGAAACATTATGACCTCCGGTTTGCGTGCTTACCGGAGAACAGACGTTTCACCAGTACGAAGAATAAGGGAACGAAGAAGATCGCCAGCAGCGTCGCGGCCAGCGTTCCGCCGATTATGCCGGTACCGATCGCCACGCGGCTGTTGGCCCCCGCGCCGGTGGCAATCGCCAGCGGCGTTACGCCTGCAATAAACGCCAGCGAGGTCATGATGATGGGACGCAGACGCGTCTGGGCGGCACGCAGGGCGGCGCGCGTCAGGGAGTAACCTTCGGCGACTTTGGCTTCGGCAAATTCAACAATCAGGATGGCGTTCTTCGACGACAGGCCGATGGTGGTCAGCAGCGCCACTTGGAAGTAGACGTCGTTGTTCAGGCCGCGCAGGGAGGCGGCCACGGCCGCGCCCAGCACGCCAAGCGGGATCACCAGGATGACCGAAATCGGTACTGACCAGCTCTCATACAGCGCCGCCAGACACAGGAACACCACGAGGATGGAAAGGGCGTAGAGGCTCATCGCCTGGCCGCTCGCCAGTTTCTCCTGTAAGGACAAACCGCTCCAGGCCCAGGTGCTGCCGGACGGCAGACTATTTGCCAGCTGCTCCATTTTGCTCATTGCCGTGCCGGAGCTGGCCCCGCTGGCGTTTTCGCCCTGAATCTCATATGCCGCCGATCCGTTGTAGCGCACCAGGCTTTCCGGACCGTACTCCCAGCGCGTGGTAGCGAAGGCGGAGAACGGGGTCATGGTGCTGTCGCTGCCGCGCACGTACCATTTGTTAAGATCCGACGGGACGGCGCGATAGTCGCTGTCGCCCTGGATGTAGACCTTCTTCACGCGGCCGCGATCGATAAAGTCGTTCACGTAGGTACCGCCCCAGGCGCTGGAGAGGGTATCGGTGACGTCGCTCAGGGACAGCCCCAGCGACACCGCTTTGTTGTTATCAATATCGACCTGAAGCTGCGGCATCTGCGGCAGATCGTTGGCGCGCACGGCGTGCAGCGAGCTGTCCTGATTAGCCCTGGCAATCAGCTGATTACGCATTTTCAGCAGCGTGTCACGGTCGGTGCCGCCGCTGGCCATGAGCTCAAAGGTAAAGCCGTTACTTTGGCCAAGGCCGTCTACCGCTGGCGGCGTCATCGCAAATATAGTGGCATCGCGGATGGCGCTCAGCTCCTGCGTGGCGCGCAGGGCAATGGCCTGGGCGGTGTTTTCATCACCCTTACGTTCGGACCAGTTTTTCAGGGAGACAAACGCCATCCCGGCGTTCTGGCCGCTGCCGCTGAAGCTGAAGCCCTCAATGGTGAAGATAACGTTGGTGTTAGCTTTCTCTTTGGTGAGGAACCACTCTCGCACCTGACGGCTAACTTCGGCAGTACGTACCGCCGTTGCGCCGGCTGGGAGAGTGTACTGCACCATGATTTCGCCCTGGTCTTCCGTCGGCAGGAAGCTGCCCGGCAGCTTCAGCATGGCGAAGCCCATGGCGCCGCAGAGCAGGGCGTAGATGACCAGCATGCCGCCGGAGCGTCGCAGGGCGCGCAGCACCTTGTTCTGATAGCCATGCTCGGTTCTGCTGTAGAAGCGGTTAAACGCGCCGAAGAAACCTTTCTTGTGCGGAGGCGAGTGTCTCAGAATTGAGCCGCACAGCGCGGGCGTCAGGGTCAACGCCACGACCACGGAGAGGAACATCGCCGAAATAATGGTGACCGAGAACTGACGGTAAATTACCCCGGTCGAGCCGCCGAAAAAGGCCATCGGCAGGAATACCGCAGAGAGCACCAGCGCAATGGCGATCAGCGCGCCGGAGATTTCGCCCATCGATTTTTCGGTGGCCTCCCGGGCGGGCAGCCCTTCGTCGCGCATAATACGCTCGACGTTTTCCACCACCACGATGGCGTCATCCACCAGCAGGCCGATGGCCAGCACCATTGCAAACAGCGTCAGGGTGTTAATGGAGTAACCGAACAGCGCCAGCACGCCGAAGGTGCCGAGCAGGACCACCGGCACCGCCAGCGCCGGGATCAGCGTCGCGCGGATGTTTTGCAGGAACAGGTACATCACCACTACTACGAGGATAATGGCTTCAAACAGGGTCTGAATCACGTCTTCAACCGAGATCTTAATGAACTCGGTGCTGTCCTTCGGGTAGGCCACGTCGTAGCCTTCCGGCATCGACTTTTTGAACTCGGCGATTTTATCCTTCACCGCCGTCGCGGTGTTGAGCGCGTTCGCGCCAGGTGAAAGCATCACCGCCATACCCGCCGCCGGGTGGCCGTTCAGCTTCGCGGTGGAGGTGTAATCCTCGCTGCCCATCTCCACGCGGGCGACATCGCTGATGCGCACCACCGCTCCGCTGGACTGGCTCTTCACGATGATGTTTTTAAACTGATCGACCGTCTGCAGACGCGACTGGGCGCGCACGGTGGCGGTCAGCTGCTGGGCGTTCGACGAGGGCAGCGCGCCGATCTTACCGGCGGAGACCTGCACGTTTTGCGCTTCAATTGCGCTCTGCACGTCTGAAGGCATCAGCGAGTAAGAGGCCAGTTTTGCCGGATCGAGCCAGATACGCATCGCGTATTCCGCGCCAAACACCTGCAGGCTCCCGACGCCATCCACGCGCGCCAGCGGATCCTGCATATTGCTCACCAGCCAGTCGGCGATGTCCGAGCTGCTGGCGGTGTCGGTTTTGTCATACACGCCCATGATCAGCAGAAAGTTGCTCTGGGACTTTTCAACGGTGATCCCGGACTGCTGCACCTCGGTCGGCAGGCGCGATTCCGCCTGCTGGACTTTGTTCTGTACCTGTACCTGCGCGGTGTCCGGATCGGTTCCCTGCTCGAAGGTGACGGAGATGCTCACCGACCCGTCCGAACTGCTGGTGGAGGTGAAGTAGAGCAGGTTATCCAGCCCGGTGAGCTGCTGCTCGATCACCTGCGTTACGCTGTTCTCCAGCGTCTGCGCGGAGGCGCCGGTGTAGGTGGCAGAGATTTTGATCGACGGCGGGGCGACGTCCGGGTACTGCGCGACCGGCAGCGTGCGGATCGCCAGCACACCGGCGAGCATGATGAGAATGGCGATCACCCAGGCAAAAACCGGGCGACGCACGAAGAAACGGGAAAACATCAGGCGTTCCCTCCTGCGTTTTTCATCTCTTCGGCCTTCACTTCCTGCCCGGCGGTGACTTTGTCTGTGCCTTCCACTATCAGCCTGTCACCGGCCTTCAGGCCGCTCAGCACCAGCCATTTGTCGCCGTAGGTCTCGCCCGTTTCGAGCTGGCGCTGCTCTACCTTGTTGCTGGCGTTCACTACCAGCGCGGTGGCGGTGCCTTTGGCGTCGCGGGTGATGCCCTGCTGTGGCGCGAGGATTGCGTCATTCATGATGCCTTCATCCACTCTGGCGCGGACGAACATGCCCGGCAGAAGCTGGTGCTGCGGGTTCGGGAAGACGGCGCGCAGGGTAACCGAGCCGGTAGACTCATCCACTGCCACTTCGGTCAGCGCCAGGCGGCCCTTTTCGCTGTAGGTGCTGCCGTCTTCGAGAATTAAGGACACGTTCAGCGTATCGCTGTTGCTGGCGAGGGTTTGCTTGCGTAATCGCAGCAGGTCGGCGCTGGAGCGGGTTAAATCAACGTACATGCTGTCCAGCCCGCGAATGGTCGCCAGCGCGGTATCCTGCTGGGCCGTTACCAGCGCGCCGGGGGTGACGGACGAGATCCCGATGCGTCCGGCAATTGGCGCGGTGATGGTGGTCCAGCTGAGGTTAATGCGCGCGCTCTCCTGCGCGGCCTTCTTTGACGCGACGCTGGCCTTGTCCTGCGCGCAGGTGGATTTAGCGTCTTCCGCATCCTGACGCGATACGCCGTCGTCTTTCACCAGCTGCGCATAGCGCTGGGCTTTCTGGCAGTCGGCCTGGACCAGCGCCTGCGCCTGCTTCAGCGCGGCGGCGGCTTCATCGTATGCGGCGCGGTAGCTGGCAGGATCGATTTGATACAGCGCCTGTCCGGCTTTAACGGTATCGCCTTCGGTAAAAAGCCGCTTCTGGATAATGCCGCCCACCTGCGGGCGCACTTCGGCGCTCATCGCGGCGGTAGTGCGGCCGGTCAGCTCGCTGACGACGGACACGGGCTGACTCATGAGCGTGACAATCCCCACTTCCGGTAGAGGATGCTGGGGAGCAGACGTTTGTGCATTATCGCACCCGGTCAGGAGGAGTAATGCTGCGATGGAGGTTGTTATGGTTTTCATAATCTTTTTCCAGGGTGAACGAAGCCTGCCCTGTTAAATGCTTAACAGGGAGGAGGGCTATTTAAAGGCACAGCGATACCGCATCTCTGGCTAAGCCAGAAATGTTAAAAACGAGAAATTACTTATCTCGTTTAATTATTCACATGCGATTACTTCGCAGAGAAAAGCATATTTAAAATGTTCTGATAAATCGGCTCTAATTGTTCTGACGGTACTTTTAACGGCGTGAGCCGACGATAAATGGTGCCTTCGATCATCACGGCGGTAATCTCCACGCAGCAGCGAATATGTTCATCGCTCAGGTGGGGAAACTGCTTTTTCAGGTGCCCACAGGCGTTGGCGAACATACGTGATTCGGCTTCTGTCAGCATGGCGGCAACATGAGGATTTCGCGTGGCCTCGGCGGACATTTCAAGCATCAGCGCATCGTCGTCTTCGTTGAGCGTCTGACGCCAGGCAAGTGCCTGCGGCATCCCCTCTACCAGCGTTTTACCCTGCATCTCCTGGATGCGCGAGTCGATGATACGGCGGATCATCTCTTCAATAATCGCGTCTTTGTTACTGAAATAGCGGTAAATCTGCCCGACGCTGAGCTTCGCCTCGCTGGCGATCTGCGACATGCTGGCCGCGTGAAACCCGCTGGCGCGAAAGCAGCGGCGCGCGGCGGTGATGATCTCGTCCTGGCGCAGTTTTTGTCGTTCTTCCAGCGTTGTGCTCATCGTGTGCTACCGTGTAAAAGTGAGAATGATCGTTCTCATTATACGTTTCAGGAGTCTATTGGAAAGGCTTTTTTTATTTACATATTGAATAAATATTTCCTGGTATAAACAATGGAGAAAATAAGGAGTTTTTATGAACTTTAAACTGTGAGATATTCAGATTGCGCTGAAAATAAGGAGAGTATTATGCACCTGAGTATTACAGATAACGTTACTTCTGAAGAAAAAGAAGAATTATTAACGGGGCTGCGCGCCTATAACGCGCAGTTTTTAGATCTCTCGAACTTCAGCGGCGATACAGGCGTTTATGTACGAGACGATAACGGCGTCATGCTGGGTGGGCTGATCGGCGTGCGTAAAGGCGACTGGCTGAACATCGATTATCTGTGGGTCAGCGAGAGCGTGCGCGGTTCCGGCGTTGGCAGCCAGCTTATCAAAGCGGCCGAAGACGACGCCCGCCGCAAAGGATGCAGGCATGCGCTGGTGGATACGGTCAGCTTCCAGGCGCGTCCGTTCTATGAGAAACAGGGCTACCGGCTACAAATGTCTTTGCAGGACTACCCTTATGAGGGGATGCAAAGACACTATCTGACGAAAAACCTTTAGCCGCCGATGCCGTTGCCCATCACGGCCAGCGCGTGGCGCCGCTGCGAAAGCACCACCAGTAACGTTAGCGATACCGCTAATTATTGCGAGTCGCTTTCTGAATTTGAGATGTCTCCCTTGTCGCCTCCCGGGACGTTAGCGCATGCTGTGGGCTGGTCAATAAACCTACAGAGGTTGCCATGGAGCGCACAGCGAAACTCGTTAAAAAAGGGCGAAACCAGGTCGTGGTCTTGCCTGCGGAATTTGCGTTTGAAACGGAGAGTGTTTACATCAAACGGGATGCAGAGGGGAATGTGGTTTTGACGGCGAGGTCTGAGAAAGAACGGCACAGGGATAACTTTTTGCGTATGCTCAAACAAACGCATGTGCCTGATTCTTTTCTGAGTAAAGAGGAGCGCAATCAAAGCTATACGACAAGAGATCCTCTCGAAGGGCTGTAGAAGATGCTGCATATGCTGGACACTAACATCGTAAGCCATCTGGTGAGGCAGCATCCTGAGGTTGTAAACCGATATTCGCACATCACGCCAGAAAAGATGTGTATTTCAAGCGTAACGGAGGCTGAATTGCTTTATGGCGTAGCCAAAAAGCAAAACAACAAGCTGCACGAAACCATAATGGAATTTCTTAAAACCATCACTATCTGCGACTGGGATAGCGCAGCCGCGGCCACCTACGGTGAACTTCGTGCAGCAATGGAAAAAAAAGGGAAAGTAATGGGCGATTTGGATCAGCTTATTGCGGCACATGCCATCAGCCGTGGCACAACGATTGTTACGAACGACCGCGCGTTCGGGATGGTGCAAAACCTTACCGTAGAAGACTGGACGGTAGCTTCGTAAGCGTCATCGCCCGGAGGCGCTACGCTTACCGGGCCTGCATCCTTCCGAATACGTTGCAAAAACATATATAACTTATCCCTCTTACTGATTCCTTTTCGTTTTTTAGCCTGCCGCCTCGTTGTCGATATAGTCTTTAAAACGTTTATCAAAAGGAACTGTCTCGTGAAACTTCGACTGGGTGCGCTTCTCCTGACTGGCCTGCTGATCGCGGGCTGCGATCAAAGCAGCAGTGATGCCAGACACATTAAGGTCGGCGTAATTAACGGCGCCGAGCAGGACGTGGCGGAAGTCGCCAAAAAGGTGGCGAAAGAGAAATACGGTCTGGACGTGGAGCTGGTAGGCTTTAGCGGCTCGCTGCTGCCCAACGATGCCACCAGTCAGGGGGAACTGGATGCCAACGTCTTTCAGCATCGCCCGTTCCTCGCGCAGGATAATAAGGCGCATAACTACAGGCTGGTTGCCGTGGCGAACACCTTTGTCTTTCCGATGGCAGGCTATTCCCGCAAGATTAAATCGGTTTCTGAACTGAAGGACGGCGCCACCATTGCCATTCCCAACGATCCGACAAACCTTGGCCGCGCGCTGCTGCTGCTGCAAAAAGAGAAGCTGATTAGCCTGAAGCCGGACGTGGGCCTGCTGCCGACGGCGCTGGATATTACCGCCAATCCTAAGCGCCTGAACATTATGGAGCTGGAAGGGGCGCAGCTGCCGCGTGTGCTGGACGATCCGAAGGTGGATGTGGCCATCATCAGCACCACCTATCTCCAGCAAACCGGGCTTTCTCCGGTGCATGACAGCGTCTTTATTGAAGATAAAAACTCGCCTTACGTGAACATTATCGTCACGCGTGAAGACAACAAAGACGCCGGGAACGTGAAGGCGTTTATTCAGTCCTATCAGTCGCCTGAAGTGGCAAAAGCGGCAGAGACGATTTTCAACGGCGGAGCGGTGCCGGGCTGGTAATACGCGAGTTGAAGGCCCGCGATCCGCTGGCCTTCATCGCGTTACGCTGGCGTCCGTTCGGCCTTCGGGCCACAGGAAACCCTGTCCAAGCTGCGCACCGGACGCGCGGGCGCGCTCCAGATCCCGCGAGTTCTCAATGCCTTCAATAAGTACAGACCGAGCGATACCGGCCCTGATGTCCTTCACCAGCGGGGCAAGCGGTGCATCACCGCTCAGCGCTGAGCGGTCGATCTTCACGCCGTCCAGCGGAAGGGCGAGGCGCCGGTACTCCTCTGCCAGGTCCCGGGTCAGATCGTCCAGCCAGATTTTCCAGCCCGCCTCTTTTAGCCGAACAAGCGTGGCACAGAGGCGACGTTGCTCCGCCTCACTCAGCCGCGTGGGGGCAAGGGGATCCTGAATTTCAATCGTTAACCGCTGCTGATGACGTAACGCGAGCAATAGCCGGACAGCGCGTTCGTCGAGGAGATGTTCCGCCGGGAGGTTAAGCCAGTAGGCATCCCGGCCGGGTATCTGTAAAAGGGTACTGGCCTGCCAGAAGAAGATTTGCAGCGCGCTGCGCGAAGGCAGCGAGGCAAACAACACCTCAAGATTGACGTTCGGGATCTCCACGAGAACTTCATGCGCAACAACCTGTCCCGACCGGAGATCGACAAGCGGCTGGAATCGCAGCCCTGAGATACGTTGCAATACGGGGGAGGGAAGAACGGTATACATGGAGCAGCCTTCAGAAACAAAAAAGGTTCCCGCGGACGCGGGAACAAAAGGCAAACGACACACGGTCACACACTTAATTCAGGATCCAGCGAATGCTTTGATAAAACGACGGGCCGCGCACGGCTTTCAGCTTATTCATGGCATTGTTTTTATAGAAATAAACGAGCCTGACGTTGCAGCCCAGCTGCCGGGCAATTTGCTTGGTTTTAAGATTACAGGAGTAGCCGCGCAGTACGCTGGCTTCCTCGCTGGACAGCCTTGCCGGCGTGCGTAAACGGGTTGTCATGCCGACGTTATAGCGGCCTGATTCCTGTGGCGTCTGGCTCATCAGTATTTGCCACAGCGCTTTGATATCGCCCAGGGAAACCCTTTTGCTGATGACGCCATCAACGTGCTTGAATTTTAAATAGCCCGCAGACAGCGAATAAATATAGATCTTCGCCGTTTTTTGCTGTTGTTTAATACAGAGAATGTCGTCATTGGTTGTCACCCTGAAATGACGCGTATTCAATGGATCATAAATGATGATATCAAAAAGCTGTTCGCAATTTGCAAGCTCTTCGATATGGGTGAATCCATGGAAAATAACTTCGTGATTTTCATCAGGCTCACGCTTTCCAAGCGATTGCAGGCCAATCATCGTGAATTCGCAGCTGTCGACAACAGCAACATGAATTGTTTTTTTATTTTGCATTGGCATTCTCCTTTCGCTGAGTAAACAGTCCGTATAAGAGAAACTGGCGGACGCGCAATTTCTTATTACACAAAGAGTAGTGAACACCGTTTAAATAGTGTTGTGCGATAGCATCAATGTAAGCCAATACAAACTGTTGAGTAAAGCTACTGCCTGTTATTAACAAAAGATAAAATTGAAAAGCGGTTTTAATGATAAATGTAATTGTTTTAATCTTCTAATAATATTCACAGCAGCTTTTTATTCTGAAAATTAGAGCTTAATAACCATTGAGGTGGTTTTTAATGTGGCTAACCCACGTTTTTTCAACGGTTTTGATACTGTCCTTGTAGGTGGTTCTGTGATCCCGGCAGGATTATTTGCAGGTCTGGCCTTTAAGGCATGAGAAGCTTGCAGAATAAAATAGAATATTTTCTATAAATTTAATGTACTCGTTCAGAATTTTAGTCATGAGAAGGATAAAATCCTGGCGCGTAGAGGTTGAGAGTGGTGAGGACATAAACTATTATCCTTTTCCTCCGGTCACGATAATTTAGAAATGACATGATTAATACTGAACGTATCGTAAGAGTAATGGTGTTTTACAAAATAAATATCTTTAAAGAGATAATATTCCAGGCGCTGCATGACCTTTTACCCGATTACGTATTGAAAATTAATCTGGTCGATTCCACTGAACAGGCACTGGCAGCCGTTGCTGATAATGGTGTGGATATTTTTTTAACCGAATTTAATTATCTGCTGAATCATAAGGAGTGGAGCACTGAAGTCAGCAGCCGTTTCACCGCCTTATGCAAAACGCATAACGTCAGGCGGGTGCTTCTGGTGCCCGAACTGCCGTACGGGCTGTTAAAAAAAGTGCTACAGATGAAATTTGAGCTGACCATTAGCCAGCAGGATGAGTTTTCAGAACTGAAGAAGGAGATACCCGCGTTACTCATGACGGAAATGCCAAAACCGCTGATCTCTTCCTGGCTCAGGCAGGCAATGCGGGCAGGTTCGCGATCGCGTTCCATTCTTTCAGCCAGAGAGTGGGAGGTGCTCCATCTTATCGTGGAGGGTTTTTCAACGACTGAAATTGCCCGTCATCGCAACCGCTCCGTCAGCACTATTGCCACGCAGAAGCACAATGCGATGAAAAAGCTGAATCTTTCCAACCATAGCGAACTGATTAAGTATCTGCATACGGTTGGAAAAATGGAGGAGTAGCCTGCCCGCACGGGTCCCGTCAGGGATAGATAATATTCAGCGTAGCCGAGGTATTGATCTTGCCCTGGCTTGCCTGAGCGGGTGCCCACGCGTAATAGTACGCCGCCATAGGTATAGTGAAATGTTCGCTCAGGGCCGCGCCGGCCGCTACGCTGAAAAGCATCGTGGCGTTACCGCGGCTGGTGGTGGAGGTGGAGAAGGCGACCGGCGTTTGTGGGGCATCACGTTTGATCAGCCGTAGCCCAACGCCCTGCGCCGCGCCGCTGCTGCCGTCGATCAGCACCGAATTGTCGGTTGACAGCAGCTGCGTGCTGGAGAGGAACATCTCGATTGTCCGGTCGGAATTCCCGTTAACCCCCACGTTCTGACAGCTCATGTTGAGTGAAAAAGGCGTCAGCCCCGGCTGGGAGGATGCGCTGAGCTGGGGAATGCCGAGCGTCGGAAGCGCCACGGTCAGTCCCGCGTTATCAAACGAACAGGTGGTCAGCTTCGGCGCATATTTGATGATCATCGGCTGACCGAACATATCGCGGTTGTCGTAAGGCCACTTGAACCCGCTGAATAACCACTGGGCGATTTTGATGACCTGATTGATTGGCCAGAGGACGATTTCCAGAAACGACAATCCGCTCATATCGCTGACGAACAGAACGTCGCTCATGTTCGCCGTATCGCCCGTAAGCGTGGTGCCGCTCTGGCTAACGAGGGTGAAGCGAACCGTAAACGGCGTGTTCAGCTCAGCCGCCGTATGGCTTCCGCTGGCGGCCAGCGTTTTATTGGCCGGAGGATTGGTGATCTCCGCCCGCACCATATACTTGTTATTGCTGAACCCGAGGATGGTGGCGTATTGGCTGTCGGTCGACAGGATAGGCGTGTATGAAAACTGGCTGTTGCCCGTCGTGCAGTTGAACGTGCCGCTGTACTGCGTGGTAAAGCTTCCGGTCCAGGTCGGCGTGGCGGGGCTCAGCTTATCCGATAAATCGACCGAAATGGGCGTGCCATAGACGATGCTGCTGCCGGAGCAGGTGGCATAGCTCAACCCGCTGATACTGGAAAGAAGCAGGAAAACAAATAAACGTATCATATTGATAATCCGTAATTATTGGCAGACCGATGGCGGGCCGTCCAGCCCCCATGCCGGCGCGGAAATTTCGCATTTACCGCCGCGAAGATGCACGTTGAGCGCGCGTGGCGGCTGTTCAGCGCGGATATAAAGCACGCTGGCCTGGCCGACATACCCGACGGATCCACCGTGCTCGTCCAGGACTTCGGTCCCGAATGGCAGGGGTTTACCGTCGGCACGCGCCGCGCGAAGCACCCACGACTGGCGTTTGTCGGTTTCAAAGCGGACATAGCTCACCGCCCCGTCGTAGGGAGCCACGTTCGCCATGTTGCCGATCACTTCCGCGCCAGCGCTGTTTTCCGTTTCAGTTAACGTAATGGCGTTTTTACGATACGGGGTGGCGTAAGGCACCAGCGCCACGCCGTCGCGGTTGGTCACAATACTTTCATCGCCGTTCACCATCAGCCCCTCGGCCTTAGGCGCATCGACAATAGTCATGGTTGTGCCGGTTTCGTTTGAGGCGAGAACGTGCCACGGGAAGGCCACCAGGCTTCCGCGCCCGCTGAGCCCGGTCTGGCGATAGTCGGAAGATTCGCTGTAAGAGCCGCCCAGCGTCGCAACGTTAGAACGATACGCCGCGTTCACGCTCGCCGCGTTTTTTCCACCGCGCGCGTTGCTGCCGGAGAGGGTATAGCTCAGGCGGTTCGACGCCATCGCGTTTCCGCTCATGCTGATATTGCTCTGCTCGTAATGCGAATCGCTGGCCGTCAGGCTGGAGGTGATCCACGCATTGTTATCAAACAGCGAGAACGGCAGGCTGAGGGAGAGGTAAACGCGGGTCTCTTGTTCGCTATCATTATTACGTACCCGGCTGGCCGATACGGTGTAGCTGGCGCGGCCAATCGCGTTGGAATAGCCCATCTGATATTCGCGTGAGGTTTGCTGCGAATTCCAGTAATCGCGCTGCGTGCCGGAGATAAACACCGTGCCCCAGTTGTCGAGCAGGCGCTGGTTAAGGTTAAGCGTGAAGGTGTTTTTGGGCTGCGCCGCGCGCAGGGCATCCCAGGTGCTCAGCGACATGTCGGGCGCAACGCCAAACCGCTCTTCATAATTGTCGTACTGCGCTCTCAGGCGCTGATAACCTTCACGTGAATAGAGCGCGTCGCTGAAGCTGTAATAGCCTTTAGTGGAATAGCGATAGGCCGCCAGCGTGAAGTTGGTGGCGGTGGTATCGATAAATTTGCTGTACGACACGCGATAGCTCTGACCGCTGCTGGAGCGATCCTGTAGTGTCGTTTTTGCGTGGGTGACGTCGAACGAGACGGCACCAAAGGGAAGGTTCCACCCGGTACCGACAAGCCCGGCCTGGTAGTTATCGCTAAAAATCGTCCCGGTATACCCGGTGATGAGGTTGTTAAACCCGTAGCGCAGCGTGGCCTGCAGAAAGGCGGGTTCGGCGTCGAGCGTGTTTTGATGCACCTTGCCCGCCACCACGCTGTACTGGCTCACCCCCTCTTTTAGCATGCCGGGCACGGCGGAAAACGGCACCGTGAAGGACTGCCGGGAACCATCGGCTTCGCGTACCACGACCAGCAGATCGCCCGCGGAACCGGTAGGCTGAATGCTGTCGAGCGTAAACTGGCCCGGCGGAACGTTTTCCTGATAGATCACGTTGCCGTTCTGGATAACCTTCACCAGGGCGTTAGTCCGCGCAACGCCGTGGACCACCGGCGAAAATCCCTGCTGTGAATTTGGGCGCATCTTCATGTCCGATGCCAGCGACGCGCCGCGCACGCGAAGCGAATCAAACAGATCACCCGGAATATAAAAATCACCCAGCGTCAGGTTGGACTTCAGCGAGGCCAGGGGACGGCGCAGATAGCGGGTATTGTTCTGCCAGCTGCTCTCTCCGCTGGCCGTTTTCCGCCAGGTGCTGCTGTCGCGAAACTGCCAGCCGAACAGGTTTGCGCCGGAATCCAGCCCGGCATAAAAATCATCGTTTGTATCTTTCGCTGCGCCCTTCGCGCGGGTGTTGTACCAGGTCGTGTTCCACGACAGCATCAGCGCCGGTATCCCCTCATCCCAGAACTGCGGGGCAATGTACCCTTCTTCAGTATGTAGTACCGCCGCCTGGGGAACGGTGAGCGCCAGGCTCAGGGTGCCGGTATCGGTTTTCACGTCGCCGCCCTGAACCAAATCGCGCAGCTGGACCTGCCCATTAGCAATGGCGGGCGCGGGAACGGACGCGGTGTTGATGCCAAGCGTCCGGGCATCTTTCCAGGCAAGGCGGATGTCATCACGCTGCTCGCCGTAGACCACGGTATATCGCCCCTTCCAGCTGCCGTTCACGTAGATGTCCATCTCCTGATTGCCGGCAGGCATGACGTTGTTTTCGGAAAAGCGAGACAGATCGGACTCACCGGATGCGCCAGCAAGCAGGGAGGGATCAAACGAGACGGCCCCTGATTTATGCGTAAGCAGAAGCGAGCAGACTGCCAGCAGACAGAGTCTGTTTTGTTTCATTTTCATGGTGAGTCTTTCCGATCACTGACTGGTGATAGTCCGGGTTTTATACGCGCCGAGATCGTCTACATACATCAGCTGGAAGCGCTGTCCGCGCTTAACCGTCTGCTTTGCGGTAACCGTCAGCTGCCCGAACGGGGAAACCATCGGGGACTCCTGGAGTAATTTCGTTTTACCCAGTGAAATATTGGCGACGGTAATATGGTACGGACTGTTATTCGTAATGCGGAAGCGATCCCCGTCGGCGGCGAGCGTCAGTTTTGCCACCGCGTCTTCCAGCGTGCCGTTGAGCGCAGCGGGCCGATAAAACAGCTTGATGCGTGATTTAATGGCCAGCTGTACGGTATTCTGATTTTGCAAATTTTCAGGCTTTGGCGGAATGTCGAGAACGTTCAGGAAAAAGACGGATTCACGATCCGCAGGCAAGCTGGACGGCAGCTTCTTAATGCGAAGCTGTTGACCATTATGTTCGCTGACCTTTATTACCGGTGGCGAAAGCAGAAACGGCACGTTTGCTGTTTCCGGCGTTGAATTAATATCGCCATCGTCTATCCAGGACTGCACCAGAGCGGGCGCATCGCCCGTATTCATTAACTGGACAATTACCTCTTTATTATTTTCTGGATAAAGGACACGGGTGCCATTAATGACAATATTGGCCCATGAGTGACCCGTGCTGAGCAGCAGGCCTGCCAGCAAAATTGCCTTACGCATGATTGCAACCTTCAATACAGGCTCTGCGAAAACAGAGCCTGAATAATTAATATTACAGGTAGGAAATGGTATAGGTAACGTTGGAGCTTAATTCACCCACCGTTGCGGCAGCCGCGTTGGTTTTGTAGTAATAAACGTCCAGCGTCAGGGTTTCAGAATCCGGCGCGGTCGCCGTACCCATAATATCGGTGGTGTAAGCCTGGTTCAGGGCAATAGGCGTAGACGACCCTGGCTTCACTAACGCAAAACCAACGTTACGCGCAACGCTGGTATCGTTTTCGTTAACCGTGTTATTCAGCAGGTATTTGCCGTCGGTAGAGATATTATCCGCGCTTGAGAAATAGACTTTCAGCGGCGTGCCGGTGGTGCCCGCGGCAGGTGAACAACCTGAGAACGTCAGCGCGATAGATTTTTTATTTTTAGTGATCAGGCCAACCGTCGTGCCGGCATCCTTTACCGAAATAGGAGAAAGCGCAACGGTAAAGTCCGCGCTTTTTCCGCCGTTAATGGTACAGGTTGTATCGGTAATTGCGCCGGTAAAGTTAATGACACCACCCGCAGAATTGTCTGCAGCCACAGCGCTGGTAGAAGCGATTGCTGCGGCCAGCATAGATACGGTCATGATCGATTTGAACATGATAAACTCCATAAAGATTTGTTTTATTTAAAAAGAATGTTCATCGGCTGCACATCTCCCTGACACACCGGCCAGACGCTTAGCGACTCGGGAGGATGCTTTGACGATATTATGTTGCACTAAAAATGTACATAGCGAAACATTATTCCAATATATTCTAATATTTAAGATTATAATCTTGAGGATTCGTTTTTCTTAAAGTTTTAACCTAAATGTTCATGTTGGAAGAAATTTATTAATGATTTAATAATCGTTAATTAATGAAGCTTTATGAATTCGTCTCTCAATTAATATCACGCGACTTGACCACACAAACTTTAGACTTATTATTGCCTGGCAAATGCACAAAAATTTAACAATGGCGTAATAATAATATGAAGTATCTCATTGATCTCACAATGCTTTATGAAGTAGACACCGGCATGATCATGATTAATGGAGAAGAAGAGTCTTCCATTAAGTTATCTAACCAGGCGGGACGTCTGCTTTATGAACTTATTATCAATAATGGTAAAACGCTCGACAGAGACGACCTGATAAAAAAGGTTTGGGAGGATCACGGTTTCTCCGGCTCTTCAGTGAGCCTGAATGTTGCCATAAGTGAAATCAGAAAAGCCTTTCGTACGTTAGGGTGCGATCCTTTACTGATAAAAACCATACGCGGCAAGGGGTTCAGCCTTGCCGCGCATATTGAGCATCACACGGTCAGGCCGCCGGTTGTTCCCGCTCTTAACGAACAATCTGCATCTGAAGTGAACGACGCTTTACTGCATAAGAAAGACGCGGATCCGCCTAAGCGAATAATAACGGTGCCCGCGCTCTTAATTTCGCTGGGCATGCTGTTGCTGGTGCTGGTTATCGGCGCCGTCATATTACTGCTGCACCAGCGCGTGTCTTATGCCGACAGCATGAATGATTCTGATATGCATCTGCTCGGTAAAGTGGACCGGTGTACGGTATACCTTATCGATAAGAATATGTTCCAGCCGCGACAGCACTACTTTAATCACGTAAAAGAGGTCATCGCGAAGCAGCATATCGACTGCCAGCATCAAGTTGCGGACGCTTACTATTCCAGGTTTAAAAAGTCGCAGATGGAAAATTATTTTCTGGCTATCTGTTATCAACAGGACAGTATCGACGATTATAAGAATTGCATTTCTTACAGAAGCCTGACCGGGAGTTAAAATATGTCAAGGACTAAAATGAGTGTAATGTTCGGTATCGTACTACTGCTGTCTGTTATCACGCTGGTATGGGTCTATTTAACGAGAACCCAGGACGAAGGATTTGGCTGCCAGTCAGATACGATTTCCTGGAAAACCTATTCCACGGGTGATTCAACCGATATGTCATTAACCACGCTCTTCTTGTTTAACAGTAAAGATATGGTGACGGTTATCCATAAAGGCGTACTGAAGAAAGAGGGCAAAAGCTATCTGATCGACAGGAATTACACGCTCAGCGTGGAAAAGGTCGACGGAAGTAATATTTTTTATATCAAGGATAAAAAGCTGAATAAATCTGAAGACGATATGGCACCCGACGGCGTTGTAAACGAAATGTTACTTGATAATATCAACTTCTTCTATATTACCAGCGTCAAAAAACAAGCGTGGTTAATTAAGGGGCTGGTTTTACCTGTAATGATGTGCGTGGCCGTGCCAACATCCTGATATTTCGCTTCGATGAAAAAATCGATATTTATCTATCGCCAAAAAAAAGACTAATTTACTCAATATGTAACAATAAGATACGGGGAATTTATTTCTCTTTTTATTGTTGCTTATCGCTGAGTGAATTTTTCTGTATTGCCTCGTTATTTTGCGGCTGTCTATACTCCGCCTCGAAAAAGGGGCTCCCCTTTTTATACATGTGGATTCTTTTTTGAAGGACTAAATAAATGAACAAACTGAACGCTATCGTTCTGGGCTCCCTGCTGTCTGTTTCTGCCCTGAGTGCAGTTAATGCTGCAGAAACGACGGCTTCTGCCACCTGGCAGGCAACCGCAACTAAAGACAGCGAATCCGATCTGGTGGTTACGCCAACGCGTGCTTTGAACTTTGTTTACAGCGCCAATACCAAATCTTTCAACACCGATACCGGTCTTTTTGACGTGGCTATCCGTGGCGATCACTCTACGGCGACCAGCTTTAAGCTCGAAGCTATCCTCGACGATTCAAACAACACCCTGTTCAGCGTGGGCGGTGAAGCGACCAAGCTGAAAGTGGGCGCGCGTTGGGGCGGTAACGACCTGGGCTCTATCGGTGGCACCGTGGGCGCAAAATCTACCTCATGGACCACGCTGGTTGATTCTTCTTCCAACACCGGCGTGTCTTCTGGCCTGTGGAACCTGACCACCAGCGCTGGCGCTGTGGCTGATACCGAAATCACCGGCCAGGACAAATTCGTCTTCTACGTTGACTCCGCTCAGGACAACGCGGGTACCGCGAAAGAGTTCAAAGACCTGACCAACAGCCTGTGGGAAGGTACCGTTTCTGTTGCGTTCCGCGCAACCTGGGGCTAAGGCCTGATCGATCCAGGGGCGCAAGCCCCTGTTTAGGGAAATAGCATGTTTAACCTCAAATCCGCCTTCTTATTTTTATTGTTTATTTCTTCCTCCGCGCTGGCCATTAATGTGGGAAAAGTCACCACCATTATTCCAGCGAACGCTGACTCCACCGCCAAGGAAATAAAAAACGAAGCAGACAGCGTGCGTATTGTTTCTGTTCGCGCACAGCGGATCAGCAGCCCGATGGATGAAGGTGTTGTGATTAACCCGGAGAAAGTGGACGAGCTGTTGCTGACGCCGACACGCATGGTGATGCCCGCCGGTACCAGCAATATTGTCAAATTTTACTATCACGGTAATGCCGACAATAAAGAGCGTTACTACCGTATCACCTTCACGGATGAGGGGGTGAGCGAAGAGGTGGACAACGGTTCGCCAAAATACGGCACGGGCATGACGCGCGCGGTGGTGAGCACCATTCTGGTGGTACAGCCCCGGGATAAGAAAATCGATTTCGTCTACGTGGCGGGAAAAATAACCAATAAAGGTAACACCTCTTTTCGCGTCAACGCGACCGGGACCTGCCTGAAGCCGAACCCGGAATCCCCGACAACGCCGTGTACCAAAAACTTCTACCTGATGCCGGAAACCTCGCGCGCTATCGAGGATATCAACATTACGGATAACCATTTTCATCTCGGAATATGGGACCTGAAACAGTTCATTCCTGTTAAGTAAGGATGCATGGTGAAAAATAAATTAGTGTTGCCGGTAATGATGGCTTGCGCATCCGGCACGCTGCCCGCGCTCGCGTACGCAGCCTCAAGCTCCGTGGTTATCGCTAATTACCGTTTTCCCGACTCGCTTTATGGATTGCTGGAGCAGGGGATCAAAATTCCCGTCTATCTGGTGAATGCGCGTCCTCAGGCAGCGCAACAAGGGAATCGCGAAGGCACGGCGAGCGAATACGTTCGTATCGGTGACGTGACGCTCTTTGCAAAAGATCGCAAGCTGGGGCTGAGGGACGTTCAGGTCCAGGAGTCTGATAACGGCATCCGCCTCTCTAATGAGATGCGGACGCTGCTGCAAAGCATTAACGATAAGCAGTTTGATGACCAGATGCGCATTCCGGTAAGCGCGGGTTCAGCGTTCCAGCTGGATCAGAAAAAAATGCGCCTGCTGCTGAACCTGTCGAAGAGCGACTACGGGGTGAATATTCGTCCGCGTGAGGTGGATACTGATGCCCCGACGTCCGACGACCTGAGCGGGACATTCTCCTACAACCTTGGGGCGTATCACACCGAGAGCGGCTACGGCGAAAGCTGGTCATCCGGCTATCTGAATGCCAAAAACTGGATCTCGATGGGCGTCGATCACCTGCTGATCGACGGCTCTGGCTACGTCAACGAGAGCAGCAGCGACACCCAGATGAACGCGGTCATGTGGGAGCGCGACTATCAGGGGATGCGCTACGCCGCAGGCATGCTGAACGGCTGGGCGATGCAGTCCCTGGCAAGCGTCAGCGGTATTTCCGGCGGTGAGGTCTACGGCGTCTCCATGGGCAACCAGGCCAACTCGCGCAAGCGCGATAACACGCTCTCCCTGACGCCGGTAGTGGTCTACTTCCCTACGGCGGGCGAGGCCCGCATTCGTCGGGACGGGCAGCTTATCGGTATCCAGCGCTTCGACGTCGGCAACCATGAAATTGACACCAGCAGCCTGCCCTACGGGATCTACAGCATCGAAGTCGAAGTGGTAAGCGGCAGCCGCACCGTGTCGCGCAGCATGTACACCGTAAATAAGCCGTTCTCCAGCAACGTGTCGGAAACGCTGCGCTGGCAGATGTGGGGCGGGATGTATAGCCGCGATAAGTCCGTCGTTAACTATAAAAAATACGCGAAGCGCAAAAACGAGCAGGACAACACGTACTACTACGATTACGACACCAAACATAAAGACACCATGTCGCTGGTGGGGGCCTCGTTCAGCAAGCGCAGCGGGATGGTCGACTGGAACGCCTCCACCTACATGATGCGGGAACACATCGTTGGCGAGATGTGGGCCTCCCTGAACCTGACGGGCTATTTCTCGGTTAATACCCAGACCATGGCCGCGTCCGACGGGACGTACCGCGCCAACTACGGCGCGAACCTCAGCCTGCCGTGGCAGATCGGTTCGGTCTGGTACTCACATGAACAGCTCTCCAGCGGTAAGTTCCTCGATATCTATGAGAGCAAGGGCAACACCTGGGGCGCCTCGTTCAGCCTGCCGTCGTTCGGGCTGCCCTCTGCGGGCAACCTGAGCGTGATGCGCCAGGAAGACGACCTTTATCGCTATAAACGCTACCAGCTGGATTACTCCCAGGGGCTTTACGCCGGTCGCTACGGCACGGCGCGCCTGCGCGTAGGGATGTCGCGGAACAAATACGACGGCTATTACGAGGAGAAAGATCGTTATGTGATGCTCGATTTCGCCGTACCGATCGGAAACACCGTGTCGGTTGGGGTCTCCCACAATCGTGATACCGGTACGGCGCTGAACGTCAGCGCCAGCCGCCAGTTTGAGGGCGATTACCTGAAGTCGGCCACGGCCAACGTCTCGAAGGCCTTCAACAGTCGCCAGGATCGCAGCGTAAGCGGCGGCGGCGGCGTGAATTTCGACACGCCGTGGAACAGCAACATTCTTAGCGTCCAGAGCGGCATGAGCAAAGGCTGGAACTCCACGCTGACCAGCGACGGCAGCGTGGGCTGGTCCAAAGAGGCGATCGCCGCCGGGAAAGGCACCGAAAGCGCAGGGGTGATCGTCAGCACCGGCCTTAAGCCGGATGAAGCCCTGACGCTGAAGCTTAATGGGCGTGCGGAACGCATCAAAGGGGATAAAACCTGGCTGTCGCTGCCGGCATACCAGGCTTATGACCTGGAGGTGATGAACAGTGAAACCGGTACGGAAAGCTATGAGATTGGCGCGAACGCGCGTCGCCATATCACCGTCTATCCGGGCAATACGGTGGTAATGAAGCCGCAGGTGAAGAAAATCGTCACCCTGTTTGGTCGTCTCGTTGATGCAAACGGTAACCCGATTGGCGCCACGCAAATCAAAAACCACGTCGGTCTGACCCGTACGGAAAACGACGGACGCTTTGTGATTGACGTTGATAAGAATAACCCTGTCCTGAGTATTGCCACACCGGACGACAGCGTCTGCGAGGTGCGTCTGGATATTGAGTCTAACCGCGGCGCGCTGTGGCTCGGGGACATCTCCTGTAATAAAGGCGATTTCGTCTGGCAGGAAGCAAAAGGAACGCTGGAACGTGACGATGAAAAAGATATTCGCTCTTAATTTGCTGCTGATGAGCGCGGCGGCCTGTGCGCAGGAGTTGCCCTACTTCGCCATCAATAACCCGGATAACGACGGCACGGGAAACAGCGCCGGGCTGTTTAGCCTGAACAGCACCTCGACCGCGTTTTTACACGGTTCGCGCGAGTGGCCGACGCTGAGCGCGAAAACGAATAACGGGATCGCCACCTACATACCGGACAACAGCTTCAACGGCCCGGCAGGCAGCGCGCTGACCATCGACTTTTCGGTGACCGGCTCAAGCGCCTCGCCGTTCTTTAAGGGGACAGCGTGTTCGTCCTGCGGCACCGCGGGCTACACCCCGACGACCAGCTATACCGACACGTCGATGGTGGTGAAGCCTCCGGTGATGGAGCCCGGCACGTCTTATGGACGCTGGGTATTGGGCGATCCGTTCTTCAACTATCTGCTCAACGCCGCGCCAGGCGATGAGGTGACCATCACCTCCACGCCGCAAATCAGCTCCATCAACAAGGTCACCACCACCAATACGCTTCACAAGGTGGGCACGCTGACGATGACCAACTCCAGGGCGCTTAACCTGGGGATTGACCCGATCAGCGGCGAAGTGACGATTATTGACGGATCGACGGGGGCCACCTGCACAAAATACACGCGTAACACGGTGTCTGGCGTGCTGTGCGACCTGCTCGAGTACACCTTTATTGGTGAAGATATCTCCGGCTACAACGGGGGGCTGGCGCTTACCTCTTCCCGCGTAAACAGCGTGCTGCAAACGCACATGAACGGCGGTACCGGGCTTGCCGCGGAGCTGACCTTCGATGAAAACACCTGGTACAGCATCTCCGGCGGCATCCTGAGCGATACGCGCGTGCTGGCGAACACGTTCCTCGCGGCGCCGCAGAAAAACGGCGGCAAAGCGTACCTTAAGATCTTTTTGCCAAAGGCGTTGATTTTGAGCGTGGCGCAGGCGGGGGACGGCAGCAGCATCGGCAATATCGTCAGCCTGTGCCTGACGCCGGGCAACAGCTCGCTGGCGGCGGACTTCTGCTTCCAGCCCGGAGGCGGACTGGTGATTAACCCTATCGAGCCGGGTCTGGAAATTGTGCCCGATAACCCGGACTACACCCTCGATCCTGACGGTCTGGGCGGCTCCGGAAAAGGCACCATAGGCGAAACGCCGATTGAGATCCCCTACACCATCACCTACAGCGGCGCGCAAAAAGATGCGGCGATCGCGGTCACGGTAAAAGTAACCGGGCCAACGCAAAGCCTGAACGGGGTGGACTACTGCGCCTTCAGCGGCAACGGTTTTACGGTTCCCATTCCGGGCAACGTGCTGGTGGGGAAAAGCCAGGCGAGCATGGCGCATAACTGTAAGGGCGAAGTGTTGCCGATCCCCGCGCCTGCTACGCACCCGGAAGAGTGGGACAAAATGAGCTCCGGCGTGACCGATATGTGGCTATGGAAAACGCCGCTGGTGTTGCAGTTTGTTATGGACAACCCGGTCTCGAAAACTACCTACGACGGAAATAGCTGGTTTGGCGAAGTTACCGCGCAGGGAAGAATAGATGTTAGTGCATCCTGGAATTAATCAACCATGACTGCAAAATTCCTGGCTATTTTTGCAATAAATTGCTTCATTTCCACAGGGGCAAATGCTTTAATTATCGAAAGTTTGAATATTGATTTTCTGCCTGAGAAAGAAGTTGTTTTTCAGCCCATAAAAAATGATACCAGCGAGCGGCAGAATTATACCGTCTCGCTTATCCAGGTAGACGTTCCCAAAGAGAAGGGAAAAGAAACGGAAATAAAAGATGGCGAAGTCATGTATTCGCCAAAGCAATTAACGTTGGGGAGCGGCGAGCGGGCAGGGTTTAAATTTTACTATACCGGCCCGCACGACAATAAAGAGCGATATTATCGCGTAAAATTCACCGAGACGCCGCTCCAGGCAAAGGTTGTCACGCGCAAAGGCCAGCGCATCCAGTCGGATGTGGTGGTCTCGCTTGAGGCGATTTTGATTGTTCGTCCATGGACCCGACATTTTGATTATGCGTTTAGCAACGGGGTGGTGAGTAATACCGGGAATACCTATTTTAAATATGTTTCCTCGGTCGGATGCAGCACGCAATATAACAATTCAAAATATATTCCGCCGGGGCGCCGGCTGGAAATAGATAATGCCGGACAGGCCGCAAAGCGGATGATTATTTATGGAAATAAAATCATTCCGCTTACCACCTGCCCGTAGCAACCGCTTTCCTTCATAAAAGGAAATTAGCCTTTAGCAACACGCTAAAGATCCATAACTACAGGAGAAAAAAATGAAAGCGATTTCATTCGTAGAAGCGAAAGATATTATCGGTGGCGCGTTAAACCCGTTCGCTGGTCTGGTTAAGGGTGCACAGCTGGGTTACGACACCGGCGCGAGCATCATGGGCATGGTTGGCGGTGTGGTTGGCGGAATTCTGGGTGGCGCAATGGGCTTCCTGGGCGCGCTGGTTGGTAGCTACAACTAATTCACGTTTACAGGAAAAGTATCATGCAAGTTATCGATTTCAAAAAAGCACAGGACATCATCGGTGGTTGGGATCCGTTTGCGGCCGCTATTCAGGGCGCAAGCGCAGGCTATAACGCGGGCAGCCAGATGTTAGGCGCGCTGGGCGGCACCATCGGCGGCGTATTCGGCCTGGTGGGCGGCTTCATCGGCGGTTTCTTCAGCGCATAAGCGTGAAGAACGTTGTACGCATGGCCCGCATTGCCGGGCCATTTTTTTATTTCAGCCACGGATAATTATGTTTTCGCTCTTTCAGTATAAAAAGCAGGGTAAGACTCCTGTTATTCGCCAGCATGAATTTACCGAATGTGGGCTGGCCTGCCTGGCGATGGTGCTGGGGCACTACGAGCACCATGTCTCTGTCAGCCAGCTGCGCCGGGAGATTTCCGTTTCCGCCGATGCGGGAACCTCAATGGCGGAATTGATGACCCTTGCCAGCGATAAAAATATGTCCGGCCGGGTGCTAAAAGGCGAAATCACTGAAATAGAAACGTCTGAGCTGCCGCTCATCGCCTTCTGGCGCGGCAACCACTTCGTGGTGATCGTGAAGATCGACAGCCGCAGCGTGACCGTCCACGATCCCGCCAGCGGCGTGCGCCGCTACCGTCTGAAAGAGGCGGAAAAACTCTTTTCCGGCTATGTCCTTGAGCTTAAGCCCACGCCGTGTTTCGAAAAGAAATCTCCGGATGAAAAGCTGACCCTCGGGCGCCTGGCCAATAAATCTCCGAGCCTGTTCCAGCGCCAGCTGCTGCTGTTTGTGCTCTGTATCTTTACCCTCATCACCATGCTGGCGAGCCCCACCTACGTACAGCTGATCATGGATGAGGCTATTTCCCGCAGCGACAGCGATCTGGTGATATTGCTCACCGCTATCTTCGCTATCGTCTTTATTTTTGAAGTCATCGGTAAATTCCTCAAGCAGCTGCTTGAGATCCTGATGCGTAACATTGCCTATGACGACTTGAGCCAGTCCGTGCGGCACTACATGCTACGCACCCAGACCAGCTGGTTCCGCTCGCGTCCGCCGGGCATCGTGCTGGCCATTGAAAAATCGCTCCACGCCTGCGCGGAATTCATCAGCAATGGCTACGTGCAAATTCTCTTTTCCAGCCTGATCGCCGTCACCAGCCTGCTGTTTATGCTGCTCTATAACGTCAAAATTGCGGTGCTGACGATGCTGCTGATGGGCGTGTTTTTCCTGATCCGCTTTTCGCTGATTGGCCCTTACCAGCGCGCGGTGGACGACTCCATCGAGCGCACCGCCCAGTATGAATCTCTGCTGGTGGAGACGCAGAAAGGGATCATCACGCTCAAGGCGAACAACATGGAGCAGGCCCGGGACGCGGTGATGGACAAATCCCAGCGCGAACACATCGCCGGGCTGATGCGAAAAGAGCGGCTGCTGGCCCGCTTTGACGTGGCCTCGCTGCTGGTGATCAATGCCGAACAGCTGCTGGTGGTGTGCTTTGGTGCGTGGCTGATTCTGGAAGGGCAGATGAGTATCGGGATGCTGTACGCCTATATCAGCTACAAACGCTATTTTTCAGACGCCATGGTGCAGGTGGCGCAAAAGCTGCTGGACAAAAATGCCCTGAAGGGGCCGCTGGATCGCGTGGGCGACCTGCTGTTCGCCCCTTCAGAGACCAGCCAGTTTGGTAAGCGGATAGTGACCTCGCCGGTCTGTCTGCAGTTTGAGGACGTGTCATTTGCCTATCCTGGCCGGGAGGCCACGCTACAGCATATCAATATGACCCTGCAGCAGGGCGAAGAGGCGGTCATTGTCGGCCAGAGCGGGTCGGGGAAAACCACGCTGCTGCGTTTGATCTCCGGCATGCTGCTGGCGTCGTCAGGCACGCTGCGGATCAATAAGATCCCCGTTGAGGAGTGCGATCTCTCCTCGCTGCGCCAGCATATCCGCATCGTACATGCGGACGATATTCTCTTCACCGGCTCGATTCTGGACAACATCGCCTGCTTTGACAGCGCGCCGGATAAAGATCAGGTTATTGCCGCGTGCCGGCTGGCTGAGGTGGACCACGTCGTTGCCCGTCTGCCGCACGGCTACGAAACGGAAATGCTGCCGGGGAACACCTTTTTCTCCGCCGGGGAGATGCAGCGGCTGGTTCTGGCGCGCGCCCTCTACAGCCAGCCGAAGCTGCTGCTCTGCGACGAAGTGACGGCGAACCTGGATAAGACGACCGCGCAAAAGGTGCTGGCGAACCTGCGAAGCCTGGGGATTGGCCTGGTGTTTGTCACCCACTCGCCGGATGTGGTGGGCTGCCACGGACGTCTCTATACCATGGAAAACGGAACCCTGCGGGAGAGTGAGCAATGATGTTTCTGCCGCGCCTCTATGCCCGACTCTGCGCGCGCCAGGCCGGGCGCACCCTACTGGCAAACCGGATCGCCCAAAACTACAGCCAGTTTATGCGCTGCCCTGAGGCCGACGTCCCGGCTGATTTCCTGCACCAGAACGCCCATGAGCTGAGTGGTTTTAACTTCGTGGAGCAGATCTTTCCGCCCGCGCTATGGCGACGCAACGTCCGCTTCGATCTGCACGCCTATGTCGCGCAGTGGACGCAGGCGCAGGCGTTCTACAGCTCGCCCCGCACCCTGCTTCTGGGGATGCGCTGGGCGGGCTTTGGTCTGATCGTAGATGCGCTGCTCGCCACCGCGCCAGAGGATGTACGCTTTCAGTTTATTACCCGCCACCCCGCGCTGCATAAGCTCATGGCGGCACATGAAGAACGGCGCGCCGGTTCGTTTTTCGCCCCCCATCGCCTGGTGACGGTGCTGCTGATGGACGAACGCCTGCCGGGCGCGCCGCTGTTTGTGACTCAGGCGGGCGATCAAAAGGCAGGATTAACGGATGTCTCAACGCGCTTTTTATCGCGCTATGGCTACCGTATCCGCACGCTTCTGCCCGTCTGCTCGCTGCACTCGGCGGAATTTGCGCTGGAAAGCCAGGCGTATGCGCCGGAGGATTACCGTCAGGCGGCCACCGACACGCTAAACGCGCTGCGCAAAACCCCCACGCTCTGGAGTGCCTGGGACGATCTTTCAGTGATTTATCATGGATGACATATCGTGAAATTAAAAAACCGAAGCCGACAGCGTCGGGCGCTGATCCCGCACCACTTCTCAAAAAGTTACCACATCAACGCGCCGCGGCTGAAAACCGTGCTGGCGCTGTTCATCTCCTTTTTTCTCTGCCTGCTGGTCTTTGCGATTGTCTTTAATTTTTCGGAAACCACGCTGGCTCGCGGGGTGCTGATCCCGGCTCAGGGCGATGTCGAAGTGCGCGCCCGGGAGTCCGGTACGCTGGTTGATTTTGCCGTACGCCCGGGCCAGTACGTGAAGGAAAACGATCCGCTGTTCACCGTGTCGCAGGACTACGGCGGCAAGCAGGGCTCGGTGGTGCAGTTTGACCGCCAGCAGATGGAAGCCGAGAAAAAGCGCAGCGAGCAGCGCATTCAGGCTATTGAGGATTCTATTGCGTCGTACCGCAAAAACCTGGCCCAGCAGCTGAGCCTTACCGACCGGCAGATAGCCGTTTCCCGCGATAAGGTGAAAAAGCTGCGCGCGCTGCTTAAAAACAGCACCGACACCTACCAGGCGTGGAAATCCGTCTCCGGAAAGGGCTATGTTTCTAAAGTGGACCTCGATAAAAGCCACAACGATGTGCTCAACGCGCAGCTCAACCTGACGCTGGAGGAGAGCACGATCCTTGAGCTTGAGGCGCGCAAAACCAGCCTGACCGACAGCACCCAGTCGCAAATCGACTCCCTGAGCGAGGAGCAGCTGTACGTGAAAAACCGCATCAGCGAAATCGACCGTAACCTGTCCAGCCGGGGCAGTTCGACCATGGCCATGCTTGCCCCTGCGGATGGCTACGTGGTGGCGATTAACTTCCCGCCCGGCCGGGCCATTACGCAAAACAGCGAGGTGGTGGTGGTGATCCGTAAAAATACCGCGGCCACGATGGAAGGGTACCTTTATGTTCCGGCAACGGGGGTGGGGCGCGTGGCGAAAGGCGATAAGGTCAAGCTGCGCTTTGACTCCTGGCCCGTGGACAAATACGGATCGGTGGAGGCAACGCTGTCCGATTTCTATGAGGTAAACATTGATGCCCATTCGGCGCTGATCCCGCTGCAGGAAGGGCAAAACTACTACCTGGCCAAAGTGCGCGTTCCCTCCTGGTTTACCGATCCGGACAAGAAAAAGCGCATGCTGATGGGCGGGATGACGGTTAACGCCGATATCGTCATCGATCGTAAGCCGCTTATCAATCTGCTGATTGCTCCGCTGGAAAGGGTGCGCAAGCGGTTTATCGATTGACCCGATTCCATCGATCATCGCCCTGTAACCCACATTTTAAACGACAGCATGCGGCTATTCTCCTTCTCATACCAACCGGAGGATAGCCCATGAACATCACCCAAATACGCAATGCCACCCAGCTGATTACCTATGCGGGAAAACGCTTTTTAATCGATCCGATGCTGGCCCCGAAGGGCGCTTATCCGGGCTTTCCCGGCACGGCGCGCGCGGATATTCGCAACCCGATGGTCGAGCTTCCGGTCGACGTTCATACGCTGCTGGATGCCGACGCCGTGATCGTCACCCATACCCATGACGATCACTGGGATCGGCACGCCGTTGAGCTGATCGCCAAAGATAAGCCGATCTACGTGCAAAATGATAGCGACGCCGCGCTGCTGCGCGGCCAGGGATTTAACAACCTGACGGTCATGACCGATGAAACGTCGTTTGGCGATATCCGCATAGCGAAAACCCACGGCGGCCAGCACGGAACCGATCGCGCCTACGCCGTTCCGGAGCTGGCGGAACGGCTGGGCGAAGCCTGCGGAGTGGTATTACGCCATCCCGATGAAAAAACGCTCTATATTGCCGGAGATACGATCTGGCGCGATGAGGTTGCGGCCGATCTGCAAAAGCACCGGCCGGATGTCGTCGTGCTCAACGCCGGTTATGCCCACGTCATCGGCTTTGGGCCGATCATCATGGGGCAGGAAGACCTGCTTAACGTGCATTTTCTGTTGCCTCAGGCGAAAATTGTGGCGACCCATATGGAGGCCATTAACCATTGCCTGCTGACCCGCCGCGCGCTGCGCGAGTACGCTGAAGCCAATCAGATCGGTGACGCGGTAAGCATTCCCCAGGACGGCGAAACCGTTATATTCTGAGCCTCTGAAAGGAAAGGAGAGACAGATGCCACTCATCAACGTTGCTATCGTCGCGGTGGACGGGTTTAGCCCGTTCCACTACTCCGTTCCCTGCATTCTGTTCGGCGATACGGTGTCGGGTGAAAAGCGCTTTAACGTGACAATTTGCGCCGAAAAACCCGGCATGTTGACCTCAAATGACGGTTTTGCACTGAATGCGACGCAGGATTTTACTGCCCTGGGGCAAGCGGATATCGTGGTGGTGCCTTACTGGCAGCACGTTCTTGAACGTCCGCCCCAGGCCTTGATCGACAGCCTGATTCAGGCCCGAAACAACGGGGCAGAAATCGTCGGGCTGTGCCTGGGCGCGTTCGTGCTGGGCTATGCGGGCATCCTTGATGGCAAGCGGGCCGCCACCCACTGGGAGTTTGAACGCCAGTTTCAGTCGCTCTTTCCGCAGGTCCGGCTGGATATCAACGCCCTCTATGTTGCTGACGGCAATATTATTACCTCTGCGGGTACCGCCGCCGCGCTGGACTGCTGTTTGTATATCATCCGCCAGCGCTTTGGCAGCGTGGTCGCCAATCAGATTGCCCGTCGGATGATCGTGCCGCCGCACCGCGAGGGCGGGCAGGCGCAGTTCATTGCGCAGCCGGTGCCGAAGGATACCCGCGACGGGCGGATCAACTGTCTGATTGACTACCTCCAGCAGCACATTGCCGAACCGCACAATCTGGATTCGCTGGCGGAAATCGTCTCGATGAGCCGCCGGACGCTGACCCGCCATTTCAGCAAGGCCACGGGGATGAGCGTGGCCGACTGGCTCACCGCCGAGCGCCTGCGGCGCAGCCAGATCCTGCTGGAGTCCGGCAATCTGCCCATCGAAAACGTCGCCGAGCAGGTGGGGTTTTTATCCGCGGTGACGTACCGGCAGCAGTTTAAGGCGCGCTTTGGCGTCAGTCCGGCGGAGTGGCGTAAGACGTTCCGCACTCGCCTGTAGGCCAGGTAAACGTAACGTCACCTGGCAACTACCCCAACCGCTCCATCCGCGTTTCGCCCTCCACCATCGACAGCTGATACAGCGAAAACGACCGGTGCTTTTCAATTAACTGTGCCAGCTGCGGCGAGTGGCTGGTGAGCCAGATCTGCGAGTAGCGGCTGGCCTCGGCAATGAGGCTTGCCAGCGCGGGCAGCATTTGCGGGTGAAGGCTGTTTTCCGGCTCGTTGAGGGCGATAAAGGCCGGTGGCCGCGGGCTGAGTAACGCCACCGCCAGGCACAGGAAGCGCAGGGTGCCGTCGGAGAACTCTGCCGGTTCCAGCGGGCGGCTTAAGCCCTCGCGCTGCATCATCATGCGAAAGCGTCCGCCGGTGTTGTCGCTGTAAAACACACAGCCGGGGAAGGCCTGGTCGAGGATGCGCATCAGCAGCAGTTCGTCGCCGATTTCGACAATGGTCTGAAACGCGGCGGCAAGGTTCGCGCCGTCGCTGGCCAGCACCGGGGAGCGGAAGCCCACCTGTGGCGCGCGGATCGCCGAGCCGGATGAGACGGAAAACTCATGATAAAAGCGCCAGTTACGCAGGGACTCGCGCATCTGCGACACTTCCGGGTAGAGGTGCGGTTCACCGAGCTGCCCGAATACCGATTCGTTCTCATACAGCGTGCCGCTGTGGGTCACTTTTTCATGATGGACGTTATTGAGGAAGACCGCCTGATTTCTGCGCTTCATCAGCTGTGACGACGGGCGACGGTGCTGGCCGCTCAGCCAGATAGACTCCTCTTTGATCACCGGATCGAGCTGAAACTGCGAGGGATAAGGCAGCTTTTCCACAAACCCGACCTGGAGTTCATACTCATAGGTTTCGGTTTCCACCGCCAGGTTCATGCGCCGCAGCCGATCGCTACGGGTTTGACCCGCCCAGAACACCTTCAAAATGCCGCCCTCGTTCGCCAGTGCCTGGGAAAATTGCCCCTGCGCCGCGCTGTGCATCAGGTAAATCGCCTTATAAATATTGGATTTCCCGGTGCCGTTGGGGCCGAAAACAATGTTGAGCTGTTCCAGCTCCAGCGACATGTCGCGAATCGAGCGGTAGTTTTGAATATGCAGGGTGTTGATCATTGGTTTACTCCGCGGTGCTGTCTTAACCTGTATATAGTTACAGTGTTTTGCGCGGAGTGCAAAAAAAAGACGACAATGAGGTGTCGTCTAAACGGGGTACGGCTTTGGGCCTCTGTGGGTCAACGGGGCCTTCGCTTCTTTATTATCAGGTTACGGCCAGACGCAGACCCAAATCATCAGGATAGGGATCAAAGTAGTTTTGCGTCATCAGATACCGGTCAGGGTATTCGGCCAGATAATGTTTCAGCAGCGTCAGCGGCGCGAGGATCGGCAGCAGTCCGTCGCGGTAGTGCAGGATCACGTCACGCAGCTCACCGCGCTGGCGGCGGTTCAGCTGGTTACGGAAATAGCCCTGAATGTGCATCAGCACGTTAGTGTGATTTTTACGTGACGCGGGTTTTTTCAGGATCGTCATCAGCTTTTCGCGATACGCCACGAAAAACGCGTCCAAATCGTCCCACTCGTGCAGCGATGCCACAAACGGGCCAATTTCACGGTAGCCTGCCTGATGATGCGCCAGAAGCTGAAGCTTATAGCGGCTGTGGAAGTCCAGCAGCGCGCGGCGCGTCAGGCCATTTTTACGCAGCACGTTCAGCTCGTGGAGGGCGAAGACGCGCTCAACAAAGTTTTCCCGCAGCACCGGATCGTGCAGTCGACCATCCTCCTCCACGGGCAGCCACGGCCAGGATTCAAGGAGAGCGGCGGTGAACAGCCCGACGCCCTCCTTGCGGCCCCGGTTGCCGTTTTCATCATACAGCCGCACGCGCTCCATGCCGCAGCTCGGTGATTTTGCACAGACGATAAAACCGGACAAATCGCCGATTTTTGGCAGATAATCGCGCGTGAAGTCGGCCATTTTCTGCGTAACGTCATCGTGCGGCGCTTTGCTAAAACGCATTTCTGTCTCGCCGCTAGTGGTCATGATCAGGCGCAGCGCCGGACGAGGCGTAGGCAGACCGATGGCCATCTCGGGGCAAACGGGCCGGAAAGTGACCCACTGGGCCAGCTCGTCCATTACAAAGCCCATACGCTTATGCCCGCCGTCAAAGCGAACGGCGGAGCCGGTCAAACATCCGCTAATACCCAGCACAGGTTTTGTTGTCATGGTGTGCACCTCCCGATCTCATATCTAAAAGTTACACAACAATGAGTATTTGTCCAAGTATTGGCGGAATTATTTTTTAATAGCCTTTAAAATCAAAGGCAATTAGCTGCCCTTGTAGGTCGAGTAACCGTACTGGCTGAGCAGAAGCGGGATGTGCAGCTTTTCGTTAGTACGCGTCACGGTGAACAGAACCGGAACTTCCGGGAAGAACGTTTCCAGCTTTTTACCGTGGAAGTAATCGGCGGTTTTGAAGGTCACTTTATACACGCCAGGCTCCATATCCCGATCCTGCGGATAGAGTGATTTGATACGCCCGTCGTGGTCGGTTTTACCGCTGGCAATCGGGGTCCACTTGTCCTGCTGCTGCTTCTCAAGCGTGACGGTAACGTCCGATGGCGGCATACCGTTTTGCTGGTCAAGGACGTGCACGCTGAGCGTGCCTGCCGGGGCGCTGAAGGCGGCAGGGGCGAAGGCCAGGGTAGAGAACATCAGCAGTGGGAGTGTTTTTTTCATCGCGTTTTCCTGTTGTGTGTAATGGGTGACAGGAAAACGTTAGCACTCGCTGCGCGGAAAAATATTCAACTTTTCGTGAAGTTTGCCACAGCAGAAAATAATCAGAGGATAATCACCTCAAGGGAAACCTGCTGTTGCCACTGCGCGACCTGTTTTTTCCGCGCGGCGGTGAGTTTGCCGCTGGTGACCAGCAGCCATTTGCGATCCGGGAAAATTTCCGGCGCCAGCGCGGCAGGGGGAACCGGCAGGATGTCGATGCGGTGGCCCTGGCCGGTGCGGGTTAACGCTTCGAGCCAGATTTCACACGGGTCGTTGAGGTACCAGCCGCTGATGAGAACGTTATCGCCCGGCGCTTTTTTGTCGCCCTCAAGGCAAAACGAGGTGTAGGCGATGATAATCCCGTCGAGGATCTCGCGCAGGGTCATGGCGGCGGCGACGTTAGCTGATATCTGGCTGCGCAACGGACGCAGCACGTTAGCCACCAGCTCCGGCCGAGGGTATTCGCGTCCGGCGTCGTAAATCATCTGACGCAGGGATTCGATTTTTCCCTCCTGCAATTTTTGCATCATGGTCTGTTGCAGGGTTTGCCAGTTGTTGGCGCGACGCGGGACGGGGCGCTCCAGCAGCGATTTTACCTGGCCGATGGGGACGCCTTTTTTCACCCAGTCGAGGATTTTTAACGCCTGCTGAACGTCCTCGTCGCTGTACTGGCGATGGCCGCCGTCCGTGCGCTCTGGCTTGAGTAAACCATAGCGGCGCTGCCACGCCCGCAGCGTGGTGGCGGTGATGCCGCTGAGTCTGGCGAATTCGCCGATGGAGTAAGCCATGTCTGCATCCGAAGAGAAGGAATAATCTCAATATACTACGAATATTTGATGATGAGATGAAGCACCGCACCGGTGCACTACACTTAACTTCCAACCGCGTAAAAGAAAGGAGCTCTCATGAGGCTATGGCCTGTTGTTACCGGTGTCGCCATTGCGCTGACGCTGGTTGCCTGTAAATCTCCCACGCCGCCGAAAGGCGTGCAGCCCATCTCAGGCTTCGATGCCAGCCGCTATCTCGGCAAATGGTATGAAGTCGCCCGACTGGAAAACCGCTTCGAGCGCGGTCTGGAACAGGTTACTGCGACTTACGGCAAGCGCAGCGACGGCGGCATCAGCGTGCTTAACCGCGGCTACGATCCGGTGAAGAACAAGTGGAACGAGAGCGAAGGTAAAGCCTACTTTACCGGCGAGCCGACCACGGCCGCGCTGAAGGTGTCGTTCTTCGGCCC
Organism: Enterobacter cloacae complex sp. 2022EL-00788; assembly: GCF_026627565.1. Lineage (NCBI taxonomy): Bacteria > Pseudomonadati > Pseudomonadota > Gammaproteobacteria > Enterobacterales > Enterobacteriaceae > Enterobacter > Enterobacter cloacae complex sp. 2022EL-00788. The sequence goes on along the minus strand of NZ_JAPNMC010000006.1, from coordinate 224,280 downwards.
GTTCTACGGCGGCTATAACGTGATCAGGCTGGACGATAAGTACCAGTATGCGCTGGTCAGCGGCCCGAACCGCGACTACCTGTGGATTTTATCGCGCACCCCGACCATCCCGGATGCGGTAAAACAGGACTACCTGAATACCGCACGCAGTCTGGGCTTCCGGGTCGATCAGCTGGTGTGGGTTAAGCACTAAGCCTACTGATACGAAAAGGTGATGCTCGCCAGCGCGTTAGCCGAGCCGGGGACCAGTTCTCCGGTTCGGATATACTGCGCCTGGAACGGCAGCGACAGCGTTTGTGCCGCACCGGTGGTCTGGATATAAAACTGTCCCACCGTGCCCGCGGCCGAGCTGTCCGGCCCCATCGTCAGCGGCCCGGTGCCGTTATAGTAAAACTGCACCCCGATGCCGGAGGCCGTGGAGTCCCCGGTCAACGACACGACCGATGAGGTGTTTGACGGCGTGGTCTGATCGGTCATGACGGCGTTAACCGCCACGTTCTCATCGCAGCTCAGGCTGACGGTAAACTCCCCCGACGGCGAGGTGCTTCCAACCACGGGCAGGGTGTGGACGTCAATGGCGCCCAGCTCAACGTTGGCGCTTTTTGCCCCCACCGTGCAGCCGCTTGCCGTCACCGTGATGGTGGTAGGGTTGATGATCACCTGCGCGGTTTTCACTTCGTTGTTGTAGGCCGTCAGGATCGCCGCGTTGAGGGTACCGGTCTGATAAACGCCGGATTTCAGGGCGGTACCGGTCTTGATAAAGGTCACTTTTGCCGACCAGCCCAAAGAGGTGGCATAGCCGTTGGTGCCGTCTGCGGGATAGCTCTGGGTAACGCCGGTTTGCAGCGGTACCCAGGTGGTACCGTTGAAGTCCTTCAGCCCGATGATGTACCCCACGCCGGGCACGCCGGTTTCAAAAATGGTGTAATTTGCCCCGTCCACGGTGACCGTCATGCCGCTTGATATGGCACTACTTCCCGGCTCCAGCGTGCCTTTGTTACAGGTAAACACCAGTCCACACCAGAAGACCTCCTGCACATTCGCCGTGGCGCTCCACGTTGAGCCGATGATTTTACCCGGCGTGATGGAGTCCGCCGGGCCGCTGTAGGTCATCGGCTGGGGCGACAGCACGATATCTGATTTCCACTCCATTGCGAGCGCGCTGGTCGACGCCAGCAGCCAGCCGATCGTCAGAAAAATACGCATTATTGATACTCCGTAGTCCAGGTAGCCACGGCGGAAACGTCGCCGACCGTTACGGGAGCGCCGGTCGCGACCAGCCGTGCATAAAACGTCATGTTCACGCTCTCATCGCCCGCCGCGCCGTAGGTGCGGGTTTGCGCGTCCAGCGGGATCGGTACGCCGTCGCGGTCGAGGATCTGCACCGCCACGCCGGTCGCGCCGCCGTCGGCAATCTTCAACAGCTGCGGGTTCTCGCTATCCGGGCTGCCGCTGAAGCGAATTTTTACTCCGGCAAAGGTCGGCCCGCACTCCTCAAGCCTGAGCGCGAAGGGCGTTTTGACGTTGCTGACCGCGCCCGTCTCGCTGAACTGTTTGATGCCGGGAGTGCCCAGCGGCACGTTTTGCTCCTTCGACGCTTCCGCGACGATGCAGGTATTACCGATGACGCTGCCGGTAACGGAGACCAGCACGTCATAGCCGCGTACCGGAACGGCGATCGGCAGCAGCAGGACCAGATAAAGAAACCGGACGGTTACTGACATACCACCTCCTGTGAATAAAGCCCGGTGCGGGCGTTATAATTCTGCGCGTTCAGCGCGTAGTGAATGGTGCAGCGCTGGCCGCTGCCGCGTCCCCACGCGGCGCTTAAGGTTCCTTTTGCTGACAGGCCGGTCAGATACAGGCTGCCGCCATCGCCGACGATACCGCTGGCGTAGTTATCCTCTGATGAGACCAGCGCGCCGAATGGGAGCACGTCCTTCGCATGACGCACGATCAGCATCGCTTTAGCCCCCTGACGCGTGGTGAGGGTGGCGCGAACCAGCGCCCCGTCGGTCGGCGTTTTGTTGACGATGGCGTTCTCCAGCTCCACGTCGCTGCCAACGGTTGTGACATCCAGCGCAACCTGATTGACGCGGTACGGCGTGGCGTAGGGGATCACCGCATAGCCCCGGCTGTCGGTTTTAATGCCCCTGTGGTTGAGCACGGTGACGTTGCCGGCTCCCGGCGCTTTCACCAGAATATTGGTGTTCCCGAGCGGCTGGCTTAGCGTCAGACCATCTTCATGCAGTACCGCGCCGCCGCGCATTCCGTAGCTGAGGTTGCGGGAGTCGCCGGCGTAGCTGTAGCCCAGGTTATAGTCTCCCCATGCGCCTTCATACTGCAGCGCGGCATCGCCGCCGTAGTGCTGCTGCGCGCTGTAGCGCTGGTTGACGCTATAAAAGAGGTTCTCCTGCCCCGGCAGATATCCGCTCACGCCTGTACTGGCGGTAGTGCCGGCCGGGTCCGCATGGGTGGCGGTAAAGCGAAGACGCGTCGACAGCGCCGGGTTGCCCAGCGGTACCGAAAGGGACAGCGCCAGGAGGTTATCTTTCCTGCTGTCGTACAGGCTCGAGCTTCGCTGAGCGCTGATGCCAAGCGACAGGTTACGAAACGTAGCGTTCCACGCGAACTGCAAACTTTGCATGGTTTTCGACGTGTTCCAGTAGGTTTGTTGATCCCATGACAGCGACAGCGAGCCGTACTCGCCCATCGGCTGCGACACCAGCAGCTGGTTTTTGGCTTTACGCGCCATATGCAGGTTGTACACCGAATCGTAATGGGTGGTGACGGTGCCATCCGCTTCCACGGTCTGCTTCGGCGCTCCCCCCGCCATGCTCTTCCACGCGGTATCGCTGAGGGTATAAAACCCTTCCGTTGAGTACCGCAGCGAAAAGAAGTTGATCCGCGTACCGGTATTGTTCAGCAGCTTGCTGTACCGCAGGCGCACCGAATCGCCGGTGTAGCGCTGATTATCGGCCAGCTGGCTCCTGGCATGGGTCAGATCGAGAGAGTACGCGCCAAAGCGGCCGAGGTTCTGCCCAATACCGAAGGCCAGGCCGCGATAGCGATCGGAAAACTGCGCTCCGCCATAAAGCGTGAGGCCATATCGCCAGCCCAAAAACAGCTCGCCCTGGGCGAAGGAGGGCGAGATCTGATTGCCCACCGGACGGTATTTCCCCGCTCCCAGGGCATACTTCACCTGACCGTTACGCACCAGATTTGGCACGCTGGCAAAGGGCAGGGTGTACCGCGTCTGGCTGCCGTCGCTCTCCTGAATGGTGACCGTGAGATCGCCGCCGGAAGAGGTCGGATAGAGATCTTTCAGCACAAAGGCCCCCGGCGGAACGGAGGTTTGATAGATGATGTTGCCGTTCTGGCGAACCGTCACCGTGGCGTTGCTGCGCGCGATGCCGCGCACTTCAGGGGCGTACCCGCTCAGGCTGGCGGGCAGCATATTGTCATCGGTCTTCAGGGCTACTCCACGCAGGCCAACGGTGTCGAACACCTGCGACGAGGTGTACGTTTCCCCCGCATAGATCTGAGCGCGCAGGGCGCGGATATCCCGCTGTAGCCAGGTCTGCACGTGGGTCAGTTCGTTACCCTCTTTGGTCCACGTGGTGAAATCACGCAGCCGCCATGCGCCAAGGTTGGCGCCGCTGTTGAGGCTGACGAACAGCTGCTGTTCCCGCGTGCGCGTCTCGCCCCGGTATTCATTATTCGCGCCGTTGACCACGTAGTTCAGCCATGCGGCAGGGATTCCTGATTCCCAGCTCTCGGGGCTGACGTACCCGCGCGGCACGTTGCGCATCGCGCTTTGCGGCACGGTGAAGCTGAGGGTGAGGGTCTTCTGGTCAAAATCGAACCGGGCATCGGCAACTGACCGGGTGACAAAAATGCAGCCCCGGGCAGGCGAAGGCGCATCCCCTTTTTCCTGACGGCTTTCAATCCCAAGCGCGGCGAACTGCTCTGGCGTAAGGCACGGCAGAGCTTCGCCCGATCTGTTTTCAGCAGCGCGGAACGTGACATTCCCTGTGAAGGCGTACCGGGTGTTGATATACACGTTGAGGTTGTAATCGCCCGGAGGCAGCGCGCTGCCGGCGTTCACCCAGGCGAGATCGGCGCCGTTTGCGCTCTCGCCGTTGAGAAACGCGGGGTTAAACTGCAGCTCGCTTTCAGCAGCCGCGGCTTGCCGAATCACCAGGGCGATTACCGTGGCGCACAGGATTTTTGTTTTCATGTGGTCACGCCTTACTGTTTTTATTATTGGGATAACGTGGTGCGGGTCGCAGGCGTCCATGCCCCATAATCGTTAATGGTCTGATAGCTCATGCTGCTCGCGTGGCTGAAGGTTTCCGCCAGCGTCACGCTGGCCTTCGGCGGCACCATGACGGGCTTCACCGGCCTGCCGTCGATTTTCACGTTAATGGTGGTGAGGTAGTACGGCGTCGGGTTGGTAAGCGTGACCTTCCCCGCGCGATACGCACCGGCCAGCTTTTTCCAGCCATCACCAACGCCTTCAGCCAGCCCTTCCGGGCGATAAAAAACCTTGATGCGGTTGGCCGACGCAAATTGCAGCGAGTTGCCGGAGCCGTTTTTTACCTGCTGTGGGATAGCTTTAACCGTCATCCAGTAAAGCGTTTCGCGATCGGCAGGCAGGGCGTTGCCGTTGAACATAATTTTCACCGCGCTTTCGCTGGCGGGCTTCATGACGTACAGCGGAGGCGTGATGACGAAATCGCGGGTACGGCTGCCTTTTTCGTCCTCCATCCACGACTGGATCAGGAACGTGGCGTCAGGATGGGTATTTCTCACCTGCAGCATTGTCTGCGCTGCCGCGCCGGAGTAGACCAGTCGCGTTGCGCCTAATCCCACGCCGCCGGCATACGCGGCGGTTGAACATAACGTTCCAGTCAGGCAAATCCATGTGTTTACGCGCATTGTGCGTCTCCTGAAAGCTGAGCCAGGCCCGGCCAGCAGGCCGGGCCTGAAGGTCACGAATAGGTAACGGTGTAGGTGGCGACAGCGCTGGCATCACCCGCCGTGGCTCCGCCCTGCGGGGAGTAATACTTCGCGCTGAAGTTCAGGGTGTTTTCTCCTTTACGCAGCGGGATCGCGGCCGCGGGCTCACCCAGCCTCACCACGTTGCCCTGTTCGTCATAAAGTCGAATAGCGACATGCTGCGCCGACCCGGCACCGCCGTTTATCCCTGCCGCCAGGCTATTGGTATCCGTGGCGTCCGGCGTACCGGTAAAGGTGACGGCCACGGTCGTTGCGGCAATCGGGTTTTCTGGCGTGGAGGCTGAGGTATCGGCGATTTCACAGTCTTCCAGCGTGATGGAGAAGGCCTTCGCGGTACTGGCTTCGCTGCCTGCCGCAGCAAGCGTTGCAGTACGCACTTCACCCATGTCGACGTCAATATTGGCGCTACCGGCGCTGATGGCACAGGCAGAGGTCACCACTTTCCCGCTAAAGTTAACCGTGCCGCCGCTGGTGGTGGCGGCGAGTGCAGAGCCTGCTGGCAGCAGGGCGGCGATGGTTAATGCCAGCAGAGAGGTGCGTGTCATACGTGCTTTCATTTCACTATTCCTTCATTTTTTTTATTACGAGATTTGCTCTGAAAGCGGCAGGTCTAACTGGTTAAAAAGACCAGCAAATCTGTCTTATTCCTGAGCCCGAGTTTTCGTATCGCTGAGCTTTTTAAGGCGCTCACCCGGCGATATGAAAGTTTCTCCAGTTCTGCGATGTAACGTATATCCAGTCCGTTCCTGAGTTCCTTTAATACCCTCCTTTCTCCTGGCGTCAGCGATAACGCCGCTGGCTGCTTTTGCGGTCGATAATGTTTATCCACCATCTTTGCTAACTTGCTTCGCCACTGATAAACCGTGTTTTGTAACGAGATATACGCATCAATATTTTCCCGGACCCATAACAGCGAATGGGCAGATGTTGAATACAGGCAGATAATCACATCGGGATGCATGGCCTTAATTTTTTTTAAATATTTCAGCGAGCCATATCCCGTATGGTATTTTTCTGCGCCGGATATAAATAAGATATCGAGGCGCGTCAACGACAGCACGTTATCAAGCTGCTCATAACCCCCTTCAATGATATTGATTTGAAGATCGTTATTAATGCTTCTTAATAGCGTTTTAATACCGTTTCTTGCATAACGATCGCCACCCATCAAGGCAATAGTAATATGCTGTGTTGTCTGGGTTGTATTCGTCATATTATTCCCTCGATTTATAATAGTAATCAGGCGAATTATTTACCGTGTTATCGCCAGTATTCTCGAAGCAATGACGCATTGCATAGTGTAGGCCTACTATACGACGGCCAATAAAGAGGTAATCTGAATTAATCTAAATTTGTATTAATTGCTACGATCGAGGCCGGTTACGACGTTTCCTCTGATTGGCCTAATTCCGCTTTGCTTTCTGTAAATTATGATAACCGCTGTTTTTCATGAAAATTTAGCTTTGATAAATGTTTTGTAAGGGTTTTGTCTGCTGGTGTCAGTGCGGGTGTGAAGTTACTGACGGGGCATAACAATTTACGAGCGTTATCATCGGTAAAAACTGATGCATTGATGCACAAAATATAGGCGGATAAGCGCAAAATGGTTGATAGTTAAGAGGTTAAGAAAAGATGAGGTTTCACGTTTCTGAATATTTTGGACATGCTTGTCCGCGGCGTACAATCTTTTTTTGTGTATGTTTTTGTCAATGTCAAGGGTGTCTGGAACGGTTCAGGAGGAGGGATCATGATTAACGAGTAATTTACTGATTCAGGATAATTCGGGAGGCGAAATGTCGCTTCATAAAAGTTCAGAAAACAGGGTCATGGCTTATGTCTCAACCCCGCAAGCCGCATCGTGCAAGGGCTGCGTTCTTATGCAGGTTCAGTGAAGCTGCAGGAGGGTAATATGAATTAAGATTTTTCGCCAATTGCTGAGATATACAGCCTGCCGTTTATCGTTCACATTAAACACGACGAGGTTGTCTTCTCAGTCATACGGTGATTCAGGTTCACTATGCGTTAACCGGAGAATTCATACAGCCCCTATGCATAAGCATTACATAATTAATAATATCGTCGAATTTCATCCTGCGGCCAGCACGTTACGTGATATCAACAATCCTGACCGTGTGGTTGTGTTAAATTCGCCAGCAGGCCGGTGCCTGCTGTTATTAATCGACAGAGCGGGGTCGATTGTTACTCAACAGGAATTTCTTGATATTGTCTGGCAAAGCCGTGGCATGCTCGTCTCTCCCAATACCTATTACCAGAACATTTCAATTCTGCGCAAAGGGTTAAAAAAGATTGGTTTTGAAACCGATCCTATCGTCACGATCCCCCGTATTGGGTTGACGCTGGCAAGCGATACGCAGATCGCCATCAGAGAACCTTTGCCCGGCGCGGCTCCGGCAGCAGATGAAAAGTGTCCTGAGGTACTCGAGCCAGAGGAGCCGTCAGCGCCTTCTCTGGAGGCTGCGGAGCCAGCAGCCCCCGTCTCTGTGAAGCCTACCCGCTGGCCGGCTGTGATTCTGGGAATGCTGCTTATCATACTGGCCGGTGCAGGCGTGACGGGCTACATGAGCGCAACGGAAAACCGCTTTGTTGAGGATTACCATTTTGCGGCCTCCATCGGGGCCTGTCGCGTCTATCTGGCTAACGATATTCAGACTCAGAACGAGCGCGCTTCTGCGCTGACTTACGTGGAACCCTTCAAGGCTGACTGCGCGCAGTACCCGTGGGTTTATATCAGCTGGTACGCGCTGCTTCCCCGCGCTTCCGTTATTCGCTGCGATCGGCCTATGAAGGAACCCAACCGCTGTATATCTGATTATTTTCTTAAGGACAGCTAGCATGACTCGTTTTAAGCAGATGCTGTACATCCTCGCGACCTGCCTCGTTACGATGGGGGTAATGACGGGCTATTACCTGTGGCACCGATCCTACGTCCACCCTTTTACATGCCAGGCGAACCTGTTTCAGCACCATCCGGATGAGACGTTAGGGGTCTGGCTGAACTATACCTTCGACGGCAAATTCGGCACCCTGAGCATGAACGCCCGGTCGCAGAACGATCCGAATAAAATTATCGATCGGAAAATTTCATTTCAGGTGGAGCGAAAGGATCGCCTGTATTTGCTGACGTCAGATAAGAATATGATCTTCCCGGATGATAATGTCGAAGATAGCTGGCTGGAAGAATATTTACCGCAATTTTTCGTCTATCCGGGGAAAAGTATTTATATGCGCATCAATGAACAACATAACGGTAACTATATCTTTACCTTAGGAACATTGCCGACATATGTGTGTCGGGGTTCAAAAAAAGAATGATAGCCGTAAAAAAAAGACTATAAATTCTCCCACACTCATTTATGCTTAATTTAAAATTATAGAATTATCTTAAGAATATAAAATGCGACATATTGTGTTGCGATAATGTAATTAATTTTAAATTTGGCAAGTAAATGAAAAACATATTTGATCCAGCCGGCAGCGGAAAATCAGCGCCGGGAAAGCCGCTTCATATTGGGTTGATACTGTGGCCCCGTTATTCACTCCTGGCAGTCTCGGGATTGCTGGAGGCGCTGCGTTATGCCGCGAAAGCGCAGGATAAAATAGCATTCAGAATCAGTTTGATAAGCGAATTTCCCGACATCCCCATCCCCAGCAATGCGGGGATAATCATGAGGCCTGACTCCCCCCATGCACCACCCGAACGATTTAACTATATTGCGGTGATTGGCGGTGAACTACAGTATCTGGATTTAGGCTATCGGGGTGATAAAGCGTATCTGGCGCATGCCCACCATGCCGGAGTGCCGCTCATTGGCATTGGCACCGGCAGTTTTGTGCTGGCGCAGGAGGGGTTACTCAACGAACGAAGAGCCTCGATACATCCTTTTCATCTGGATACATTCCGGCAGTCTTTCCCACAGGTATATGCCGAGCAGGGGTTTGATTTCATTGATGATGGCGATGTGCTGACCTGCCCGGGCGGCATTTCGACCCTTACGCTTGCCACGGAGCTCATCCGCGCGCATGCCGGAAAAGAGCTCGCCAGCACCACCTGTCAGCGTTTGTCGCTCGTTCCACATGAAATGGCCACGCCCCGCCCGGCAAACATTGCCCTGATACCGGACTCGCGGCTGCGTCGCGCCGTCATGCTAATTGAACAGTTTCTGACCCGGCCCCTGACCACCGCCGGGCTGGCCAGCGAAGTGGCCTTAAGCGAGCGCCAGCTCAACCGCCTATTCAACGCCGAGTTTGGTAAAACGACCCGTGAGTTTATCCGTAGCGCCAGGCTACGGTATGCCTGCTGGCTGCTTAAGAACTCACAGCAAAGCGTTACCGAGATTGCAGAACGGATGGGGTTCAGCGACTGTGCGCACTTTATTCGCCATTTCCAGACAGAGTACGGCTGTACGCCTGGCGTATGGCGCACGTCGCAGAGCTAATGCCCCGGTTTCGCGCTTTCTTCGTAGGGTATTTCTGGCTCGCCTGGATAGACTTCCGTTATCACATTGGTAGAGCTGAGCGAGCATGCCGCTTGAATGAGATAAAAGCGTAGCGCGTCCAGTTCCCTCTCCCTTGAGGGAGAGGGTTAGGATGAGGGGGAACAAGCCGCAACAATATTTACTGTTCCTCCGTTCATGAAGCGCTCTCGACTTTCAGACGTCCTGGAAGAGGTAACATCAGTTAAATGCCAGTATGCTCCTGGAGACTTGATTTCATCCCAGCGCTCTATAATGATCCCCCCATGAAAATAGAAACCGCACAACCCTCACACTACAAACGTCTGGTCGCGATCTGGGAATCCTCCGTTCGCGCCACCCATCACTTTTTACATGAAAGCGATATTGCGGCGCTGCGCCCGCTATTGCTCAACGCGTATCTGCCAAACCTCACCGTCGTGATGGCCCGCGATGACGCAGGCGTTATTCACGGCTTTTTAGGCGTGGATGAAAATCGTATTGAAATGCTGTTTGTTGATGATGCAAGCCGGGGAAAGGGCATCGGGAAATTGCTGCTGCAATACGCCGTCGCAGAGTTTGGCGTAAACGAGGTGGATGTGAACGAGCAAAACCCGCAGGGCGTGGCATTTTATCGCCATATGGGGTTTGAGCAGGTTGGGCGCTCGGAGGTTGATGGGCAGGGAAATCCGTTTCCGCTGCTGCATATGCGGTTGGGTGAATAGCCTTCACTCCCTCTTCCTGCGAAGAGGGAGCCTGCAAGCTAGTTACTGGTAATTTGCCCGATGATGACGCCACGCACTTTTTCGCCATTGAAGTAATAAGAGACAGTATTACTCTGGGTGAATCCATTCTGTACTGGCGTCTCCTGATAAAAAAGCATCGCGTTGTTTTTGGCGATCTCTTTCTTGCCGAACACTATGACCAAATTCCCATGAGTCGCATTTAACAGTGGAAAATTAGCGACTGATACGCTGACATGCTCCGTTGTTTTTGCACACTCTTTATGGACGCCATCCCGGGCAATAGCTAGTGCAGTCAGTAATCCTGCACCCATTTCGTTATCTGAAATGAACCAGTAATTCGTACCATCGTCGTCATGAAGGCAGACCCAGCGTGCGGAACTGTCTTTCTCAACTGATGCATTGGTAATATCTGACAGCCGAGACACTTCCATTTGAATCGTTTTCTTGCCGATGGTAATGGTGGGATAGAGGGGCAATGTTGTGGGTTCTTCCGGCGTTGTTCCGTTATTCTGATAATACCTGGCTGCGAAGCCGGACATTTGGGCTGCTGATGCATTTTGAACCATGAATAGAAGTGCAGCCGAAATTACCAGTACTTTCATTTTAGATATCCTAATACGTAGCCCGGTTATTCCATTCGTCAGTGTAGAGAATGTTTCCATCGCAATACTTCCATGTAATCTTCTCGTAACGGAGTTGAATCTCTTCGAGATGCGTGCTCGTCAAGCCGGTGGGGTGTAATAAGGGTGATATAGAGGTGATCTTTACGTTCTCCATTAGCATGTGGAAGTATTCACTTTCTACACCCTGGTCCACGATTCGATACATTTTCAAGACTGCTTTTTGTAAGGTTCTTCCTTCACACATAGCACGATACAAAACAGGCGTTGCAGCATCAAACTCCTTATGCAAGTTTAAGGGAGAATGAATTCTTGTGCCTGTCAAACGACCAGTATTCGAGTTCTCAGGGATCCACACCTGATGGTTAACTGAACGGATTTCAAACGATCCTAATCTCGCTGGCAGTAATGATGGACCAACTATGGGCGAACCATTTTCATCAAACAACCACAGATGAGCGGGATTTGACATAATTTACTCCTGTTAAATAGTAATTATCTTTTTTTACGTAAAAGGATATAGAGACCTACAGTAACTACAATTGACCATATTGCATTCATTGCGATTTTTTCGGGTAACCAGGTTACGGCAAATAGTGCACATGTTATGATGAATAAAAGGGGGATTGCACCTCTCAGGAAAAATATGAATTGACCTTTTAACCAGTCTTTAATAGCGTTAATCATCCCTTTATCATCCTTGAAATCGCATATGCAATATCGCTGTCTGAAGCATAAGCTTGGTTAAGTATGGGGGTTCTCATTATTACTGGCTCAATCAAGAAAAACATCATTTCAAGTTCTTCCTGATAAAGTAGATTATAGTAATAAGCATTATAGTTTTTTAGATGGTTGGCGCTTCTGGATGCCTGCTCAACGAAACCATAAAATTTTAAACCAAGAACGGCATATGTAGAAAACGATGTGATCTTTTCTTTCATCCAAATGTTGGTATGAACACTACTACAAACAGCCATAGTTGCCGAATATATAAAAGCCTGGCTGGATAGCATCGATGATGAAATTGATACGCCTAAATTTATAAGATTTCGTTGTATGTTATGTATTCTGTTTTCACTTTTGTTGTCTAATAAGCTTTTAATATAAATATAGAGCATCTTGTAGAGAACGTTCCTGTTTTTTATTAACTGGACGATGCCTATCAAAAACCTTGAATCTTCTTTGCGTAATCGTAAACATACGTCCTGATAGTTTTCAGTAAAGCACGAAAGTTGGTAGCTTAATCGCGTTGCCCCATCATTTATCTGGTGCGCTTGCTTTAATACTTCATCTTTTACGCCTGTTAAGGCATGTTCTAACTTTAGTGCCAATATTTTATGAGCATCCATTGATGTTATTAATGAGTCACTGTAATACATATTGCAATCTTAAGAAGGAAACGTAGATATAATTTTCTATTAATATTGGTGTTCTGCTGTGATGAGTATCGCAATAATATATCATTGATAAAAAAGATAGGTTTGTTAATCGTTGGGTTATATTTATTGTGAATAATGCGTGGCTATCAATTTATATATTGTATGAGCGTGGAGCGAGGGAGTTAGAACGGTTGTTTATTATTTCAGGAGTCGTATGGCGGTGAAGGTGAAACTGGGTGCCGCTAGACGAGCGTAACTGCGAGTATTGCTTCAAAATCGTAGTGTTCTCGCTCTGAAAATCTGGTGTCTCCTTTCTTGGCCAACTATCCGGGATTTCCGGATAGTTGAATGCAGACCAATTTCGCCATCAGAAAATCTATTTGTGGAATGCTAATTGATGGTTCGAGCATGGATATTGGGTGCGACTTTCACTGCATGTTGTATCCACATCGTCTAACGCACCAGGCTGGTTGTAGGTCAGAAACAGCCGTTAAGCCAGATGGTTTGTATTTTATTTTGCGAGGCGCTTTCCAGCATGCGGAATTTGGATCGCTGCAAGCGCATCCTCTATCTCAATAAGCTTTGCCTTCGTACGTTTATAATCGTCCTGCAACCTCTGCTCCTGCTCGTTATACGCCACCAGAACGATGCATCCTTCATCACCTTTATCGTGACCTGCTGTCCGGTATCAAAACCTGCGGCGCGTAGCCATTTGCCGGAAAGGATGATTTTCGGTGTGGATTTGTCGAAAACATTCGGGCGGAATCCCACAATTACCGAACGCTCGGTTCCGGATTGGTCGGTGTCTGGGGTAGAATGAGAGTCAGCCATAATCAACTCCTTGATAGTTGGTGAGGTTAGACGCCCTTTAGTGCTCCAACACTGCTGGGCGTTGCAGAATTCCGAATCCATGTGGTAGGTACCACATGCAGATAAATTAACCGAAGTGGTACCTACCATGTAAGAGAAAAAGAAACCAAACTTTGACCGTACCAAGAGCACGATGAAGAACATCCGGTTTGAGGATGAGCTTTTGGAGCAGATTGAGAAGGCGGCGGGAAAAGGGAATTTTAGTAAATGGGTGAAAGAGGCTTGCAGGCTTAGGCTCATGAGTAAGTAGCTATCATAACTTTTATTTTGGTGGCAGTGATAAGGATATAAATGATAAGTTTGAAATGATTATAAAATCTTATCATTTATGTTTATCCTGAAGTTTGCGATTAAAAGTTAAAAAAGAGTAAATCGGTTTAACCAAATTTATTTTTAAATTTTTGTGAACTGACTCGACGCTGCATTTTACCATTGCAGTTGGGGCATAGACGTTGTTTCTTTCCTTCGATTTCCCATGTGAAATATTTTTTCTTGAAATAAGTTTGGCAGATATCACATCGTCTGGGCTTGAATATGGCACAAATAATGACCATTAATGTTACCGCACCTATAATCCATTCCATTACATCTTCCCTTAAATATTTTTTGAATACGTAAGAGGATAACACTCACAAATTAAATGAATAAGTGATCATGCGCACATAAGGTGATTACAATGAACGGTTCTGCTTACTAATGAAGTTTTATTATCGAGGCGAATGGCATTTTTGGCGGAAGATCACAGGAGTCGAACCTGCCCGGGAACGCTGGCGTCCCCAACTGGATTTGAAGTCCAGCCACCTCACCGGAGATGACGATCTTCCGCGCCTGCATTGCTACATGGAGGCGGGGCGCATTATAGCTACTTTCAGACATTTACCACATACCCCACACCACTTTTTTCACCTCTCTTTTGACCTGAATCCCCCTGTTTCAGTTAATTCTTAAGAAAATCCTCAGGTTAGCATTTCGTGCTTATCAACTTTTATCCCGATCACAAAAAACAAGAAACGTAATCTGCTAACCAGAAAACGCAATACTCGCATCTGAAACAATGGTTTAAAACCAATGCAACCGGTCTCAGCGCCCCCTACAGCGTGAAGGATAAGAAGATGAGCGAAGTATTGTCAGTAAAAGAGAAGATTGGCTACGGCATGGGAGACGCCGCCAGCCATATCATTTTTGATAACGTCATGCTGTACATGATGTTTTTTTACACCGATATTTTCGGCATTCCCGCCGGGTTTGTCGGCACCATGTTCCTGCTGGCGCGTGCGCTGGACGCAATCTCCGACCCCTGCATGGGGCTGATTGCCGACCGCACCCGCAGCCGCTGGGGTAAGTTCCGCCCGTGGATTTTGTTCGGCGCCATCCCGTTCGGCATCGTCTGCGTGCTGGCCTACACCACGCCGGACCTCAGCCTCAACGGCAAAATGGTTTACGCCGCCATCACCTACACGCTGCTGACCCTGCTCTATACCGTGGTCAACATCCCTTACTGCGCGCTGGGCGGGGTGATCACCAACGACCCGACGCAGCGCATCTCCCTGCAATCCTGGCGCTTTGTGCTGGCGACGGCGGGCGGCATGCTCTCCACGGTGCTGATGATGCCGCTGGTGAACCTGATTGGCGGCGAGGATAAGGCGTTCGGCTTCCAGGGCGGGATCGCCGTGCTGTCGGTGGTCGCGTTCCTGATGCTGGCGTTCTGCTTCTTCACCACTAAAGAGCGCATACAGGTGCCGCCGAGCACCACCTCCATGCGTGAAGATCTGCGCGACATCTGGCAAAACGACCAGTGGCGCATCGTTGGCGTGCTGACCATCCTCAATATCCTCGCCGTCTGCGTGCGCGGCGGCGCGATGATGTACTACTGCACCTGGATAATGGGCTCGCCGGAGGTATTCGTCGCGTTCCTCACCACCTACTGCGTCGGCAACCTGATCGGCTCCGCGCTGGCGAAACCGCTCACCGACTGGAAGTGCAAGGTCAGCATCTTCTGGTGGACCAACGCCGCGCTGGCCGTGGTCAGCGTCGCGATGTTCTTCGTGCCGATGCACGCCACCGTACTGATGTTCGCCTTTATCTTCGTCATCGGCGTGCTGCACCAGCTGGTGACGCCAATCCAGTGGGTGATGATGTCCGATACCGTCGACTACGGCGAATGGACCAACGGCAAACGCCTGACTGGCATCAGCTTCGCGGGCACGCTGTTCGTGCTGAAGCTCGGCCTCGCGCTGGGCGGCGCGACGATCGGCTGGATGCTGGCCGGCGGCGGCTACGACGCGGCAGCCAGTACGCAGAACAGCACGACCATCAGCATCATTATCGGCCTGTTTACGCTGGCGCCGGCGATCTGCTACGTGCTGAGCGCCATTATCGCCAAACGCTACTACACGCTGAAAACCCCCTTCCTGACCAAAATCCTGAGCGAGCTGGCACACGGTGCGCGCCGCAATCAGCAGGAGTTTGAAAACCTGCCGACCGGCAAAGAATTACAGAACTAAGAGGACGAAAGCATGAAAATCAGTGATGGAAACTGGCTTATTCAACCGGGGCTGAACGTGACGTATCCGGTTCAGGTGTTCGACGTGGAGCGGCAGGGCAATGACCTTGTGGCGTATATCGCCCCGCGTGACGTGCGCGAACGTACCTGGCAGCTCGACACGTTGATGTTCACGGTGCGCCTGTTTGCTCCGCAGGAAGGCATTGTCGGGGTGCGCATCGAGCACTTCCAGGGCGCGCTGAACAACGGCCCGCACTATCCGCTCAACGTGCTGAAGGACGTAGAGGTAGAGATTGAAAACAACGCCGACTTTGCCGAGCTGAAAAGCGGCAGCGTCAGCGTGCGCGTCACCAAAGGAGAGTTCTGGGCGCTGGATTTCCTGCGCAACGGCCAGCGCATAACCGGCAGCCAGCTGAAAAACAACGGTTACGTGCAGGATACCAATACCGATCGCAATTACGTGTTTGAACGTCTGGATCTGGGCGTTGGGGAAACGGTTTACGGCCTGGGCGAGCGCTTTACCGCGCTGGTGCGCAACGGCCAGACGGTAGATACATGGAACCGCGACGGCGGCACCAGCACCGAGCAGTCCTACAAAAATATCCCGTTCTACCTGACCAACCGCGGCTACGGCGTGCTGGTCAATCATCCGGAAAACGTCTCGTTTGAAGTCGGCTCGGAGAAAGTCTCCAAAGTGCAGTTCAGCGTGGAAGGGGAATATCTTGAGTATTTCGTGATCGACGGTCCGACGCCGAAAGAGGTGCTGAACCGGTATACGCAGTTCACCGGGCGTCCGGCGCTGCCGCCGGCGTGGTCGTTCGGCCTGTGGCTGACCACCTCGTTCACCACCAACTACGACGAAGCGACGGTAAACAGCTTTATCGACGGTATGGCCGAGCGCGACCTGCCGCTGCACGTTTTCCACTTCGACTGCTTCTGGATGAAGGCCTTCCAGTGGTGCGACTTCGAGTGGGACCCGGCGACCTTCCCGGACCCCGAAGGCATGATCCGCCGCCTGAAGGAGAAAGGGCTGAAGGTCTGCGTGTGGATTAACCCGTATATCGGCCAGAAATCGCCGGTATTTCAGGAGCTGAAAGCGAAGGGCTACCTGCTTAAGCGGCCGGACGGCTCCCTGTGGCAGTGGGACAAATGGCAGCCTGGGCTCGCGATTTACGACTTCACCAACCCGGAAGCGTGCCGGTGGTATGCTGATAAGCTCAAAGGCCTGGTGGATATCGGCGTTGACTGCTTCAAAACCGACTTTGGCGAGCGGATCCCGACGGATGTCCGGTGGTTCGACGGGTCCGATCCGCAGAAGATGCATAACCATTACGCCTACATCTACAACGAACTGGTGTGGAACGTGCTGAAAGAGACGGTGGGCGAAGAGGAGGCGGTGCTGTTTGCCCGTTCTGCCTCCGTCGGCGCGCAGCAGTTCCCGGTGCACTGGGGCGGGGACTGCTACGCCAACTACGAATCCATGGCGGAAAGCCTGCGCGGCGGGCTGTCGATTGGCCTGTCCGGCTTCGGGTTCTGGAGTCACGATATCGGCGGATTCGAAAACACCGCCCCGGCGCACGTCTACAAACGCTGGTGCGCGTTCGGGCTGCTCTCCAGCCACAGCCGCCTGCACGGCAGCAAATCCTACCGCGTGCCGTGGGCGTACGATGACGAGTCCTGCGACGTGGTGCGCCACTTCACGCAGCTGAAATGCCGGATGATGCCGTACCTGTACCGTCAGGCGGCGCTGGCTCGCGAGTGCGGCACGCCGATGCTGCGCGCGATGATGCTGGAGTTCCCGGACGATCCGGCGTGCGATTACCTCGACCGCCAGTACATGCTGGGGGATTCCGTGATGGTGGCGCCGGTGTTCTCCGAGTCGGGCGACGTGCAGTTCTATCTGCCGGAAGGCCGCTGGACGCACCTGTGGCATAACGACGACGTTGAGGGCAGCCGCTGGCATAAGCAGCAGCATGATTTCCAGAGCCTGCCGGTGTATGTGCGCGACAACACGCTGCTGGCGCTGGGCAACAATAGCCAGAAGCCGGACTACGCGTGGAACGAGGGGACGGCCTTCCAGCTGTTTAACCTGAGCGATGGCGCAACGGCGGTAAGCGAAGTGCCTGCGGCGGACGGTTCGGTGGTATTTACGCTGAAGGCGTCACGCCAGGGCGACACCGTGACCCTTACCGGTGCGGGTGAAGCGCGGAACTGGTCGGTATGCTTGCGCAACGTGCAGAAGGTAGGCGGCGTGAAGGGCGGAACGCACGCGGGCAGCGAGTGGGGCGTGGTGGTGAAACCGGAGGGGGATGAGGTGGTGGTGCACCTTTAATTCCCCCTCACCTAACCCTCTCCCCAAAGGGGCGAGGGGATGATTTGCTCCCTCTCCCTTTCAGGGAGAGGGCTGGGGTGTGGGTAGTGTCGATATCACACCACCCGTCATCGTCTGCTGCACCTGCTGTTTATCCATATTTACCGCGCTCAGCTTGCCGTTCACCGTTGGCTTCAAGGGCGCATTCGCCTGCACGCTACCGCTGGCGGTCATCTGAATATTGCCGTCGCCCGCAATCGGCAGGGCTGGCCAGCCCCACTGCTGCAACACGTTGAGCGGCACGCCGCGCCCGTTCAGGCTAACGGTGGTCTGCCGCTGCGGCAGCTGTGAAACCGTGGCGGTCGCTTCAAGTATGCCTTTCTCGGTAAACGCGCTCAGGTCAGTAATATTCACCGTCGCGGCGTTGGCGTTCAGCGCGAGCGACGGGCGCCGCACATCGACGCGGTTAAAGGTTGCCGCCGCGCCGTTCAGGGTCGCACTACCGCCCCATACGCCCCACTTACGGTCTTTCGCCAGCTGCAGGTTGGCGCCGTAACCGTCGAGGGAGGTGATCTGCCACGGGAAAGCAGGATCGATGTCGATCACCAGATTGCGGCTCAGGCCGAATTTTTTCAGCGTCACGCTGTTCAGCCACGCCGGCAGCGGATCCATCCACAACGTTTTCCAGTTTTCCGGAAGCGTATACTCCAGCCCGGCAATGACGACATCATCCAGCACCAGGGCTTCACCCTCGCGCAGCCAGTTACCGGACGTGCGCACCATACCGCCTTCCCAGCGGGAGGTGAACTGGCGCAGCGCCATACCCTGCGGGGAAAATTCCGCATTCATAATCGGGTCGTACAGGTGCAGCGAGCCGTAGATAAATTCGCTGGCGTTCATGGATAAGCGACCCTCCTGGCTTTGCCAGTCGCCTTTGCTCAGCGTCAGGTTGCGCAGGTTCAAATCCAGGTCGGTCACCGCCCAGTCAGGCCCCTGCAGGCGGGCATCGGTCACGTCCAGCCGCCCGATCCGTAACGAAGGCAGCGTGGCGAGAGGGGCGAAGAAATCCAGCAGCGGTTTATCGCTTTGCAGGCGGATCTCGTTCAGACGCAGGGTATTAATTACCCAGCTGCCGTCGGCGTTACGCAGGGCCGAGCCCGTAAGCGAGCCGCGCGCCATATCGGCACCGATAGTGTTCAGCGCCACCTCATTACCGTTGAGTTGCCCCTGGATCAGCACGTTGTTGGCCGGTATGCCGTTGAGGGTGAGCGAGCCGGCGCTCATCTGGATTTGCGCCTTTTTCCCCAGCACGTTCCCCGCCTCTGGCTGCCACGGGCTGACGCCGCCGGTGACCTTTTGCGCACTCAGATCCCACGCCGTATTCGGGCTGTTAAAGGCCATGTTGTTGAGCTGCAGACGGTCGGCCTGGAACGGCAGCGGTGCAGTTTGCGGCGATAAATTCAGCGTGCCATCAGACAGGGTGATGGTGTCCATATGCAGCGGGTCGGTGATTTGACGGCTGCTTAAGCCAATGTCCACCGTTTTGGCGACCAGCGTGGCCGGTTGGCCATCGCGTCCGAAGGTGACGTTTTCCAGAAGGATGTGGGAAGGGGATGAAAACCGGTGATCCATCTGGTCGAAGCTGAGCTCGTAATCGGTATTCACCGTGATCCAGCTGCTAGCCTGCGACGCGCCCCAGCGGGTCTGGAGCAGAAAATAGAAGGCGAGCACTACAATAAGCAGGGCTACCAGAAGATAGATGAGCAGCTTTCCAATAAATTTCATGGTCTTCCCTCCCGCGAAACGCATATAGAGGAGTTATGCACGATTTATGCGCAATGCTCAAGGCGGGAATGGTGTAAAGAGATGTCACGGCAGGCATTGACAGCCTGCCGTGAGGAGGATCAGTTCTTTTCAGGCGGGAATACGAGGTTCAGCACGATAGCCGTGATGCCGCCCGCGGCAATGCCGGAGGAGAGCAGGTTCTTCACCCAGTCCGGGGCAAACTGCAGAATCATTGGCTGCTGGGACACGCCAAGACCCACGGCGAGAGACAGCGCGATAATCATGATTGCGCGGCGGTTCAGCGGCTCGCGTGAAACGATACGCACGCCGGAGGCGGCGATGGTGCCAAACATGACCAGCGTCGCGCCGCCCAGGACCGGCTCAGGGATGTGCTGCACGAATCCGCTCACCGCCGGGAACAGGCCGAGAACGACCAGCATCAGCGCCACCACGAAGCCAACGTAGCGGCTGGCGACGCCGGTCAGCTGGATCACGCCGTTGTTCTGGCCGAAGCAGGAGTTCGGGAAGGTGTTGAACACCGCAGAGACGAAGGAGTTCAGGCCGTTTGCCAGCACGCCGCCTTTCAGGCGTTTCATATACAGCGGGCCAGACACCGGCTGCTCGGAAACGTCGGAGGTGGCAGTGATATCGCCAATGGTCTCCAGCGAGGTGATCATAAAGACCAGCATCAGCGGCAGCAGCAGGCTCCAGTCAATGCCCAGGCCGTAATAGAGCGGGGTAGGGACGGTTATCAGCGCCGCGTTCGCTGGCGCGGTGTTTTCAGGCAACATACCCAGCGCCCATGCGAGCAGGTAACCGGCCGCCATGGCGATCACCAGCGACGCAACGCGCAGGTAAGGGTTACGCTGGCGGTTAAGCAGAATAATGATCGCCAGCACGACGCCAGCCAGCAGCAGGTTTTTCGGGGCGCCAAAGGTATGGTCGCTCATTGCCGCGTAGCCGCCTCCGATGGAGGTCAGGCCCACCTGAATCAGCGACAGGCCGATAATCATCACCACCACGCCGGAGACCAGCGGGGTGATCACGCGGCGCGCCAGGTGCAGCACGCGGGAAATAATCATCTCTGTGCAGCTTGCCAGCATCAGGGTGCCGAACAGCGCTGCCATCATCGTCGGGACATCTGCGCCGCCGGTTTTCAGTGCCGTACCGCCCATGATCAGCGGCGCCACGAAGTTGAAGCTGGTGCCCTGAATCGACAATAAACCTGATCCCACCGGACCCCATGCTTTAATTTGAATAATGGAGGCCACGCCGGAAGCGAACAGAGACATACTGATGATATGTTGCGTATCCTGTGCCGGTAATCCCAGCGCCTGACAAATCAGCAGAGCAGGCGTGATGACCGCAACGAACATCGCCAGCAGGTGCTGGCAGGCGGCAAACAGGGTTTGTGGCAGCGGGGGACGATCTTCAAGGCGGTAAATCAGTTCGCTGTTTTGCTTCTGCGCAATCGGTTGCGCATCAGAAGACTCCAGAGTATTAACAGACATCGGCGGCAATCCCACGGTGGAAAAGCGGGCATTTTATCTGACCACCTGGTAAAAGCAAACGATTGCCAGCAAAAAAAAGAGAGAAAATCTGCCGGTGTGAGCAGGTTTTCTACAACGCAGAGGGAAAAAAAATTACACTTTTCGCGCCGGTGGCTCATGACGAGCATAACCCGGCCCAGGATAACGCCGCGTGTGTATGGAATACGCGCATAACAGGAGCCTCTTATGATTCATCTCGATACGTTGTCGACCCTTGTTGCCGCAACGCTGGTTCTTCTGCTTGGTCGCAAGCTGGTACACAGTGTTTCCTTTCTGAAAAAGTACACCATTCCTGAACCTGTCGCCGGTGGGTTGCTGGTGGCGCTGGCCCTGCTGGTGCTGAAAAAAAGCATGGGCTGGGAAATCGATTTTGACATGTCCCTTAAAGATCCGCTGATGCTGGCCTTCTTTGCCACTATCGGCCTCAACGCCAACCTGGCGAGCCTGCGCTCGGGCGGCAAGGTGCTGGGCGTGTTCCTGATCGTCGTGGTTGGGCTGCTGCTGATGCAAAACGCCATCGGCATCGGTATGGCGTCGTTGCTGGGGCTGGATCCGCTGATGGGTCTGCTGGCGGGCTCAATCACCCTGTCAGGCGGCCACGGCACGGGGGCGGCGTGGAGCAAGCTGTTTATCGAACGCTATGGCTTTGAAAACGCGACGGAAGTGGCGATGGCCTGCGCGACCTTTGGTCTGGTGCTTGGCGGCCTGATTGGCGGCCCGGTAGCGCGTTACCTGGTGAAGCACTCCACAACGCCGGAAGGCAGACCGGATGATGAAATGGTGCCAACGGCATTTGAAAAACCGGAAGTTGGCCGCAGCATCACCTCGCTGGTGATGATTGAAACCATCGCCATGATTGCGATCTGCCTCACCGTGGGCAAAATCGTTGCGCAATGGCTGGCGGGAACGGCCTTCGAGTTGCCAACGTTCGTTTGCGTGCTGTTTATCGGGGTGATCCTGAGCAACGGTCTGGCGCAGATGGGCTTCTACCGCGTCTTTGAACGCGCGGTGTCCGTGCTTGGTAACGTCAGTCTGTCGCTGTTTCTGGCGATGGCGCTGATGAGCCTCAAGCTGTGGGAGCTGGCGTCGCTGGCGCTGCCGATGGTGGCGATTCTGGCGGTGCAGGCCGTGTTTATGGCGCTGTATGCCATCTTTGTCACCTGGCGCATGATGGGCAAAAACTATGATGCGGCGGTACTGGCAGCGGGTCACTGTGGGTTTGGGCTGGGGGCAACGCCTACGGCCATCGCCAACATGCAGGCGATCACTGAACGATTCGGCCCGTCGCACATGGCGTTTCTGGTGGTTCCGATGGTTGGCGCGTTCTTCATTGATATCGTCAACGCGCTGGTCATCAAGCTGTACCTGATGCTGCCGATGTTTGGCTGATCGTCAGGCGTTGGAATACCGTTCGGTTTCCGGCATCCAGCGCTCGATTAACGCTGCCGCCTGTTCGGGGTAGCGTTCATGAATATGTCGCGCCAGGCGTTGAACCTCGGGGATCATGGCCTGATCGCGCAGCAAATCTGCCACTTTAAACTCGGCGTTACCCGTCTGACGCGTGCCCAGCAGTTCGCCCGGGCCGCGGATCTCCAGATCTTTTTGCGCAATAACGAAGCCGTCGTTGCTGTCGCGTAATACCTGCAAACGCATCTGCGCGGTTTTCGACAGCGGCGCTTTGTAGAGCAGCACGCAGTGGGAGGCGATCGCGCCACGACCCACGCGGCCCCGCAGCTGGTGGAGCTGCGCCAGGCCCAGACGCTCCGGGTTCTCGATAATCATCAGGCTGGAGTTTGGCACGTCCACACCTACCTCGATGACCGTTGTCGCAACAAGTAAATGCAGCTCGCCCTGCTTGAACGACTGCATCACCGCCTGCTTCTCGGCGGGCTTCATGCGGCCGTGAACAAGACCGACGTTCAGCTCCGGCAGGGCGAGCTTTAGCTCTTCCCACGTGGCTTCGGCAGCCTGCGCTTCCAGAAGCTCTGACTCTTCAATCAGGGTGCAGACCCAGTACGCCTGACGGCCTTCCTGAGTGCAGGCGTTGCGCACCCGGTCAATGATGTCGCTGCGGCGCGTGTCCGGTATGGCGACCGTGGTCACCGGCGTACGGCCCGGCGGCAGTTCATCGATGGTGGAGGTATCCAGGTCGGCGTAGGCCGTCATTGCCAGGGTGCGCGGGATAGGCGTGGCGGTCATGATCAGCTGATGCGGGTGGAAGCCCTGCTGCAAACCTTTCTCCCACAGCGCCAGGCGCTGATGCACGCCAAAGCGGTGTTGCTCGTCGATAATGACCAGCGCCAGGCCGTTAAACTGCACCTGTTCCTGGAAAATGGCGTGCGTACCGACAATCATCTGCACCTGCCCGCTGGCTATCGCCTCCTGCTGCGCAAGGCGCGCTTTGCCCTTCTGTTTCCCGGCCAGCCAGCCCACTTCGATGCCCAGCGGCGCGAACCAGCTGCGGAAATTACTGGCGTGCTGCTCGGCCAGCAGCTCAGTCGGTGCCATCAGCGCCACCTGCCTGCCGTTGGCGATGGCGCGTAGCGCGGCCAGCGCTGCAACCAGCGTTTTACCGGAACCCACGTCGCCCTGCACCAGGCGCATCATCGGCACGTCGAGCGCCATATCGCGTTCAATCTCGGCGGTAACCCGCGCCTGTGCGCCGGTGGGTTTAAACGGGAGTGAGGCCAGCAGCTTATCTTTGAGTTCATCACGCTGGCCTAAAGGCTGAGCGTGGAAACGCTGCGCACCGGCGCGCAGTGCCAGCATGCTCAGATTATGGGCCAGTAGCTCCTCAAGGATAAGACGCCGCTGTGCGGGGTGTTTACCGCTTTCTAAGTCTATGAGCTGAAGCGTCGGCGGCGGACGGTGCAGGGTGCGCAGCGCTTCCGGCAGGCTCATCATGCCTTGCGCCAGCTCCGGGGGCAGCAGCTCGGAAATGGCGCAGGTATCGAGCAGCTCCAGCGCCTGATCGGTGAGCTTGCGCAACGTTGCCTGCTTCACGCCCTCGGTGGTCGGATAGACCGGCGTGAGCGTCTCCTGCAGCTCTGGCGAGCTGAGATCGCCCTGTATGCGGTATTCCGGGTGGATCATCTCCGCACCGTATTTACCACGTTTGGCTTCACCGTACGCGAGCACGCGTCGGCCTGCGGCAAGGCTGTTTTTCATCGCCGCGCTGAAGTTGAAAAAGCGCATGGTGAGAATGCCGGTCCCGTCGCTGATCTGACAGGTCATCATCCTGCGGCCGCCAAAGGTGATATTGCAGTTCAGCACTTCGCCTTCAACGGTGGCGTAGATAGCGGGCAGCAGATCGCCAATTTTATAAAGCTGGGTACGATCTTCGTAACGCAGGGGGAGGTGGAGCAGGAGATCCTGCACGGTGTGCAGGCCAATCTTCGCCAGTTTGCTGCTTTGTGCCGCACCCACGCCCGTCAGGCTGTTGAGCGGGATGGCGTCCAGCAGGCGGCCTTTCATGGTTTACCCGGCGTACTGCATGGTAGACCACCACTCGGCATCGGCTTCAATTTCGCCCTGCGCGTTGACGTGGGGGTAAGGCAGTTTTTTCTGCTTCGCAACGCGAGCCAGCACCGGATAGCCTCCTTCAAACAGCAGGCGCTGCTGTTCATCTTCCGGCAGCATGCTGTTGCTGCGCTCGTACATGCCGGCGTTCTGACGCTGGCGCTGTGCTTCATACAGAATAAGCGCAGAGGCGACCGACACGTTCAGTGACTGGACCATGCCGATCATCGGGATGATGATGTCCCGATCTGCCAAATCCAGCGCTTCCTGGGTGATCCCCGTTTTCTCCTGACCCATCAAAATGCAGGTCGGGCGGGTGTAGTCGATCTCACGGAAATCTACGGCTTTGTCGGAGAGGTTGGTTGCCAGAACCTGCATGCCGCGCCCCTTCAGGTGCGAGACCGCTTCACCAATGGTCTGGTGAGTTTTCACGGATACCCAGCTGTTACTGCCTGCGGCAGTCGAGGCCATGGTGCGCATGCGTGCGCCCGGCCAGACGGCGTGTACTTCATGTACGCCGACGGCATCTGCGGTGCGAACGATAGCAGAGACGTTATGAGGTTTATGGACCTGCTCCATGCAGACCGTCAGATCAGGCTGACGCCTGGCGAGCATTTCGCAGATTCGCTCGTAACGTTTTGAATTCATAATGCTAGTTTCGGTTACGGGTGACTTTAATGACGTCCGGCATTACGCGGATCTTGCGCATAATATTTGCCAGATGCACGCGGTCACGGGCGGTCAGGCGAATAAAGGCGCTGTAAACGCGGCCGTCTTTCTCTTCCGTATTCAGGCTCTGAATATTGGACGAGGCCGTGTTGATCGCTGCCGTCAGGTTTGCCAGTGCGCCCTGGTGGTTGAACATATCCACCTTGATTTCGGTAATAAATTCCTGCGCCGTCTCTTTATCCCACTCGACCGCCATGAACTTCTCTGGCTCTTTCTGATAGCCACGGATGTTACGACAGGATTCGTGGTGGATCACCAGCCCTTTACCCGGGCTGACGTGCGCAATAATCGGGTCGCCAGGGATCGGACGGCAGCATTTGGCAAAGGTGATCAGCACCCCGTCAGCGCCTTTGATCGGCAGATGACCATGATTTTGCGCGGTGGCAGGAACGGCTGTCGTTTCGCCTTGTTGCAGGTTCTTGGCCACCACCACGCTCATGGCGTTGCCGAGGCCGATCTCTGCCAGCAGGTCATCCAGCGAGGCGAGCTTCATGCGCTCCAGCTCATGCTGAATATTCTCTGGCGGGATCTCAGCCAGCTTGCGGCTGCCACCCAGGGCGTGGTTAAGCAGACGACGCCCCAGGCTGACGGAGTCGTCGCGCTTGAGGTTTTTCAGCAGCTGGCGGATTTTGGCACGCGCTTTAGAGCTCACGACAAAGTTCAGCCAGGCTGCGTTAGGACGGGCACCCGGCGCGGTGATGATCTCCACCGTTTGCCCACTGAAGAGCGGCTGAGAGAGCGGATAAGGCTGTCTGTCGACGCGGGCACCCACGCAGGCATGGCCGATATCGGTATGCACGGCGTAAGCGAAGTCGACCGGTGTCGCACCCGCAGGCAGTTCGACAATGCGCCCTTCAGGTGTGAAAACGTAAATCTCATCCGGGAAGAGATCGGATTTAACGCTCTCGATAAATTCAAACGAGCTGCCTGCGCTTTGCTGTAGCTCCAGCAGGCTCTGCATCCAGCGCTGAGCGCGGATTTGCGCGGTAGTGCTGCTTTCGCCACCGTGCTCTTTATAAGCCCAGTGTGCCGCGACACCCATCTCCGCCATCTGATCCATGTCTTCGGTACGAATTTGCACCTCAACCGGAACGCCGTGCGGGCCAATCATCGAGGTGTGCAAAGACTGGTATCCGTTCGCTTTTGGAATGGCGATGTAATCTTTGACGCGCCCCGGACGTGGCTTGTACAGGCTATGCATCTGCCCCAGCACGCGGTAGCAGGTGTCCGAATCGTGGACGATTACGCGGAATGCGTAAATATCCATGATCGAGTGAAAACGCTGCTCTTTGAGCACCATTTTGCAGTAGATAGAGTACAAATGCTTTTCGCGACCGCTGACGCGGCACGGAATGCCGGCTTCCTGCAAGCGCCCTTCGATTTCAGAGAGGATTTTTTGAATCATCTCTTTACGGTTGCCTCGTGCGGCTTTCACCACCTCTTTAATCACGCGATAGCGGTTTGGGTATAACGCTTCAAAACCCAGCTCTTCCAGCTCGGTTTTAATGTGGTGAATACCTAAACGGTGCGCCAGCGGACTGTAGATTTCGAGGGTTTCACGGGCGATGCGGCGACGTTTATCCGGGCGAAGTGAGCCCAGCGTGCGCATGTTGTGGGTACGGTCAGCGAGCTTGATGAGAATGACGCGGATATCCTGCACCATCGCCATGATCATCTTGCGAAAGTTTTCGGCTTGCGCCTCTTTCTTGTCGCGGAATTTCAGCTTATCAAGCTTAGAGACCCCCTCCACCAGCTCGGCAACGCTTTTGCCAAACAGCTGTTCCATATCCTGGTAGGTGGCGGGGGTATCTTCGATCACGTCATGCAGCAGGGCGGCCATCAGCGTTTCGTAGTCGAGTTTCATCTCGGCCAGAATGCAGGCCACCGCCACCGGGTGCGTGATGTAGGGTTCACCGCTTGAACGTGTCTGGCCCTCGTGAGCGTCACGTGCAACGAGATACGCCTGCTGAAGACGCTTAATCTGGTCTTCAGGCAGGTAGGTTTGAATCAGTTGATTCAGGCTTTCAAACAGATACAAGGGCGACCCGCAGGTTTAATTAACGACGACCTTCAGCAATGGCGGTTACGGCCTGCAGTTCTGCGGCTTCCTGCTCTTGCTGCTCCTGGCGCTCACGCACGTCGAGGATCTGGTTGTTGATCAGACCTTCTTCGATTTCGCGAAGTGCAATAACGGTGGTTTTATCGTTTTCTTCCGGTACCAGCGGATCTTTACCGCCTACCTGCATCTGACGAGCGCGACGCGCGGCGACCAGTACCAGGTCAAAACGGTTACCAATTTTCTCTACAGCGTCCTGAACAGTTACGCGTGCCATACTTAAAATGCTCCACAGGTGAAGAAATGACTGGGCATGATACTGAAAGTGGGTTCAGTCTGCCAACAGTTTGGTGATTAATGCGTCATGTCGCTGCTTCTGGCGGCTCATACGCAGACGTTCTGCGCGAAGGATAGTTTTGAGATCGCTCAGCGCGGCATCAAAATCATCATTCACAATAAGGTAATCATATTCCGCGTAATGGCTCATTTCTGCAACAGCCTGTGCCATACGCTTCGCGATAACTTCTTCGCTGTCCTGACCGCGGCCACGCAGGCGGCGATCCAGTTCATCTTTCGATGGCGGTAAAATAAAGATACTGCGCGAATCAGGCATTTTCTTACGAATTTGCTGCGCGCCCTGCCAGTCGATATCCAGGAACACGTTCACGCCCGTAGCCAGTACCTGCTCAATGGTTTCACGCGAGGTTCCGTAGTAGTTACCGAAAACTTCCGCGTGTTCAAGAAACGCGTCTCTGGCAATCATCGCTCTGAATTCGTCGTGATTTACAAAGAAATAGTGTTCACCGTGCACCTCACCCGGACGCGGTGCCCGCGTGGTGTGAGAAACAGAAACCTGTGTATCGTACAGCGGTTGGGTTTTTAACAGTGCCTGAATAAGGCTGGATTTACCCGCGCCACTAGGGGCAGAAACAATATAAAGCGTGCCTTGAGCCATGAGAGTCTTTTGTATGTGTTAGCGAAGAAGTCCTACATACGGGCTTATTATACACGTCGCCGCTGTGTGACGTAGCCTTTGTCACACTTTTTCCCCTGGATTATTGATTTTTGCGTGCCGTTTTCAGGTTTTATCTGCGCTTTGCAGCAATAAAAAGAAACGCTGGATAACGCCTCGCAAAGCGTAACGTTGCCATTCGCGTAGTTTTCAACGCCGGGTTATACCTCCTCCAACGCAAAGGAGGGGTAATGATGTGGCGATGGATAAGCGGGTTAGCGCTGTTGTGGTGTGGCACCGGGTTAGCGGTGTGCCCGGTATGGTCGCAGGCAAAAGCAGAGAAGGAAATTGCAGCGCTGAGCGCGCAGATCAAACGCTGGGACGATGCTTACTGGAAGCTGGGAAAAAGTGACGTTAATGACGGCGTGTACGATCAGCTTAACGCGCGGTTGAATCAGTGGCAGCACTGTTTTGGTCATGCCTCTGCCGGGGAGAAGCTGCCCCCTCTTACGGGCAGTGTGAAACACCCGGTTGCGCATACGGGCGTGCATAAGGTTGCCGGTAAGGCTGAGCTCAGCCGGTGGATGCAAGCCCGGCAACATCTCTGGATGCAGCCCAAGGTGGATGGCGTGGCTGTGACGCTGGTGTACCAGAGCGGGAAGCTTGCCCAGGCCATTAGCCGTGGCAACGGTGTAAAAGGCGAAGACTGGACGGCGCAGGTTCGCTCGATCCCCTCTGTTCCGCAAAACCTGTCCGGCCCCCTGGCAAACAGCGTCTTACAGGGCGAACTGTTCTGGATCCGTGAAAACCACATCCAGCGTCAGATGGGGGGAATGAACATGCGGGCAAAAGTGGCGGGCGCCATGATGCGTCAAAACGATAGCGCGCTGCTCAGACAAATAGGCGTGTTTATCTGGGCCTGGCCGGATGGACCGAAAGAGATGCAGGCCTCTCTGGATGCGTTGTCAAAAGCCGGGTTCTCCCTGACGGAGCGTTATACGCT
The DNA here is from genome assembly GCF_026627565.1 of Enterobacter cloacae complex sp. 2022EL-00788. NCBI lineage: Bacteria > Pseudomonadati > Pseudomonadota > Gammaproteobacteria > Enterobacterales > Enterobacteriaceae > Enterobacter > Enterobacter cloacae complex sp. 2022EL-00788. The sequence goes on along the minus strand of NZ_JAPNMC010000006.1, from coordinate 194,763 downwards.
GCCCGCCGCGTCTGTGGATGCGGTCGAAGCGCAGCGTTCAGCGTGGCATACAGCAGCACTGCCCTTTGCCACGGACGGCATTGTGGTGCGCTCAGCGGATGAACCCGCGGGCGACGGTTGGTTGCCCGGTGAAGGGCGCTGGGTTGTCGCATGGAAATATACGCCTGTCGCTCAGGTTGCTGAGGTGCGAGGGATACAGTTTGGCGTCGGGCGAACGGGTAAGGTGTCCGTGGTAGCCGAACTGGATCCGGTAAAGCTTGATGATAAACAGGTGCGGCGGGTGAGCCTGGGGTCGGTTGCCCGCTGGCAGCGGCTGGACGTTGTTCCCGGCGATCAGGTTCTGATAAGCCTTGCCGGACAGGGGATCCCCCGGTTCGACCGGGTTGTCTGGCGGGGAGAGGACAGGAAAAAACCGGAACCTCCGGCCCCGCAGTACCATTCACTGACCTGTTTTTATGCCTCACCGGCGTGTATGGAACAGTTCTTTGCCCGGCTGACGTGGCTTAGCTCGAAGCAGGGGCTGGGGATCGAGGGGTTAGGCGAGGCGGGCTGGCGGACGCTTCATCAGACGCATCGTTTCGAGCATATTTTTTCGTGGTTAACACTGACGCAGGAACAGCTACAGTCCACGCCGGGCTTTTCCGCCGGGCGCGGGCTATCGCTCTGGCATCGTTTTAATCGGGTGCGCAAACAACCCTTTATTCGCTGGGTCACAGCGATGGGGATCCCGCTGACAAAAGCCACGCTGAATGCGGTTGGGGCGGCGTCGTGGCAGGCGCTGAATCAGCGGAGCGCCGCTGACTGGCAGGCTTTGCCGGGAACAGGTGAAGAGAAGGCGCAGCAGATCGTGAGCTGGCTGCATGCGCCTCCCGTTGACGGGCTGGCAAGATGGCTGGCTGAGCAGCACATTAACGGGTTCTGAATTTAATGCGCGTTGTGCTTGTAGTGAAAAACGGGCAGGCCGAGCTTCAGGCGCAACGCGAGCATACGCGCGGTAAACCCAAACAGCAGCGTGGAGATAACCACCACGTCGTGATTGGTTACATAGTGCTGTAAGGCAACATAGAGCACCGCGGCGGCAAAGGAGATGCCAGCATACAGCTCCTTCTGAAAGACCAGAGGAATGCGTTTGCAGAACATATCGCGCAGCACGCCGCCAAACACGCCCGTTACCACGGCAGCGATGGTGGCGATCACCGGGCCTTCCCCCATATCGAGCGCGATTTGCGCGCCAATGATGGAAAAGACGATAAGCCCAAGCGCATCCAGCACCAGGAACAGGCGGCGCAGGTGAGGCATGACGGGCGCCACGATGGTGGTCAATACGGCGGCAGTCGCGACGATAATGACGTATTCAGGGTTTTTGACCCAGCCGAGCGGATAATGACCAAGCAGGATATCGCGCACGGACCCGCCGCCCAGCGCGGTGGCAGTGGCGATAATGATCACGCCGAAGGTATCCATACGGCGACGTCCGGCGGCGAGCGCGCCGGTCATGGCTTCTGCGGTAATGCCAATAAGATAAAGAATGTGAAGCAGCATAAAACCTCCGGTATGAAGACGTGGAGGTTAGCGATTTGTGCGGAAGATCACGATTGAGATTTTCTAAAGTGATTCATTTCGGATAAGAAATAGTAATGATAAATTGCAATATTTGATAAGTTTAATATGCTGTTTTGATTGGATAAATAATTGATATTCATCTCGGCTATTAGCAGCGCAAGGTTGGATTTAACCTTAAAAAAGCTAAAGCGTGAAAGCAGCCCGTTGCAGCATTCTGCTGCGCAGGGTTTGGCGAGATCGTTACATGCTCAAGAAAAGCCCTGTAAGGGCACTTACTTTACCGACGATTATTCTTTATAACAAAATAGTCGATATTACATTTATAAAATAAATAAATGACAAAATTGAGCAACATTAAAAACAAATATTTAAATATTGATTATGTGAATTATTTATAACGTTTTATTGCATTAAAAAAATGTTTTAGACAAAATATGCGCCCTTTTTGATTAAAAAATATCCTAATGGTTAAGTGTTTGATTAAATATCTTATTTTTGCAGCTGCACTGACGAGTACCAGTGTTTACGCGGTGAATTGCCAGCGTGCCGTTACTCCGCTCCAGAATACGGTCTGTAATAATGCTAATCTTCACTGGCTGGATGACACCATGACCAACGTCTACCGGGCGATGCTGGTCGCTCGCGATGCCGGCCGGGTGCATCAGGAGTTTGAGGAGTGGGAAAAATCGCTCGGTGAGTGCGCATCGGACGACTGCATTGAGCGGGCTTACTATAGCGGAATCAGCCGGATAGCCGATGTGCCGTCTGGCTTCTCCTGGGAGGGGCGCTGGTGGAATACCAGTGCGGCCAACGTCAGCGGTGGGGTGATCCAGTTCAGCCATAGCGCGGACTGGTCCATCGTCGCCGATATACGCATCTGGGCGGGACTGAATAAAGATGAGTTCACCGCCGAAGCCCGAAAAATAAACGGCATGGTGCTGATCGATAATATGGTTGATAGCAAACATTGTAAGGTGCTATTTATTCCGCGAATTAGCGGCGCAATACAGGCCTACAGCAACGCGGACTGGGGCTGTCGCCTCTTAATGCCGAGCGGGGCATTTATTGATGGGCGCTACCTGAAGTCAGAGCAAGATCCGCGTCCGAAAGCGACGCTGCGTACCCTGGAAATCTTCCCAAATGCGGAGGTGGACGAACGTTTCCGCGCGCTGGTGGGTGACGATTATCAAAAATTTGTTGATACCGCTAATATCTATATTTATCAGGATGATATGGATAATGTTGGCGCAACGGTGGTATCAATGTGGGTCCGCGGTGCCGCGAATACCCGTACGGCAATCATTATGTATACCGCCCACGACATCTGGGCGGCGCGGATCGAACCGAACGGCAAAGGTAAGCTAACGTTTTCTTACTTCAGTACCCAGGGCAACGACGCCGTCAAAATGCCGCGTACCCTGGCGGAGTGGAAGCTGCGTTATTTGGCGCAATAAATCAGGCGAGGGTCCCCACCACGTTCAGATCGGCGTCGTCCGGCACTTCATTATAGGAAAGCACGTGTAGGCCGCTGGCAAACAATCTGCCGTAACGTGAAATGACCGGACGCAGCTGCGGGGTGACCAGCAGCAGCGGCGGCAGGCCTTTCGCTTTCATCTGCTCGTAAATCATCGGCATCGTATTTTGCAGCTGCGTCAGAATGTTTGGATCGACCGGGAAGCTGTCCAGCGCCACTTTTCCTGCCTGCTGAGCCTGGTTGAGCGCGCTCAACAGCATATTTTCCAGCTGGCTATCAATGGTGTAGGCCGCAAGCTGCGGACGATCGCCATTGATGCTGTGGACGATGGCGCGACGCAGCGCGTAACGCACGTCTGACGTAAGTAATATCGGATCTTTGGTAACCGCCGAGCTTTCAAGTAGCGTCGAGGCGATGGTGACAATATCCTTGAGCGACACCTGCTCCAGCAGCAGCTGGCGGTAAATGCGCAGCAGCTGACTATAGTTTAGCGCGGCGTTTAAATCTTCTGCCAGCTTCGGCGCCTGCTGTGCCAGGCGGGCATGCAGATGGGTGATGTCATCGTAATTAAACAGCTCCGGCAGATGTTCACGGGCAACTTTATTAATATGCGTAGCCACTACGCTTGCGCAGTCGACGACCTGGTAGCCCAGATTCAGCGCTTTAGCCTTCTGCTCCGGGTCAATCCATACAATTGCCATACCGTAGGCCGGATCGGTGTCCAGCACCCCATCGATTTCCCCATAAAGCTCTGTTCCGGGTATGGCCATCAGCTTTTCGGCGTTAACGTCCCCCATTGCCGTGCGGATGCCGTTAATATGAATAGCGTACTGAGCAGGCTTGAGGCGGAAATTTTCGCGGATGCGGATTTCGGGCAAAAGCACGCCGCACAGTTCGGAGATCACCTGGCGAACCCCGCGCACGCGCAGCGACAGCGGGCTACCTTTGGATTCATCGACCATGGAGACCAGCTTATAGCCGAGGTTCAGGCCAATCGGTTCCACGAGCGGAATACTGTCCCAGGTAATCGGCGGGTTGGCGTCGGGTGCCAGCGCGTCGCCAATCGCCTCCATATCCGTCTCTTTTGGCGCAGGCTGCACTGCTTTGCTTTGTCGCCAGGCGGCAAACAGCAGCAGCGCCGTAAAGCTCAGGAAGGCAACGTGGGGCATCCCCGGCACGATCGCAAGAATAAACATGACGAACGCGGCGGTGTAGAGCACCCTCGGTCTGGAGAGCAGCTGGCTTTTAATTTCATCGCTGATGTCGTTACCTTCACTGACGCGGGTAACGATGATGGCGGCAGCGGTTGCCAGCAGCAGCGACGGGATTTGGGCGACCAGGCCGTCACCAATCGTCAGCAGCACGTACTGGCGGAAGGCGTGGCTGGCGTCGAGATCGTATTTAAAGATACCGATACAGATACCGCCGATCACGTTGATGATCAGCACCATAATCCCGGCGATGGCGTCGCCGCGAACGAACTTCGACGCACCGTCCATCGCGCCGTAGAAGTCTGCTTCCTTCGCCACCTCCTGTCGACGGTTCCGTGCCTGCTGCTGGTTGATAAGCCCGGCATTCATGTCGGCGTCAATCGCCATCTGTTTGCCCGGCAGCGCGTCCAGCGTAAAGCGCGCGGAGACTTCTGAAATACGTTCCGCCCCTTTGGTGACCACCACGAAGTTAATGATCATCAGGATGATAAATACGACGAAGCCGACGACGAAATCACCGCCAATCACAACCTGGCCGAAGGCCTCGATCACCTTACCGGCCGCCCCCTCGCCCAGATGACCGTTCAGCAGCACGACGCGCGTCGACGCCACGTTCAGCGTCAGGCGCATCAGCGTGGTGATCAGCAGCAGGGTCGGGAAAACGGCAAAATCCAGTGGGCGCTGCATGTTTACCGCCACCAGCAGCACGATGACCGCCAGCACGATATTGAACGTAAACAGGATGTCCAGCATCAGCGGCGACAGCGGCAGGATAACCATCGCCAGCACGCAGAGAAGCAGGACAGGTACCGCGACTTGCCCCTTGCGGAGCACGCTCAGCACGTTGTGCAACTTACTGTTATCCATTGGATTTTAATACCTCTTGAGGAATATCTATTTGCCTGTTCAGGCGGGGTTTTTGCTCAACGCGGCCTTCGCGCCAGGATTTGAGCTGCATGACGTAGGTCAGCACGTGAGCGATGGCGCGAAACAGCTGCGCCGGAATTTGTTGATTCACCCGGGTGGTGTAGTACACCGCGCGCGCCAGCGGCGGGAACTCCACCACTTCGATGCTGTGACTGGCTCCCACCTCACGGATCCACAGCGCTACGTCATCAATCCCCTTAGCGACGATGTAGGGCGCTTCTGCCTTCTGCGGGTCGTACTTCAATGCCACCGCGTAGTGGGTCGGGTTAGTGATAATGACGTCGGCGGTGGGCACGGTGCGCGAAATCTGTCCCATCGCCATCTGGCGCTGTAGCTGGCGAATTCGCCCCTTAATCTGCGGGTTCCCGTCATTATTTTTGTACTCCTCTTTCACCTCTTGCTTAGTCATGCGCAATTTTTTGGTAAACATGAATTTGCTCAGGGGCACGTCAAGCAGGGCGAAAATGACGATAACGGCGACAAAGTAGCTGACAACGTGATGGAAAATGGTGAATCCATAGCCAATTGCCTGGTTCAGATACAGCCGTTGCAGGTGCAGCAGCTCGCTCATCTGGCTATGAACCATGGTGTAAAGCACGGCCAGGATAGTTGCGCATTTCAGCAGCATTTTGCCGACTTCCGTGTAATGGCTGGCGGAAAACATACGCTTGACGCCGCTTATGGGGCTGAGTTTTTTAAAGTCCGGCTTGAGCTTCACTGGCGTAAATAACCAGCCGCCCGGCACCAGGCTGGCGACGATGCAGGCCAGCGGAATGGGGGTTAGCGTGGCGATAAAACGCAGCAATACGCTCAGATTGAGCATCAGAAACTGGTTCAGAATGGTCGGGTTATCGAGGTCTTGCGCCATTGTGCCGGCGGCGGCGAATGACTCGCCGATGAGCTGGTGGTAATAAGGTAAAAACGCCGACAGAGTGAAAAAGGACGCCAGCAGGCCGACCGCCATCGTCAAATCTTTTGAGCGGGGAATGTCACCCTTTTCCCGCGCTTTGCGCAGCTTCCCGGGGGTAGGTTTTTCGCTCTTATCGCCGCCAGAGGCCATTACTGAACCCTTATGGCGTCAAGTTTCGCCAGAATTTCATTGGTCAGATTGAGGTAGTGATCCGGAATGTTGGTCACCAGCATTGAGATACACAGCAGCCCAAACAGCATGCTGATAGGGAAACCAAGGGAGAACAGGTTAAGCGTCGGCGACACCCGGTTGAGCAGGCCGAATCCGCCCTGGACGATCAGCATCACGAAGGTGGTTGGCAGCGCAATCAGCGTGGCGGAAGCCATAATCCAGCCCAGCCCCTGCACGACCAACATCAGCGACGGCTGGTTAATGGCCTGTCCGATGGGCCAGTAGCTGAAGCCTTTGAACAGAATGGTGACCAGTAATAAATGGCCGTCCATAATGAAAAACAGCAGTCCGCAGAAGATATAGATAATTTGCGAGATAACCGTGGTGGAGCTGCCGTTAACGGGGTCGTTCATCATCGCCATCCCGAGCCCCATATTCATCGACAGAATATGCCCCGCCGTCTGTAGCGCGACGAATACCAGCTGCAGCCCCGTGGCGAAGAGAAATCCCCACAGCAGCTGTTCGCCAATCAGCAGTATGCTGCGCATGGATAGCAGTTCGTTGAGCACCACGTTATGGTGCAGCATAGGCGTAATGATGATGGCCAGCGCCAGCGCGGTCCCGATTTTGATGCGTCGTGAAAAGACGCGGTTATCGAGTACCGGCGCAAATTGTAAAAAGGCGAGAATGCGGAAGAAGGGCAGAACCAGCGCCATTATCGGCGTCAACAGCGCCTGAATATCGATTCCCATTACGCGTTAACCCACCAGCGCCGCCGCCTGATGAAAAATCTGGACGGTAAAATCCACCAGCTGGGTCAGCATCCATTTTCCGGCAAAAATCAGTACGCCCAGCGTCACGACCAGCCGCGGCAGGAAGCTCAGCGTCTGTTCGTTAATCTGGGTCGTGGCCTGAAAAATACTGACGCACAGGCCGACAATCAGGCTGGGAATAATCGCCACGGCGGAGATCACCAGCACCAGGTGGATGCCGGAGGCCATGATGTCGCCCGCCGTGTCCATGTTTATCATCGCTACAGCCCCTGCACGCTGGAGGTGAGCGTGCCGACGATAAGCGTCCAGCCGTCGCACAGCACGAACAGCATCAGCTTAAACGGCAGCGAGACGATAAGCGGCGACAGCATCATCATCCCCATCGCCATCAGGATACTGGCGACGATCAGGTCGATAACCAGGAAAGGGATGTAGATCATAAAGCCGATCTGGAAGGCCGTTTTAAGCTCGCTCAGCAGATAGGCCGGGGTGACGATGGTCAAATCCTGCTCGCGGGCATCGCCTTCAACCCCGGCGATGGTCATGATCTGCGCCATCGCTTTGGTGTTAGTTTGTGCCAGCATGTACTTCTTCAGCGGCGCTTCGGCGTTAACCAGCGCCTGCTTAAGGGTGATCTGGTCATTCTGAAACGGCTCGACGGCATCGGCGTAAATCGTGGTCCATACCGGACGCATCACCAGCAGCGTCAGGGCCAGCGCAATGCCGGTAAGGATCTTGTTGGGCGGACTCTGCTGCAGGCCCAGCGCCTGACGCAGGATCGCCAGCACGATGATAAAGCGGGTAAAGCAGGTCATCATCAGCACCATGATCGGCAGCAGGCCGAGCAGGGTCATCAGAATGAGGATTTCAATTTTGACATTGTAATCCTGTCCTGCGCCGTTCGCCGTAGTGCTAAACAGCGTGATATCGCCATTAGCCGCCAGAGCGGGAGTAGCAAACAGCAGGCCAGCCACCAGCAGCAGCGTCAAGCCGTTGCGGTAAAACGTGCGGTTCATCGGGTGAGCTCGCCCAGTTCTTTTGCATTGAACTCGATAATGCGCAGGCCGTATTTGTCATTCAGGACCACCACTTCCGCTTTGCCGAAGGCAATGCCGTTCACTTTAATATCCAGCGGCTCACCGGCCATTTTGTCCAGCTCGATCACGGAATCGCTATTCACCGACATCAGTTCAGCCAGCGAGATATCCACGGAGGATACTTCCAGGGTAAGCGTGACCGGAATGCGGCTGAACAGCGCCATGCGGCGTTCGTCGGTTTGTGGCGCATGGCGGATTTCAGGCTGAATATCAAGGCGGATATTGCCTTCAACGGTCTCTTCCTGCGGCATATCGCTCAGGTTCAGGTCGTCCAGGTCCAGAGACTGGCTCAGCTCATGTTGCAAATCACTCATAGTGCTTCTCGGTTGTCTTGTCATGGATATCGCATAAGAAAAGCTTGCTGCGATCTTCGGCGATTGCGGCTTCAAAAATCTGTTCTTTACCGATAAAAACCGGCACCGGTTCGTTAATTGCGATCGGAATAATGTCCCCGGGTTTGATGTCGGCAATCTGCGCGACGGTCAGGTTCAGGCTGGCGAGGCGGCCGGTCAGCTTCAGCGGCAGGCTGTCGAACAGGCGTTCGATCTGGGCCGGGCTTAGGGTCACGCTTTTCTCAGTGGCCCGCGCGTGAAGATCCGGCGCGCGCAGCGTGGCGAGCATCTGATCGACGTGATGATTGTCCAGCAGGACGGTAAAACTGCCGTGGCTATAGCCGGCCAGAGTAAAGGTGATGCCCCAGGACCACTGATTAATGACGGCGGAATAATCCACCTTGATATCCAGATCTTCGCCAAAGGTTTCTTTGCAGATAATCAGCGACGTGAGCTCTTGCCCCAGCTTACTTTTAAGGCGTTCTTCCGTTTTGGTTATCGGTAATGACTCATCGGGCGCTATCTGATTGGTATCTTTACTCAGGCCGTAATAATCATGAAGTACGTTAAGTAATAAGATACGGTCAATAACAAAACCGATATTCCCGTAAGGCGTAGAGAATATCTGTGCATTCTTATAATGCTTATCAATGACAAAGGTCATTGATTCCAGCGCGGCATTAACCCGTAGTTTTTTCAGAAAGTAAATGCTCAGGCGTGCATCAAGAATATCAAAGCTATCATTCATTAACTTAGGTAGCTTATGCCATGGTCGGCCGAGTTTACTCACATCAAGCTTTACCAGATCAGGAAGGTTATTCTGCTGGTGGATTCTGATTCGTTCTGAAGCAGGGTACATGTTTATTCCGCTTTGATAACAATTCCTGGTATGACCATAACGTAAGGGTGAAGACCTGTATGACCCATCACGAAAATTTCTTCTGCCAGCATTTGAGTTTTGAAATCGTTGTGACGCTTATCACTGGCACCAAAGGCGCGTTGCCTGTCGAAAACCCATATGCCTTTTTATTCAGGCTGAGAATTAGACCTTTCTCTTCATTTTATTGCAAGAGTGCGTGGTTTATTAATCCATTATTTTTCCGGTTGAAAGTAGATTAATGTTATTCATAACCATATGAATTTAAATGGTTAATTTTTTAATATGCATTAAAGATAAGACAATTCTTAGGCGGTGCGTATACTAGGCAACATATTTTCCAGGAAGATTCCTTTCCTCGGGATAATAAATATAAGTTCTAATCTTTTTTAACATTATTTAAACGTTTTAATTATCCATCCAGCAATGGAAGGACAATTGTGGATGTTAATAAAGGTGTGGCGAATTCTTGTTTTTAAGTTCTTTTAATGGTACTCCAGCATGAACATTATCATTGAACGTGAAGACCGTAATGGAGAGGGGTTTATTGCCGTTTCCCCTGCCAGTGTGGGTGTGATGTCATTAGCCCGCCGCGTTGCTAAATATAATGTGTCAGTCTTGGTCACCGGCGAGACGGGAACAGGTAAAGAGTGCGTCGCCAAATATATTCATGAGCATGCCTGCGCCAATGGTGCGCCGTATGTTGGCGTTAATTGTGCCGCGATCCCGGAAAGCATGCTGGAAGCCATTTTATTCGGCTATGAAAAAGGGGCTTTTACCGGGGCGGTCGCCAGCGTGGCCGGAAAATTCGAGCAGGCTAATGGCGGAACGCTGCTGCTGGATGAAATTGGCGATATGCCTTTATCACTACAGGCAAAGTTATTACGCGTATTGCAGGAGCAGGAAGTTGAACGTCTGGGAAGCCATAAGCGTATTCCTCTCGATATTCGTCTGATTGCCTCCACCAATAAAGATCTGCAACAGGAAATCGCCGAAGGCCGTTTTCGTCAGGATCTGTTTTACCGTATTTCGGTCGTGCCGATCCATATTACGCCGCTGCGCGAACGCAAGCAGGATATTTTGCCGTTGGTTCAGCGTTTTATTACCAAATATCGCGCCTTCCACAAGGGCAATGTTCGTCTGAGCGACGATGCCCGCCACGCGCTGCTGAACTATGACTGGCCGGGCAACGTGCGCGAACTTGAGAACGTGATCCAGCGGGGCATGATCCTCGGCAACGGTGATGAAATCAAAGCCGCCGATCTCGGGCTGGTTGCGTGCGCACCCCTGCCGGCAAACCCGGCTGTCGGGGTGATGCCCGCCTATCGGGAGCAGGACAACAGCTCAGCCATACGCGACGTTAAGCTGCACGGCCGCATGGCGGAATATCATTACATCATCGACCTGTTAAAACGCCACAAAGGCAACAAATCTAAAACGGCAGCGTTTCTTGGCATTACGCCTCGCGCGCTGCGTTATCGCCTTGCGTCCATGCGTGACGAAGGTATTGATATTGAATGTTATTCCTGAGGCCAGAAAGGAACAAATCATGGACAAAATAGCTGCCGCAGGTATTAACAGCGCGCAACAGGCGCTTCTGGATCGTATGCAGCGCACGGCCTCGCTGGCCTCTTCCGGCGCGGTTAACCTTTCCCCCACGATAGCGCCGGCCGGCGACGCGTTTACCCGTACGGCGCCGGTCTCTTTCGCGCGCGTGCTGAACAGCGCTATCGATAACGTCGATGCATTGCAGCACAGCGCCAGCGCAAAGCAAACCGCAATCGATATGGGGCAAAGCGACGACTTAGCCGGCGCAATGATTGAGAGCCAGAAAGCCAGCGTGGCCTTTTCGGCCATGATGCAGGTGCGCAATAAGCTCAACAGCGCGCTGGACGAAGTGATGAACATCTCGCTGTAAGGTTTGTACCGTGTTAAACAAAATCAAAGCTCGTCTCCCCGCTCTCTCTCTGCCCTCCGGCACTAACGCACCTAAACTGCTGGCGATTGCCGGTGGCGCCGTGCTGGCGCTCGGGATCGTCGCCTCGCTGTGGAACCACAATCAGGGCTATGTAGCCCTGTACGGCGCGCAGGAACAGATCCCTGTTTCGCAGGTGGTGGAAGTGCTGGGTGCAGAAAACATTCCTTATCGCGTTAACCCCGATAACGGCCAGATCCTGGTCAGTGAAGGTAAGCTGCCGCAGGCGCGTATGGCGCTGGCGGCGAAAGGTATTAGCGCCGCGACGCCGGACGGCTACGAGCTGATGGATAAAGAAGAGATGCTCGGCAGCAGCCAGTTCATTCAGAACGTGCGCTATAAGCGCAGCCTGGAAGGCGAGCTGGCGAAAAGCATCATGGCGCTGGATCCGGTGGAACACGCCCGCGTGCATCTCGGCCTGAGCGAGTCCAGCTCGTTTGTTCTGACCAACAAGCCGAACAGCAGCGCGTCGGTGATCGTGCAGCTGCGCTACGGTAAACGGCTGGATGAACAGCAGGTGGCCTCGATTGTGCAGCTGGTCTCCGGCTCCGTGCCGGGCATGGCCGCAGACAGCGTACGCGTGGTTGACCAGGCGGGTAACCTGCTCTCAGACGGTATTGAAGGTCCTGAGGGCAAACGCCCCGGCAACGAGGTTGTGCAGCACATCCGCGACGATACCCGCAAGAACATCACCACGCTGCTGACCTCCCTGGTGGGCGAGGGGAACTTCCGCATCAGCGTTGCCCCGACCGTGGATTTGAGCCGCGTTGAAGAGACGCAGGAGCGGCTGGGCAAAGATCCGCGCGTGAGCGATGAGCAGATAAGCCACGAAAACAGCACCAACGAAATGGCGTTTGGTATTCCCGGCTCGTTAAGCAACCGTCCGGTGAACCAAAATCCGCAGGCGGCAGCGGCTCTGGCCGCGGGCCAGGCAGCGCCTGCCGCGACGAATACGACGGAAACAACCACCCGCGATCCGCGTTCCCTGAGCAACCGTAGCCAGGAGCAGCGCAAGTATGCGTTCGACCGCGACATCCGCCATATCCGCTACCCCGGCTATAAGCTGGAGAAGCTGAGCGTGGCCGTGGCGTTGAACCAGAGCGCACCCGCGCTGGCTAAGATCACGCCCGAGCAGCTGACCTCAATTACCCGGCTGGTAGAAAGCGCCGCCGGGATCGATAAACAGCGCGGTGATGCGTTAACCCTGGACGTGCTGACCTTTACCCCTCCGGTCAGCCAGGACCCGGTAGTCGGGAAATGGTGGAAAGATCCGGATATGCAGTACTGGGCGCAGAACGGCGGTATTGGCCTGCTGCTTCTGCTGACGCTGCTGTTCGGCGTACGGCCGCTGGCCCAGCGATTGGGACGCCGCGAACGCGTGGTAAACGCGGTCGAACAGGACGATTCAATGCTGCTGACAGACGATTCTCCTGCGTCGGAAAACGGGCTTTCCACGCTGTCGAAAGCGGGCTTTAACAATAATGACGATCTGCTGCCGCCGCAAAGCTCCGGCCTGGAAACCAAGGTGGAGTATCTCCAGGTTCTGGCCCAGAGCGAAACAGAGCGCGTGGCAGAAGTTCTGAAACAATGGATTAACAGCAATGACCGAAGCAACAGCAAACCGGACCAGTAACGCCAAAGGGCGTAGCCGCCTGGAGCAGGCGGCGATCTTGCTGATGAGCGTGGGCGAAGAGGCCGCTGCGCAGGTTATGCAGAAACTCACCCGCGAAGAGGTGGTTTTGCTGAGTGAAACCATGGCGCGTCTGCATGACGTGAAGGTGAGCCAGGCGCGTCAGGCGATGAACAATTTCTTTTCCGACTATAGCGAGCAGAGCGGCATCAACGGCGCGTCGCGCTCCTACCTGCGCAGCATTCTGGAAAAGGCGCTGGGGGGTGAAATTGCCCGCAGCGTCATTAACGGTATTTACGGCGATGAGATCCGCTACCGCATGGCCCGCCTGCAGTGGGTTGATATTCCCCAACTGGCGGCGCTAATCGATCAGGAGCACCTGCAGCTGCAGGCGGTTTTCCTCGCTTTCCTGCCGCCAGACATCGCCGCCAGCGTGCTGAGCGTGCTGCCGCGCGAACGTCAGGATGAAATCATATACCGCGTTGCCCGGCTCGACGATGTTAACCGCGACGTAATTGACGAGCTCGATCGCCTGATCGATCGCGGTATCGCGGTGCTTTCAGAGCATGGTTCTAAGGTGGCGGGCATCAAGCACGCCGCCAATATCGTCAACCGTATTCCCAGCAACCAGCAGGAGCTGCTGGAGCAGCTGCGCGAGCGCGACGAAAGCGTGGTCGACGATTTGCAGGACGAAATGTACGAGTTCTTCATTCTCAGCCGCCAGACGCCAGCCACGCTGCAGCGCCTGATGGAAGAAGTGCCGATTGAAGAGTGGGCCGTGGCGCTGAAGGGCACCGAGCCGGTGCTGCGCCAGGCGATTTTCAACGTCATGCCGAAGCGTCAGGTGACCCTGCTGCAAAGCACCACCAGCCGCCTGGGTCCCGTGCCGGTCAGCCGTATTGAGCAGGTGCGAAAAGAGATTATGCAGACCCTGCGTCAGCTGGTGGAAGAGGGTGAGATTCAGGTGCAGCTCTTCGCCGAACAGACGGTGGAATAAACCATGTTCAAGAAAAGGAGTCCCGCGCTCGAGGCACTGACCTCGCGGCGTCAGGCGGTGGTTAAACCCCGGCTGCATAAATTCCCCCCGCTGCGCAAACGCCGGGCGACGCCGCACGCGGACGGCGAGAGCGAGGTGTCCGTCATGCAGGATCCCGGCGAGCATCAGCGGCAGAGCGAAGCCGGCTTCCGCGAAGGCATGAACCAGGGCTTTGCCCAGGGCATGGAAGAGGGCAAGCAGGAGGGCTACCAGGAAGGGGTGCGCCTCGGCTTCGACGAAGGGATGCGCAAAGGCCTGGCGGAAGGTAAGCAGCAGGCTCGCCAGCAGTTTCTGGAGGCGGCGGCGCCGTTTGAACGCCTCACCGCCGACGTGCAGCGTTTCCTCGAAAGCTATGAACAGCGCCGTCGTGAAGAGTTAATGCAGCTGGTGGAGAAAGTAACCCGCCAGGTGATCCGCTGCGAGCTGGCGCTGCACCCGACCCAGCTGCTAGCGCTGGTGGAAGAGGCGCTGACCAGCCTGCCGCAGCCGCCAGAGCAGATGCGCGTGGTGCTGAACAGCGAAGAGTTCCGCCGCATCAGCGAAGCGGAGCCGGAAAAAGCGCGTGAGTGGGGGCTGACCGCCGACCCGGCGCTGGAGCCAGGCGAATGCCGCGTAATCACCGAGACCACCGAAATGGATGTGGGCTGCCAGCACCGTCTCGACCAGTGCGTGGCGGTGCTGAAAGACAACCTGTTGCCGGACGCATCCCATGAGCAGCCTTGATTTCGAACAGGCGTTACGCTCCATCGAAGAGATTGACCTGGCACGCGTCGCGGGTCGTCTGGTGCGGGTGAACGGCATTCTGCTGGAGTGCGTGGGCTGTCGACTGGCGATAGGCCAGCTGTGCTACGTAGAAAGCGTTGAGCAAGAGATGATGGAAGCCCAGGTGGTGGGATTTGACCGTGAGGTTACCTACCTGATGCCGTTCAAACAGCCGTCCGGACTGATTGCCGGGGCGCGCGTCTTCCCTGCCGGTAAAAGCGAAGGGGTGATGGTGGGTGACCAGTGGCTTGGCCGCGTTGTTAACGGCCTCGGTGAACCGCTGGACGATAAGGGCAAGCTGACCGGTGACACGCTGCTGCCACAGCAGTTGCCGCAGATCCACCCACTCCGACGGAAGCCGGTTGAAACACCGCTGGACGTGGGCGTGCGGGCGATCAACGGCCTGCTGACCGTTGGTAAAGGCCAGCGCGTAGGGCTTATGGCGGGCAGTGGGGTGGGCAAAAGCGTCCTGCTGGGGATGATCACCCGCTATACCCAGGCCGAAGTGGTGGTCGTGGGGCTGATTGGCGAGCGTGGACGTGAAGTTAAAGAATTTATTGAGAATTCGCTCCAGGCTGAAGGCCTGGCAAAGTCGGTCATCGTCGCCGCGCCGGCGGATGAGTCGCCGCTGATGCGCATCAAGGCCACCGAGCTGTGCCATACCATCGCCAGTTACTATCGCGACAAGGGCAAAGATGTGCTGCTGCTGGTGGATTCCCTGACCCGCTACGCCATGGCCCAGCGCGAGATAGCCCTCTCGCTCGGCGAGCCGCCCGCAACGAAAGGATATCCACCCTCCGCGTTCAGCATGATCCCCCGCCTGGTCGAAAGCGCCGGTAACAGCGGGAGTAACGGATCGATGACGGCCATTTATACCGTGCTGGCGGAGGGGGACGATCAGCAGGATCCCATCGTTGACTGCGCGCGCGCGGTGCTTGACGGACATATCGTGTTGTCGCGCCATCTGGCGGAGGCCGGGCACTATCCGGCCATCGACATCGGCCAGTCGATCAGCCGCTGCATGAGCCAGGTGACGACCCGTGAGCACCAGCTCGCCGCGCGTACCCTTAAGCAGCTGTACGCCGAATACCAGAATATTAAGCCGTTGATACCGCTGGGCGGCTATGTCGCGGGGGCCGATCCGCTGGCGGATAAGGCGGTACGCCTTTCTCCGGCCATCACGCATTTCTTACAGCAGGAAGTGCACGACGCGGCGTTGATTGACGCCACCGTAACGGATTTGTGTGCGCTGGCGCAGGCAGGATAACCGATGAACAAACTCATTTCGACACTGGAACAGCTACAGCTGATGCGTACTCGCGCGGTTGATGACCTGACCGTAAAGCTGGCCTCGCAAAAACAGCTCTGCCAGCGCTTTGAGAAGAACATTGATGCATTGACCTCGCTGGCATCAGGCCTCGTCACGCAGAGCGCGAACAGCGCCGTGCTGATGATCAACCAGTCAAAATATAAGCAAAATATTCAGCGGGTTATCGACTGGCAGAAGCAGGAGCAGGCGCTGGCTTCGCTGGAAGCGGCAAAGATTCAGGATAACCTGCTGGCCGAAGCAAAGCGGGAAAAAAGCCTTGCGATGGTGCTGGATGCCAAACGCAGCGACCAGCGGATGGCGTTAAGCCGCCGCGATCAAAAAATAACCGATTCTGTTTCTGTTCAGTGCTGGCTGCGCCAACGGCAGGCCGCCGCTCGCCAACGATAAATGTTATGACCACAACCTCTAAAAACACTCAGTCTTCCCTGATCTCAGCCCTGCTGGCGCGCCAGCAGCGTTCGCAGCCGCGGTCGACGCCGTTTGTCAGCGTCATCTGCCCGACTTACAACCGCCGCGAGTTTTTGCCCTATCTGCTCTATATCTGGCAGTACCAGGACTACCCGGCGGACAGGCGCGAACTGGTGATCCTCGACGATTCGCCGGCCAGCAACGCCGATCTCATCGATATGATGGTCGATCCGTCGCAGCCGAACGTACGGTATATCCACAGCCCGGAGCGGCTGACGCTGGGCAATAAACGTAACCGGCTCAACGCGCTGGCGAAGGGTGAATACATCATCTGTTTCGATGATGATGACTATTATGCGCCGGATAAGATTTCCCATCAGGTGGCGCAGATGCAGACCCACCGGGCGCTGTTTTCCGGCAGCGACCAGATTTATATCTGGTACAGCCATCTGGATAAAATCTATCTGACCCACTCCTTCGGGGCCCGCCACGCCCTGAACGGCACGTTCGGCTATCATCGTAACCTGCTGAAAAATCATCGTTATGATGATGAAGCGATGCAGGCGGAAGAGGTGGGATTTCTGAATAATTTCACCACGCCGGTGCAGCAGATTGACCCGAAGCGAACCATCCTCTGTATTTCGCACAGCAGCAACACCTACGACAAAGATTTCATTCTCGATAGCTCAACGCCGGTCGATCTTACGCTGGAGGACTTTGTCAGCGATCCCAACCTGCTGGCGCACTACCGCCGGCTTAGCACCGCGCCGCTCAATACGCGGGTGAACTGGTCGGTATTCGAGAAAATCGCCGTTCTGTATGACCCGCAGCAGGAAGCAACGCTGCCGACGCGATGTGAAGCGCTGCTGGCGCTGGGGGTAGAAGCCGGACAAATCTGGCCGGTGGCAAAAGTGCAGACGGGAACGCCGGAGGCCGCCGAACTGGCAACCCATATGCAGGTGCTGTCCCATGCCCAACAGCAGGGCTGGAAAAACGTGGTGCTGCTGGATGCCGGGCTGCGCTTTGTCAGAAAAGAGAATGCGATTCAGAACGTCAACAAACTGCTCGATGGCCTGGACCAGCTGGACTGGCAGGTGCTGCTGCTGGGTGGACGTTATGAAAACTTCACGCCAACCCGATCTTTAAAAGGAGTGGCACGTATCTTTAATGCGGGCTGCGCGTGCGCCTGTGCGGTGAATGCCGATTACTACCCTGTGCTGCTGGATGCCTATCGTCAGGCGATGGAGCAGAGCGTCAGCATCGATCGCTGCTGGGCGGTATTAATGAGCAAAAACGCGCTGTGGCTGGGATTCAGCCCAAGCTTCGCCTTCCTGCAACACTACCCGGACCCCAAAAGCGGCGAGCCTGTTGACTGTACGCACTGGTTCTTCCGTAAACACCGTTAACCCGCGACAGCCCGAAAGAGAACGAACATGGAACTGACTGAACACTACCAACCTGAATTTGTGTCACGTTTTGATGCGCGCGAGACCGCGTGTGAATGCCCGGCCTGCCGGAACGGCGGGGAGGGCTGGCCGCATATCAGCGTGAAGATGAAAAACCAGCAGCGTGAGAGCCTGGATATCGTTTGTGAAACGGCGGCCAAAGAGATGCTGTTCAATCCGGACGCGTTTATTTTGCATACCACGCAGAGGGCAGCGCAGGGCGAAGAGATGCTCTCTCCATGGAGCGAGACCCTCAATCAACAGTGCGTTAACCTCGCCATTCATCCGGCGCTGGCGCTGGAAGTGAGTCTGTACAGCATTGGCGTGCTGCTCAGTAAAGCGCAGCAATATCGGGATAACGGTGAGTGCGACCCGGCACTGCTGGTAAATATGGGAGAACAGCTGGCCGCGCTGGCGGAGCAGGGGGTGTTAACGCAGCAATTCGCGATGCTGCCCCCGATTATTGAGAACCGCGTGGCCACGCTGAAAGAGATGGGCACCCTGCGCCTTAATCTCAACCTGCCGATAGTGGAGAAGATGGGTATGGCGCTGAAGCTGAGCGAGCTGTCGATCATGCAGCCTTCGCGCCTGGCGGAACGTCTGCAGACGCTGGAAGCGGTATGGGCGGATATCAGCCTGTTTAACGAGCAGCCGCACATCCTTCGCAATGTGTTGATTTATCCGCTGTACAACGATGTATTCCCCGGCGTGAACTGCAGCAATTATGGCGAAGCCCTGCTGGGGCTGGCGCGACTGTTCTTCCACCTCAAAATGCTGTGCGCCATGCGCGCCGAGCAGGGCGCATTTGGCCAGGACGACGCGGCGTTGCTGATCGGTGCGCTACGCGGCTGGCAGCAGGAGAATCCATTTGCGACCGACGCGGCAAATACGGCGGATTACAGCCTGCTGTGCGGGCTGTCGCTGTTGTAATTCGTCGCGTTAATAAATTTCACTATATTGCCAGGAGTTTGCGTGTGAGAATTAAGGTTGATTTTCTCTTCCAGTGGGCACCAGGATGGTCAAATTATGCATCTGTTCTGGCTGCGCTGAAGCAGGATAATAATTTTATTTGTCGTCTGATTTTACTGCCATTTCATCATAGCGGCATAATAGATCATGAAAATGCAGAAGCTAAAGCTTTCCTGAATGCGCGTGGTATCGAGTGGATATGGCATGAAGATTATAATTATCTGAACGATAAACCAGACGTCGTTTTTATTCAGAATCCTTATGATTTTACGCGTCCGGAACGCTTCTCCTGCCGTGTTCTTAAAGAGAATTATATTAAATATGCTTATATACCTTATGGCCTTGATGTCGGGGAGGGAGAAACAAACCTTTCTTTCCAGTACGATATGGATTGCCATAATTTTGCGCAGTGGATATTCGTTCGTTCCGCTCAGCATAAGCGCTTATATAAACAGTATTGCAGGTCGGGTAACAAACATGTCTATGTTACAGGCCATCCGAAGTTTGACAGTCTAATGCTATGGCATAAAAAGACTAAAGAAGAACGAAAAGTACTTCTTTGGACGCCTCACTTTCAGGAAGGGGATCGCAAAGGGTGGTCCACGTTTAACATTTATTGTGACACAATGCTCTACATCGCGATGACCTATCCGGTGAATTTGATTATCCGCCCCCACCCGTTGTTTATTGGGCGATTAAACGCATTTGGTGGAGAAGCAGTCGATAAATTCTCACGTTTAGTTCAATATGCGAAAATCAATGATAACATCATTCTCGATTTCGACGCATCTTATGATACCTCCTTTTCACGTGCAGACGCGTTAATGGCTGATGCAGGGTCATTTTTACTGGAATATTTACCAACGCAAAAGCCAATTTTATATCTGACTCACGAAAGCTGTTTAGGGCTGAATAAAAGTGCCAGCTTTGTGCATAAAAAATATTATATCGCCCGTTGTGAACAGGATATCGATAGCTTTGTTAAAATGGTCCTTGAAGATGAGGATCCAAAAAAAGAAAAACGTCTTGCGGCGTTGCGGGAAAATTTCTTTATACCGCCAGTGAGTGCCGCAGATGAAATTCATCGTGTTCTTCTTGGCTATTTTGCAGCGAAAATTGCTAAAAAAACGCGCCTGTCGGGCGACAAAGCGGCTGTCATTAGCGAAAATGCTGTGCTGGATTTCTTTGAATCCAGAGCGGCGCAGAAGGAAGGTAGTCATCCCCTCACGATGACAATGTATCAATCTGTCGAGCTGGCGACGCAGCGGGATAAGCATGAAAAAACCCTTCTCCTGCCGAAGCTCCAGCTGACGTCCGATGCAAATGTGCTCGATATTGGTTGCGGTAATGGACGGTGGTATGAGGCGCTGCAATCTAAAGGCGTTCTTTATACGGGGATCGATTTTTCTCCCTCTCTGATTGCGATAGCAAAAGAGAAATATCATCAGGATCCGCGTAGCCATTTTTTTGTGAAGAAAGCATATGAGCTGTCTTCGGAACTGACAGCATCATCAGGGCGACCTTTTAGCCATATCATCATCGCGGGGGTTTTGATTTATCTAAATAATGATGAGGTTACTCAGATATTTGACAATTTAGCTAAGATTACCACATCGGGAACAATTATTATGATACGTGAGCCTCTGGCTATAAAAGAGCGCCTGACGTTAAAATCTCATTGGTCTGAAGAGTTGAAATCTCAATATAATGCGATTTATCGCACCGCAGAAGAATTGACGTCATACGTAAACCAATGTGCAGATACTCTTAAGCTGGAATTAATCGATACAGGGTTGATGTATCCTGACAATTTAAATAACAGAAAAGAAACTCAGCAGCACTACTTCATTTATAAAAGAAAATGAAAAAAAGTATATTTTGTTTTGATCTTGATGGCACGCTTACCCGTCGCGAGTTATTACCTCTTATTGCCAATGAGGTAGGCCTGGAGCATGAGTTTGATGTACTGACAAAGCTGACGATTGACGGCGCTATCAGTTTTGAAGAGTCATTACGCCTGCGCTTCGCTATTTTGAAGCACGTGCCGGTGAGCATAGTGCAAGATATCATTTTTAACGCTTCGTTATTTGATAATGTTATTGATTTTATCCGTCATTATCGCGAACGCTGCTTTATCGTTACGGGCAATTTAGATGTGTGGATAAAACCGTTAATGCAAAGCATTGGGTGTGATTACTTTTCTTCCCGTGTTCAGGAACTCAATGGCAAGCTGGTATCTCTTGACTATATATTGAAGAAATCGACCGCGGTGAATGCACTGCGAAAGAGATACCCAGACAGCAGGATTGTCGCCTTTGGGGATGGGCTTAATGATTATCCCATGTTTGAAACTGCAGATCAGGCTGTGGCGATAGGGTTAACCCATCAGCCAAGTCCTGTATTGATTGCGAAAGCAAATTATATAATTTATGAAGAGGATGCCCTGTGTCGTCTGTTAAACACGCTATAATTGCTGCTGCAGGCGTCGGTAGTCGCCTCGGATTAGGTAAAACTAAATGTTTGCTGGAAATTAATCACCGCCCATTAATAGCTTACCTTCTTAAGCTGCTGGACGATGTTGAAGATGTCCGTATCGTAATTGGTTTTCAGGAACAAGAAGTGATTGAAACTGTCCTTCGTTATCGTCGTGATGTGACGTTTGTACGCAACCCTGAATATCTTTCTACCTCCACATTAACAAGCTATTGGCTGGGATGTCAGGGTATTGACGAAAACTGTCTTTTTATGGATGCTGATATCATTTTTGACCCGGATGATTTTATTAGGTTTAAGAAATTTTGTGCCGGGAGTCACCAGGATAATATAATTGGAATTACGCGAGCTAAAACGCATGATGCTGTTTATGTATCACTTTATGATAATAGAGTAAATCACTTTAGTCGCGAAGTAAATACGCCATTTGAATGGGCTAATTTATGTTTTATTCATCCGCGATTACTGGCGCCTTTTGGCGATTCGGTTTTTCAACAACTGGAACAATATTTACCTCTTACAGCCCGAGAAATTATCGCTTTTGAAATAGACACAAAGGGGGATATGGAGTTGGCTATGCAGTCCAGTATTATTAAAGATGAATTATATTTTTCTGCGATTTAAATGGTCTTACTAATGCATTGAAAATATAGACCGTAAACGGTCTATATTTTTTTACCATCGACTGCCATTTTGTATAGAGCCCCATTTTACTGAAATACCATCTTCAAACTGATAAATGAGAGATAATATTAAATTAAGATTATAGGCTGTAACGTGAGTATGGTCTGTAACCAGAGGGGAGCATGTTTCGATGAGGTTGAAGTTAGGATATTTTTCAAAGAGCGGAAGATGAGGTTTTACCTCTGCTAAGAATTGCTTATCTTGTGGGGAAGTAAAAAGATAAATGTTTTTTTTCAGGGATTTATCATGCTTTATGATGCCGGGAAGATAGCGATCGAGAATGTAAGTTTTTTCTGGACTGATCTCCCCCATCATTGCTTGACCAACTGACTGCCAATAACCGTCAGCGACATAACTACCCAGACGGAATTGCGGTACGCAGGCGATAATATTTATTATTTTATGCTTAATACCATAGTAAAGCGATGCACTACCACCTTTTGATGCCCCTAATATTGATGTATATTTTGGCTTAACCACATCCATAGTTGCATTGATGAGAGTGCTGACACCCTGCTCAATATCAAAATTCATATTATTACAGAGATAATAAGCGGGTAGCCCATTAAAATCATCTTTGATCCATAAAATGGCTGAACGGCAATGCGTAAGCATAGTGAAATCATAGATCGTGGGGTCGGGGATATTAAATCCTGACATGACGATCAACAAATGCTGACAATCATACTTTGGCGGCTGAAATCGGTAATGAATTTCAACGCCAGAGTGGGTTTTAAATATATGCTCAGACACGTTCGGCATCACCCCTCCTGATACAACCAGTTCTCCGGCGCGCTGCTGTTCAGCAAATTCCCAAGGATCTCCTGCTGCATATTTATCAGCGCACCGTTGTAGTCGTTGGCGCGTTGACAGGCGGTAGCCTGCTGTTGGAGACCTTTCCAGAGGGTTGAAACGGTTGGCCGGTGGGTGGCGGGCAGGCGGGCGATCAGCGATTTTATGCCTTCGGCATTCGGAGTGATGCCCAGTTCGTTCAAAAGCTTATAGCGCTGTTGGCTATTTTTTGATAGCTGCTGGTAAATCGCCATCAGCTGCGCGTTGAGCGTTTCCAGCGCCGCGCTATCGCGGGCGACAATATGGCGGCGCTGTGTGTCGAGCAGGGCGGTCAGGGCGCTGTAGTGCTTGCGGTCTTCCGCCATATCCTGAATCAGGGTTTTAACGCGCTGGGCGGCGTTGGTCATAATTACCTCTGGAAATACTTCTGCATCGCCTCGGCCAGCGAATCAATATTGATGCTGATTTTGCCGCTGCTAATGGCTTCCTTCATTTCGGCGACACGCGCCATGTCCACTTCTGGCAGCGTGCTTAACTGCGTCTGCGCATCGCCCAGGACCGGATCGATGGCGGCGCTGCGCATCACGCGGGTACCCTCCTGCGCCACGGTGCACGTTTGTTCCGCGCTGCTGGCTTTATTAATTGCAGTGGTCAGGTTGTACTGCGGTGCTGCTACTTTCATCGCTTTGCCCTTTTACCTATCGTCTGTTCTGGTTGCGTATGAACCTTGCCCTGCGGAAGTCCTGCTTCCTGTGCCGTTATGTGTAAAGAGCGGCTATGGCGTGCGGTAACTTAAACAGGGAGGTAAGTTTTTTACCTGCCGCTGGCATACACCATATTCACCACGCCAACGTCGGCAACAATAGCGCTGACGATCCGTCCGCTGGTCTCATTTTTGACCTTAATGATCTCGCCTTTGCGTCCCTTCTTCATGGCTTCACCCATCGTTCTGGCTTCCACGCCGTTTTGTCCGGCAATCATCAGCACGCGCTGGCCGCGTTCTACCAGCAGCGGCGCTTCCAGCTGTTGAAGCGTAATTGCCTGCCGATCGCGTATGCGGCGCCTGACGGTCATCCCGATGATGTCGTCTGGCTGGGTCAGATATTCACCGCGCATATTGCTGACGTTGAGCTTTTTAATGGCGATGCTGTCGGGAGTGATGACGTGACCGCGCTCCAGCGTGGCGCTGGCGACGATTGCCGGCAGGTAAATATCTGGCTTTACGGTAACCGGAATATCCCAGCCTCCGGGGCCCGCGCAGCGCACGTCAAACCGCAGGCGATTGATGTCAAGGCGGTCGCCGCCGGGAAGAGAAACGGCCAGTTTTTCAGGGCATGCCGCGTACTGTGATACTTCACCAGGAATAAACAGATTCATTTTCGCCTGATAGTCAGGCCAGCGACGGCGCTTTGCCTCCTGGCGAATGAGATCCGACGCGTGGTGCTGGACGGTGGCAAAAACTTGCTTGCGGGCGCTGATGGCAGGGGCGACATCGGCCAGCGCGATAACTGAAAACGACAGCAGGAAAAACGCCATCAGAAAGCGGAAATACCGTTTCACCCTGACGCTTAAAAAAAGAGGAAAAACATTGTAAATCATAAACTTAAAACCTTGGCATGAAAGTTGCTATGAAAACGCAGAGCATGCAGGTTTAAGCATCACGAGGGTGTGAATTGTGAGTATTACTTTTGACAAAGCATTGGGCGTTCATCCACAGGCTGTAGCACTTCGACTTTCCCGAGCAGAGCTGCTTTCAGCCAATCTGGCAAACGTTGATACCCCTAACTTCCAGGCTAAAGATATTGATTTTGCCTCCGAGATGCAACGTTCACGGTCGAGTTTTTCCTTTTCGTCTGCCCCGCAGGAGATGTATCGGGTGCCTTACCAACCGTCTTCCGACGGCAATACCGTTTCACTGAACGTCGAGCAGGCGGAGTTCGCGAAGAACACCCAGGACTATCAGATGAGCCTTGCCTTTTTAAACATGAAGTTCACTGGCCTTAAAAAGGCCATTGACGGTAAGTAACCCAACGCAGGTAACCACGAAATATGGCTTTTTCGGATATTTATCGCGTTTCGGGATCGGCGATGACGGCGCAAACCGTTCGTCTTAATACCATCGCCAGTAATCTCGCCAACGCAGAAACCGCCTCTGCTACCGAAGACGGCACCTATAAAGCGCGCCGTCCGGTATTTGCTGCGGTGTATAAAAATGACGAGTTGATGAACCATCAGGCCTTAACCGGTGCGCGCGTGCAGGTGATGGACGTCGTTGAGACCGGTAACGCGGTACAGCGCTATGAACCGCACAACCCGATGGCCAATCCCGACGGCTATGTCTACTACCCGGACGTCAACGTGGTGGAAGAGATGGCGGATATGATGTCGGCATCACGCGGTTTTGAAACCAACGTGGATGTGCTGAACAGTGTGAAAAGCATGCAGCAAAGCCTGCTGCGACTTGGAGAAGCATAAGCATGGATATGAACGTAGACGGCGCCTACGCCAAAAGCCGTTCCGGCAGTACAACGGACGGCATTGCCAGCAACCAGTCCGCCTCCGGCATGAACACCATGTTTATGCAGCTTCTGGTCGCGCAGATCCAGAACCAGGATCCGCTCAACCCTACCGACGGTACCGAGTACGTGAGCCAGCTGGCCCAGCTTACCCAGGTGCAATCAATGGAAACCATGTCGCAGCTGATGGCGAACAATTCCGTGCTGATGGACAACCTGCAAACGCTGACTACCGGCAATCTGGTGGGACAGCACGTGATGGTGCAGACCGATTCGGTGAACAGCGATGGCGAGAGCGTGCTTGACGGACGTCTGACGCTGGAGCACGCCGCCGGCGTGGTGACGGTGATTGCCAAAGATGCCGCCGGCATTGAACACAAAATTGAGCTGGGCAAGCAGGAAGCGGGGCAGGTGGATTTCACCTTCGACCCGGAAGCGCTGGGGCTGAGCGAAGGCAAATACACCCTGAGTGTGGTGACCGATACCGGTGAAGAGAAAGTGCCGCTCGAAATGGGCGGGGTGGTAAACAACGTGCGCATTCCTCTCGACGGTAGCCCGACGGTACTCAATATCGACGGTCTTGGCGAAGTCGCCTACAACAACATCAGCCAGTTTGGCACTGCCTCCAGGAACAAAGCCTGAAGTGAATCAGGATATTAATTAAACAGGAACGATTAT
Organism: Enterobacter cloacae complex sp. 2022EL-00788; assembly: GCF_026627565.1. Classification (NCBI taxonomy): domain Bacteria; kingdom Pseudomonadati; phylum Pseudomonadota; class Gammaproteobacteria; order Enterobacterales; family Enterobacteriaceae; genus Enterobacter; species Enterobacter cloacae complex sp. 2022EL-00788. The sequence goes on along the minus strand of NZ_JAPNMC010000006.1, from coordinate 168,710 downwards.
GAGCTTTAGTATTGCAACGTCCGGTCTGAATGCGATTACCGAGCAGCTGAGTGCTATCTCTAACAATATTGCCAACTCCGGTACCGTGGGGTTTAAATCCGGGCGCGCGGAGTTTTCCGCGCTGTACGCCGAAAGCCAGCCGCTGGGCGTGGGCGTAACTGCCGTTACCCAGAGCATTACCAAAGGGGGAAGTATTACTTCCACCGGTACCGCGCTGGATCTGGCCATCAACGGTAATGGCTTTTTTATGGTTCGCGATAGCGCAGGTACTACCGCCTATACCCGCGCGGGCTACTTCGGCACCGACAGCAACGGTCATCTTGTCAACAACAAAGGGATGTATCTTCAGGGTTATCCTGTCGATGCCAGCGGTACGCTCCAGGTGGGTACTATCGGCAACCTGACGATCAGCAGCGGTTCGATTCCGGCAAAAGCGACGGAAAGTATCGCTTTTACCGCCAACATGGACGCGCGCGCGGACGTTCCGGCCACAACGCCATTCAATCCTAAAGACAACACCTCCTATAACAACTCCTACACCACTCAGGTTTATGACTCCCTGGGCCGTGAGCACACCCTGAATCAGTACTTCGTGAAAACCGGCGAAAACGCCTGGGAAGTGCACTACTACATGGACGATACGCCGGTGACCAGCGGCGGTACGGAGCAGGTACAGAAGCTGACCTTTAACAGCCAGGGCGTGCTTACCGATCCGAGCGGAGCAGTCACGCTGACCGCGGATGTTGCGGGCGCTAATCCCATTACGCTAGACATGACCTACGGCGGCACCAGCCAGTATGGTTCTGATTTTTCCGTCAGCAAAAACAAAGGCGACGGCTATGCCTCCGGCGAACGCACGGGCCAGGCAATCGATCAGGACGGCTGCGTTTATGCCACCTTCTCTAACGGCGAGCGTTTGCTGCAGGGGCAGCTGGTGCTGGCGAACTTCGCTAATCCGAACGGCCTGTCCGCGCAGGACGGTACAACCTGGTCACAAACCGCCAGCTCTGGCGCGCCGCTGACCGGCACGCCGGGTACCGGCCTGCTGGGTTCTGTTGTTTCCGGGGCGCTGGAGTCGTCAAACGTCGATCTGACCGCCGAACTGGTCGGGCTGATGACCGCCCAGCGAAACTATCAGGCGAATACCAAGGTGATCAGCACCAACGACAGCATGATGACCTCGCTCTTCCAGGCGGTGTAATCGATGGATCGCCTACTGTTCACCGCCGTCAGCGGCGCCTCGCGAAGCCTGACGCAGCAGGAAATCCACGCGAATAACCTGGCGAACGTTAATACTCAGGGGTTTCGTAGCGATCTCGACAAAGCGCTCACGCAGCAGATCGGCGGCGAGGGTTATGCCTCGCGTTATCTGGCGCAGCCCACGCAGGGCGGCGTCGATATGACGCCGGGAGCCATGCGCGAAACCGGGCGTGACCTGGATATTGCCGTGAAGGGCGACGGCCTGATTACGCTGCGCAGCGGCACTCGTGAGGTCTATACGCGTAACGGCCAAATCGACATCAACGCTGATGGCGAGCTGTCAGTCAGCGGCCTGCCGCTGGAGGGCGATAACGGCCCGATCGTGCTGCCGCCTTACTCCTCCATCTCAATCGGCGAGGATGGGGTAATCACCATCGTGCCGGAGGACGGCGACATCGCCGCCCCGATGGATATTGACCGCGTGAAGCTGGTGAATATCCCCGCCAGCGAGCTCAGCAAAAACGAAGCCGGTTTCTTGATCACCAGCGCGGCGTTTAATCCGCGTGACGAAGAGGTGAAGGTGGCCGCCGGACATCTTGAATCCGCCAACGTGTCGGCCATCAACGAAATGGTCTCCAGCATTGCGCTCAATCGCCAGTTTGAAGCGCAGATCAAGATGATGAAAGCCGCTGAAGATCTCGCAAACGCCGGTAACCGGCTGATTCGCGGCACCTGACAACACATTTGAGGAATACAGATGAATCCCGCTTTATGGATCAGTAAAACTGGGCTAGCGGCGCAGGACGCCAAAATGACCGCCATCTCCAACAACCTGGCGAACGTCAATACCACCAGTTTTAAACGTGACCGCGCCATGTTCGCCGATCTGTTCTACCAGAATCAGCGCACCCCGGGCGGCCAGCTCGATCAGGACACTATCTCACCGACGGGCATCCAGTTCGGTACCGGCGTCAAGATTGTCGGTACCCAGAAAGAGTTCACCGTCGGCAACATCCAGAACACCGGGCAGAGCCTGGACGTGGCGATTACCGGGCAGGGCTTTTTCCAGGTGGAAACGGCCAACGGTGATATCGCCTATACCCGCGCCGGTAACCTGCAAAAATCGCCTGAAGGCGTGCTGACGAACGCGCAGGGGCTGCCGCTGATCCCGCAAATCGAACTGCCGGATAACGTGAAGGATATTCAGATCGGCAAAGACGGCACCATCACCGCGACGGTCGCGGGTGAAACCGATCCGATTGAACTGGGGCAGCTGACGCTGGTGAATTTTGTCAATCCGGCCGGTCTCGAGGCTGTCGGCGGCAACCTCTATCGTGAAACGGCCGCCAGCGGTGAAGCGGTGGAAGGCGTTCCCGGTGAAGAGGCGTTTGGCCAGCTGGAACAGGGTTCGCTGGAAGGCTCCAACGTGCAGGTTGTTGAGGAGATGGTCGATATGATCACCGTCCAGCGCGCCTATGAAATGAACGCCAAAATGGTTTCTGCCGCTGACGACATGCTGAAGTTTGTCACGCAGTCGATGTAACGGCAGAGCGGTAAAGTGAAAGAGATGAAAAAGCAGGTAGCGATAGGTTTACTGGCATTCATGCTGCTGGGCTGTGAAAGTCCGGCGCTGTTGGTACACAAAGACGATGCGGCGTATGCGCCACCGGAAGACTTCGCCATGCCGGATACGCATGTTCGCGGCGGTGGGGTCTATAACAGCGGCTATAACTGGTCGCTTATTCAGGATCGCCGCGCCTATCGCGTTGGCGATATCCTGACCGTTAAGCTGGACGAATCCACCCAGGCGAGCAAGCAGGCGCGAACGAACTTTGGCAAGAAGAATGACGTCTCGCTCGGCATCCCGGAGGCCTTTGGCCACTCGGTGGATAAGCTGTCCGGGTCGGTAGATGGTAACCGTAACTTCAACGGTAGCGCCACGTCGCAGCAGCAAAACAGCCTGCGCGGGGCGATCACCGTGGCGGTTTATAAAGTCTTGCCCAACGGCGTGCTGGCAATCCGCGGCGAAAAATGGCTCACCCTCAATCAGGGAGATGAGTACATGCGGGTAACCGGCCTCGTAAGAGCCGACGATATTGAGCGCGATAACTCCGTCTCCTCACAGCGTATCGCCAACGCGCGTATCTCCTACGCCGGACGCGGCGCGCTGAGTGATGCAAACGCGGCCGGCTGGCTGGTGCGCTTCTTTAACCATCCCCTGTTCCCTATCTGACGGAGTCGAGCGTGTTTAGACGAATTTTACTGCTCCTGTGCCTGTACAGCCTTGGCGTTGCTGCCCAGCCTTTGCGCGATGTGGTGGACATTCAGGGGGTACGTGGTAACCAGCTGATCGGCTATAGCCTGGTAGTGGGTCTGGACGGAACCGGGGATAAAAACCAGGTGAAGTTCACCAGCCAGTCGGTCACCAATATGCTGCGCCAGTTTGGTGTCCAGCTGCCGGCCAAAATTGACCCGAAGGTGAAAAACGTCGCGGCCGTCGCCATTAGCGCCACGCTGCCGCCGGGCTACTCGCTCGGTCAAACCATTGACGTCACCGTCTCTTCCATCGGCGATGCCAAAAGCCTGCGCGGTGGAACGCTGCTCCTGACTCAGCTTCGCGGTGCCGACGGTGAGGTGTATGCCCTGGCGCAGGGTAATGTGGTCGTGGGCGGCGTGAAGGCGGAAGGCAATAGCGGCTCCAGCGTTACCATCAATACGCCAACGGTAGGCCGCGTACCGAACGGCGGTTCGGTGGAACGTGAAATCCCGAGCGATTTCCAGCAGGAGCCGACGGTGATGCTGAACCTCAAGCGGCCGAGCTTTAAAACCGCCAACGCGGTAGCGGTAGCGCTGAATAACGCGTTTGGGGCAGGAACGGCGACGGCCCAGAGCGCCACCAATGTCTCCGTGCGTGCCCCAATGGGGGCGGGCGAGCGGGTGGCTTTTATGTCGTCGCTTGAAGATGTCCAGATCAACGCCGGCAAGCAGCCGCCGCGGGTGGTGTTTAACGCCCGGACCGGCACGGTGGTGATCGGCGATGGGGTGATCGTCCGCGCCGCGGCGGTTTCTCACGGCAATCTGACGGTCACCATTCGCGAATCCGCAAACGTCAGCCAGCCCAATGCCTTTGGCCGTGGACAGACGGTGGTGACCCCGCAGAGCGACGTTGACGTTAATCGCGGACGTGGGCAGATGGTGACCATCTCAGCCGGAACCAGCCTGCGCAGCATCGTTAATACCCTTAACAGCCTGGGCGCCGCCCCGGACGACACGATGGCGATTCTGCAGGCGCTGCACGAGGCGGGCGCCCTGGATGCTGAACTGGTGGTGATGTAATGCTGAATGCGATTAACCGACAAACCGCTATTCTGCCGGGTGATATTACCGGCCAGGTAAAGCCGCAAACGCTCGAACAGGCCGCCGGGCAGTTTGAGGCGCTGATGCTGCGCTCAATGCTATCGCAAATGCGTAAGGCCTCCGACGTGCTGGGGGAAGATAACCCCTTCAACAGCAAACAGCAGCGCATGATGCGCGATTTCTATGATGACAAAATGGCGTCAGAGCTGGCCTCCCAGCGCAGCACCGGCATTGCTCAGATGATTATTAACCAGCTTTCCCCGCAGGTGACGGCCCCGCTTAAGAATCAGGTGGAAGCGGCCGCTTTACAGGGACAACCGCAGGAACGCCATTTGCAGTCGTTCCAGATAACCGAAGGACAGGAGTAAGCCATGAGTATGTTCGATATCGCCTATAGCGGACTGCAGGCGGCTAACATGGGGATGCTCGTCTCGTCGATGAACGCGAATAATGTGCTGACGGCAGGCTATACCCGTCAGGGAATTGTTCAGAGCGCCATCGGCCCGATGGGCGAGGCCGGGCTCTCGCCGGGCAATGGCGTACAGGTTGACAGCATCCGCCGCATCTCCAGCCAGTACCTGGTGAACCAGGTCTGGCAGACCAACACCAAAGCCAGCTACTACAGTATGGGTAATGAGTACATCAGCTCTCTGGAGAAGGTTATCGGTACCGACTCGACGAGCCTCGGAACGGGTCTGGATGATTTTGTCAGCGCCCTGAGCGCCCTGACGCAGCAGCCGGAATCTCAGGCGCTGCGCCAGCAGCTGTTGAACCAGGCAAAAACGTTCTCTACCCGCTTCAACAGCATGAACAATTTTATCTCCAGCCAGAAAGAGTCCATCAACACGCAGCGTGGGGCGATGGTTGATCAAATCAACACCCTGAGCGGCAACATTGCCGAGTACAACAAGAAGATTGCTGCGATGGATTCCACGGGCGGTAACAGCAGCGTACTGCGCGATCAGCGTGACGAGCTGGTGAAGACGCTGAGCTCGATGGCGGACGTCAAAGTGACCGACGACAGCAGCGGCTATACCGTCTCGTTAAGCAACGGTCAGCCGCTGGTGAGCGGCAAGACGGCGGGCACGCTGAGCACCGGTAAGGACAGCAACGGCAATACCACGTTGACGCTGAAATTTTCGAACAGCGAGTTTTCCCTGAACCCGTCAACCGGCGGCCAGCTGGGCGCCCTCTACGACTATGAAACCGGTACGCTGGGGCAGATGAGCGACGCCGTACAGGGCATGGCGAAAGCGATGGCAGACATGTTCAATACGCAGCTGGAGAAGGGTTACGACCTGAACGGCCAGCAGGGGAAACCGCTGTTTACGTTCGACGCAACGAACCCGGCGGGTATCCTGCAGGTGAACGATTTGTCTCCCGACGAGCTGGCGCTCTCCGGCGATCCGAAAGAGCCGGGCAATGGCGACAACCTTAACGCCCTGCTTGAGCTGAAAAACCAGAAAACCGATATCCCGGGCCTGGGCAACATGAGCCTGAGCGAAGGGGCGGCGGCCATTATCTCGACCATCGGTATCGCCAGCAAGCAGAGTAAAACCGAAATGGATGCGGCCGTCGCGGTAAGGGATGATGCGCAAACGCAGCGCGATAAACTGAGTGGCGTGAATCAGGATCAGGAGGCGATGAACCTGCAGGCCTACATGCAGGCGTATCAGGCGAGCATGAAGGTGATTTCCACCGGCAACCAGGTGTTTAGCGATCTGCTAAGCATGTTTTAAGCGCAACCACGGAATCTGATATATGCGAGTAAGCAGCCTTTATCTCTATAACGCCATGATGTCGCAGATGGGTATCAATGGCACCCAGATGGGCAAGTTGCAGGAACAGCTGATGACACAAAAGCGCGTTAACGTGCCGTCAGACGATCCGGTTATTGCCAGCCGTCTGGTACAGCTTAGCCGCGAGCAGTCGGCGATTAAGCAGTATCAAAGTAACATCACCAGCCTGAGCGGCGCGCTGTCGGTGCAGGAATCCCATATTACCGCCCTCAGCAACCAGGTGCTGTCCGTGAGCGATAAGCTTAAGCTGGCCAATAACGGTTCGCTGAGTCAGAAAGATCTGGCGAGCTACGGTGCGGAGCTGGGATCTATGCTGGACTCGCTGGTGGCGACGATGAACAGTAAAAACGAAAACGGGAGCTACCTGTTCTCCGGCACCATGACCGACAGCAAAACCGTAACGCTGGACGCCAACGGCCAGTACGTTTTTGGCGGCAACGAGAAGTCCCGTGAAACCACGGTGGCAAACGGCGTCAGCATTACCGAAAACACCAATATTTCCCACGCGTTTTCCAGCTCGGGCAACGATCTGGATATGCTGAACAAGCTCAAAGCGCTGAGTGAGAAAATGCAGGATCCGAACGCCAGCCTGACGGATTACCAGGACGACCTGACGGCGATGATCGATATGACCCAGACGACCAGCGATAGCCTGGGGGCGCTGTTTACCGATCTCGGTGGCCGTCAGAACCGCCTGACGCTGATTAACGATGCGCATACCGACGTCAGCCTGTCGAACGGCCAGCTAGAAACTGACCTTAATGAGGCTCCGACGGCGGAGTCTTACACGAAACTCCAGCTGTACAATACCTCGGTCCAGATCTCGTATAAGGCCTACAGCATGGTCAGCAATCTCAATCTTTTCAGTATGTTGTAAAATGATATGCAAGTCGGTTTAAAAACATCCTCACCGCTCTCCAGCGCACCGGCACCCGCCGGGCGCGGGAATATCGATGCACCGCAGACCGTCGGGCGGGTACATTTGCCCGACGCTGAATTTACCCGTCATTCATTTCCTGAATCCGCACTGCTGTCGCGCCGGCCGATGCGCTATAACGTCCAGCTCAATCAGCAGCTGACCGCCGTGCAGCAGGCGGATAGCTATCTGGCGAAAACCGAAACGCAGCTGCTCCAGCTGCGCCAGACTTCCGGTCGTAGCGGGGATGCCAGCGTGCAGGCTGCTGTGCTGCAAAAGCACCTTTCACGCCGTATGCAGCTTTCCGGCGGTACGATCGATCGCCATCTCAACGCCTCGCTGGAGAAGAAGAACGCGGTTAATTTCACCCTGCCGGGCAGCGAAAAATTAGTGCAGTTCCCGGCCGGGGAAACGCTGATCTTCGCGCTTGGAGGCACCCGACGGGAGATGGCTGCCGTTGCGCTGCCGGAAGAGGCGACGCCGCGACAGACGCTGACAAAGCTGAATGTTGGTCTGGGGCGCTTAGGGATCCATGCCAGCCAGACGGACAGCGGCCAGCTGCTGTTCAGCGTTGATGAGAGCAGGTGGGAGCAGGTGAAGCAGCACTTTTCGGTGCGCGGCGAAGGTAAACTCTATCCAGCCGATGCCTTCACCCTGCTGGCCCCGCAGGCGGAAAGCGCGAACAGCGATGAGATGATGGCGCTCTCCGCGCGGCGGGAGCGAGAGGGGCAAATGAAGTTGCAGGATACCCTTAATCACATCACCAGCCAGCGCAGCAAACTGCGCCAGCAGCAGGACCGCGTCAGCGCCCGTATAAACGATATGGCGACGGTGTACAGCTCACAGCAGGCGCTGCACGCTTCACGCAGCCTGGGTGAGGGGCTGGCTCGCAGCGCCGACAGTTTTAGCCAGCTGTCGCAGGCGCTGGGTGCTCAGGCCAACGTCCGGCTGGCAACGGTTAAAAACCTGCTGGGCTAAGGGCCATTAATGCCGGACAGCCACGTCATCGGGACGCCGGGTAGAGGAATATCGCGCCGTTTTGTCCCACCACCAGCGACTTGTGATTAAAAGAGAGCGGCTCCATCCAGTAGTTGGAGTACATGAGCTGGTCGACAAGGCCATCTATCATTAGCCCCTTCTGCTCGGTGCTGTAGTAAATTGGGGTGAGCGTAAAGTAGATTCGCCCGTGTTTTTTCTGCGTCGGCGTAAACTTTCCCTTCAGGACAAAGCGGTTGTCGTCCGGGCTGGTGATATTGGCCATCAGTACGCCGCGCGTGGTTTTCAGGCTCACATCGTAAATCTCTTTTTGCTGTGACATCAGGTCGTAAAAGCCCATCTGGAAGTCATCTTCCACATTGCCGTACTGTAGCGTTGAGGTCGTGGTGAAATACTTAAACGCCAGAACGACGAGCGTCGCCAGAACGGCGATGACGATCGCCACGTTAAGGCGTTTTGCACGTAGCCAGTTCATGAAGCTTCCTTCGGGTTTCTCGCAGGATCAGGTTGTTGAGTTGGTCCGTATCGGTACGCCAGTGGTAAATGGACATCGCCAGCTGTTTATTGTCGCATTTATTGGACAGCGTGAAGCTGTAGTTCAGCGACGAATTGGTGCTGTGAAAGAAGATCTGCATCGTGGCGGACTGCATCTGGATCTGCTGGTTGATGGCATACAGCGAGTCTTTTAACTTGCCGTACAGGTTCACGGAGATATAGGGCGGATCGCCTGCCGTTTCGACGGCATAAATGTGGATATTGCTGTAAACGCCCGGCTGGATCTCCCGTGAAACCAGATGTTCGCTGTAGCCGCCCAGCAGGTACCAGCAGGCGGCTGTCGTAAAGAGGGCCGTGGCGGCCATCACCAGTAAAAAGCTAACGATGCCATGACGACGACTTTCCGGCTTCGGCACCGGGACGGGCTCCATTACCGGTGCAGGATCGTCGTTCCCTTCAGGCTGCTCCGGTTCAGCCAGAGGCTCAGCGTTAAGCGACGCCTCGACAGGCGGAACGTCAGCCTCTGCATCTTCCCCATCGCAAGGCTCATCGGTTTCGATCTGACGACAATACTCGGGCTCAATCAGATAGCCCTTGCGCGGAATAGTCTTGATGATGCGCTGGTTTTTACCATCATCCTCTAATGCGGTGCGCAATGCGTGAATGGCATTTGGCAAGCTATTATTGCCGATGACCCGGCGTTCCCAGACCAGGGTCGTTAACTCTTCGCGGGTAAATATTTTACCCGCATCCTGAACCAGAATATCCAGCAGCTTGAGCTGATATTCACCCAGGCGCTTACGTTCCCCTGTGGTTAAATGGAGAATAGAGCCTGAAGCGACGTCAACCAGCCAATTATTTACGGAGCAATAACGTTTATTCATTTATATGTTATGGATTCAACCACCCCATTATTATGGCGATAACCTGTTGAACACCCGGAGGGATCAGAGGTTATCCGATTGAGTTGTTAACTCCATTTAGAATTCTTAATGAATGCCGCATGCCTGCGGAGATTAAAAGAGGACGTAGTCTTCCCTGTTGTTGCTCGATTTTATGCTACAGCGGGAAGGTTTTCATCTATTTTACGCCCATAAGGGAAGGAATGATCGTTTCCTGCCCTCTTTTTACGCGATTAAAATGTGATGCGCAACACCATTTTTAACTCAGCGAGCAGGAAGAAATGAAGCAGTTTGTTTTATGGTTAACAAGAATCATTAAATAAAACTTATGTTATTTAGATGATTAAAAAGTGAAGGTGTTGTGTTATTGGTGTGATCTGTTTGATAATGATCATTGTTTCTGTGGCGAACTTAAAAAAATAATAATTCCCATTTAATTTATTGAATTTTTGGCCGCTTTAATAAAGCTTTTATATTTGTTTCCGAATGAAACCGGATAAATAAGAACGTTACTTTTTATATTAAATATTATTAATAAAGGTGCCAAAATGCCCCTGTCCTGCCGGTGAAAAGTCGCGATGAAAAAAGATCGGTGGCGTGAGCCTTTTAGCAATTTTTAATCCTTAGAAATCAAGCTGCTATTTCTATGCCTGCGTAAAAAATAAGCATTCGGTAATCGTTGATTTAATCTTCGCGCCTGCCGTGTCGTCTTTACTGAATACACCATCTGTATCACCAGGACGAAAAAGGAATCCTTATGTCATTCTCTATCTTTACCAGCTCTTCCTCCATGTCATCCACCAATGCGATGAATAAAGCCAACAACATGCTGTCCACCGCAATGGAGCGCCTGGGTACCGGTAAACGCATTAACTCCGCTGCTGACGATGCGGCAGGTCTGCAGATCGCGACCCGTCTGCAGGGCCAGACCAACGGTATGGACGTTGCAAAGCGTAACATCGCCGATGCGACCGCGCTGCTGCAAACCTCTGAAGGGGCGTTCGATGAAGTGAGCAACATCATGTACCGCATGAAAGACCTCGCAACGCAGGCAGCGAACGACACCAACACTCAGAAAGACCGTGACGCGATCAACTCCGAGCTGAACGACCTGAACGCTGAGCTGGGCAACATCATGAACAACACCTCTTACGCGGGTGACAAACTGTTCGGCGCATCCGGTAAGTTCTCTAAAGAGCTGAATTTCCAGATCGGTTCTTCTACTGATGAAACCATGAAGATTAACCTGTCTGCTGAACTCGGCGCTAGCGGCGCAGGCGCGCTGACTACCTCTGGTGGTCTGTTCTCAACTATTCAGGGCACGGCTAGTGCAGTAAACGCCAGCGGTAAGCTTGAACTGACGGACGCCGAAAGTGCAAAAGCTCTGATGAGCTCGCTGGAAACGACTCTGGATCAAGTCGGTGCCGTTCGTTCCAAAATGGGTGCGAGCATTAACCGTCTGAGCCACACGGCGGCGAACCTGGCGAACATGAAAGACAACACCGATCTGGCGCTGAGCAATATCCGCGATGCTGACATGGCCTCCGAAGCGTCAAGCATGACCCGTAACCAGATGCTGGCGCAAACCAGTATGTCCATGCTGAAGCAGTCCAACAGCATGTCCGGCATGGTTATGTCTCTGCTGGGCTAATCCACTCTGGATAAAAGCTGAAAAAACACCGCTGTATGGCGGTGTTTTTGTATCCGGCTTCGCCTTTCCCCCGGGCGGAAAAAGCGGAAGTCCTCCTTCCAGCTTGTGCATAACTACCTGAAAAACCACAAATAAAAAATTGGCACGATAGTTGCTATGTCTGAAGCATACCGAACTACATTTGCGTGCCAGGAGAACCAATAATGTCTGATTTCGATCCAAAACAGATGGCGACAACACTGGCGACCTACGACGTCCTTGCACTGCAAAACGCGATCGCCACCCAGACAAAAACCTATGAAGCCCAGTCGTCAGCCCTTTCGTCGCTGCGTACCGCGCTAACGACGTTCCGCACGTCAATTAATGCCCTGAATTCCACCAGCGCCAGCGTCCTGAAAAATATCGCCACCATGAACCAGGAGGGGATTGCGACGATCAACGCCAGTGCCAGCGCGCGTAAAGGTACCTACAGCCTGAACGTCACCCAGCTGGCGACCGCTCAGCAGATCAGTTTCGACAAGCTGGACGATGACGCGATTAAAAATGCGAGCGGAACCCTGAAGATCAATCTCAATGGCGAGAGCATGGAGATTGATATGGATGGTCTGGACAGCCTTGCTGATTTTGCCGATGCGATTAATAAAACTGACTTCCCGAGCGCGTCGGATCCCACTTCCACCACGGCGGCCAGCGGGCAGAACGGAGTTACCGCTTCACTGATGCGAATTGACGGCAAAGTCTCGCTCATGCTGAGCAGTGACCAGAGTGGCGCGAAGTACAAAATCGAGATGGATACCAGCGGCATGTCTGCCGGCCAGGATATTTTTGCAGACCAACAAACGATTACTGACGGAAAAGACGCGCTCTTCACGCTCGGCGATTCCACCAGACAGTATGCCAGCAGTTCCAACACCCTGGACGATCTGGTCGATGGCGTCTCTATTAAGCTGACCGGCACTACCGAAAAGAACAAGCCGCTGGTGATTTCGATCGATACCGATAACACCGAAACGAAAAACCAGATCCAGGCGTTTCTCGATGCCTACAACACCCTGCGCGATACCCTCACCGGCATGACGAAAAGCGGCAGCAGCTCGGAAAAGCGCGGCGCGTTTGCCGGTGATGCCACGATGTCCTCGCTCGGTACCGATATTGGCAATCTGCTGCGCGGCACCTTTGGTGACCAGAACATGAGTAAGTTCGGCATCTCCGCCGATAAAGACGGCAAGCTCACGCTCGATGCTGACGTGCTGGAGAAGCAGCTCAAAAACGATCCGCAGACCGTCGCGCAATTCTTCAACGGCAACGACGGCATGCTCAAGGCGATGGATAAATCGCTGGATAAATACCTCAGCACCAGCAGCGGCATGCTGAAGGGACGCCAGGAGATCCTGGACCGACAAAAATCTGATATCGATACCAAAACCGAAAAAATGAATACGCGTTATGACGCCTCTTACAACCGCTACTACAAGCAGTTTACGCAGCTGCAAAAAGTCATGACGCAGATGAACAACACCATGAGCATGTTTGTTTAATTCTAAGGGAACCGACTTTCAATGTACGGAAATGATCAGGAAGGCTACGGCCTGTATCAACAATCCGATCTGGCTATTCAGGCCTCGGCGGCGAATCCGCATCAGCTGGTGCTGATGCTGTTTAACGGCCTGATGGATGAGCTTGTTCGTGCCAAAAGCCATATTGTTGCCCGTCGCTACGAGCGTAAGGCCCAGAGCATCAATAAGTGCATCGACATTCTCAACGCGCTAACCAGCGCGCTGGATTTTGAAAAGGGCGGCGAACTGGCGCTGAGCCTGGCGAACCTATACGACTACTGCGTTTATCGCCTGTATGACGCCAGCCATAAGCTCTCGGTCGACATCATTGACGAAGTGGAAACGATCCTTGGCAACATCCAGGACGGCTGGCAGCGAATGGGCCAGGGGGCATGAGGATGCTGCACGTCATTCAGGCCCTGACGCGGGGTTTACGCCAGGCGACGGAGGATCATAACTGGTCCGCCGTCATGAACGTTGACGCCAAAATCGCCGAGCTACTGACCGCGATTCAGGGGAAAACGCTGGAGGTGGACGAGCGACAGGCGCTGGATAACCTGAAAAAGATCCACCTTCAGGCGCGTGATTACTGCCAGGTAGAGAGCGACAGGCTGGCCGTCAAGCTTAACCTGACGATGCGCAATCGTGAAGGGGCGGCCGCGTATGCCCAGTTTGCTGACGATGAAGGAATGCGCTGATGGATATCCTCAACCTGGCGCAGGGCCTGGTTAACGGTTCTGGCCTGTCGATGCAGGCCGAACCCATTGCAGGCCCGAAAGCGGTAACGCATACCACACAAACCCCGGCGGCGTTTAACGACGCGCTGCTGAACGTGATTGATTCACTCATGATCGGACAGGGGAAGGCGACACGCGATATTGCCGTAAGCGCGGTGCCGCTCCCGCAAGGCAGTGACGATGACGAGGAAACCGCTAACGAGCCGGTGCCGGGAGATTCACTGCTCAGGGCTGATGCGCCGCAGCAGCTGCTGGAAGCGCTGCTGATGACCAGCCAGATTCCGGTGCACGCTTCTGCTGGCTTTCCCGGTAAAGCGCAGCCCGTCGATGATGTCATGCTGAAAAACCTGCAGCCGCAGGGGGTGACGCAGGGAGCGGCGAAGGGAGTGCCGATGGGCATCTCTGCCTCGCTTTCGCATCAGTATCCAGTGCCGTCACCGGTGAGTCCCACCGATTCCGCGGCGAGCCCGCAGCCCGTTCTTCATAGCGTCGCTCCAGCGCTAATAACGGCGATGGTTCCGGCGGCGCAGACGAACACCTTTGCGCCGCTGCCGGCAAGCGATATTACCGCCACGCCGGCGGCCGCACCGGCAACGACCACCACCACTCTGAAAATGGATCCGGAGCCTTCGCGCTGGGGTGAACAGCTACAGCGTGCGCTGGGCGAGCGTTTGCAGGTCCAGGTAAAGCAGCAGCTCCAGCATGCCACCATCCGCCTCGATCCGCCGGATATGGGCAAAATCGATATTTCTATGCAGGTCGAAAGCGGACGCGTGCAGGTGCAGATCAACGCCAGCCATGCTGAGGTCTATCGCGCCCTGCAGCAAACGAGCAACGACCTTCGTCAGAGCCTGACGGAGCAACATTTTGTCCAGGTCAACGTGCAGGTGTCATCCCAGTCCGGGGGACAGCAGCAGGGCAGAGGACAATCCTTCACCGGGCAGCATAACGCCATCCTGGCGGGAGCGGAAATCGCGACCCACACGACGGAGTCGCAGGATCTCCGCAGCGATGACTCGGTACTACTGACGGTTTAAGACAAGACTATATGAACGTAAAAACACTCTCTTTCGGCCTCGTTATCGCGCTCTTCACCGCCATGCTGGCGGCGGGAATGACGGTAGTGGGTACTCATCTGCTGCGCATGGATGAAGCAACAGGCAGCAGTTTCTTATCCGGGATATTCACCAGTTCTGACAAAGAGACCGTGGAGTTTGTGGAGATTAAAAACGTCGTTATCACCCTGAAAGGAAACGGGGACACGGAACGCTATCTGTTGCTGGAGCTGAACCTGGCGACCAGCAGTACGGAAGACGCGAGTAAAGCGAGAGACATGATCCCCGCGGTGCGTGGCGCCACGGTGAGCCTGCTTTCCGATCTCGACTACGACGACGTGCGCGCAATGAGCGTTAACCAGCTGCACGATAAGCTGCAGGCAGCCTACGTCGAACGGTTCAAAAGCCTGAAGATGGATGTCCCCTTTGAGGACGTCATCATCAGCAAAATGGTCTTCCAGTGACGGTTAAGCCGTAATGGAAATGATGGACTTTATCGCCAGCGACACCCTGACGGCGGCAGATGAAGCGCGCTATGTCAGCGCGTATTTGCCGCTGGTCAACAAAGTGGTCAAACAGCTCTCGTATCAGACCAGCAGCGTGATCGATCGGGAAGATATGGAGCAGATTGCCCTGATGGGGCTGTTGACCTCGCTGCGCCGCTACGGGCATCCGGATGCCCAGTTTGCCGCCTACGCCGTACAGCGCATTCGCGGGGCGGTACTGGACGAACTGCGTCTGCTGGACTGGCGCCCCCGTCGTCTGCGGCAAAAAACGCACAAGCTAAACGACAGTATCCGCGATATTGCGCGCCAGCTTGGGCGGACGCCCACGTTTGAAGATATTAGCCGCCATCTGTCCATCTCCGCGGAGGAGTATCAGGAATATTTATTGCTGGACTGCGCCAAAACGATAGAGAGCCTGGATGAACTGTTAGGCAATGACGCCCTGACGGGTGCGCTGGATAGCCGGAAGCTGGAAGACGAAATCGTCACCAGCCGGACGCTGCGCAGCGCGCTGGCAGCGCTGGACGAGCGTGAACAGCTGATCATGACGCTCTATTACCAGCATGAGATGAGCCTGAAAGAAATCGCTCTGGTTCTTGATTTAACGGAAGCCAGAGTGTGTCAGCTCAATAAAAAAATCGCCCAAAAAATTCAGTCTTTTTTCCAGAAGTGAAAGGTGTATGCAGAAATTCTTCGGTATCGTAATTATCCTGGGCTGCGTGGTTGGCGGCTTTCTCATGTCCGGCGGCCATCTCGCCTCTTTCTGGCAGCCCGGTGAAATTATCATCATTCTTGGCGCGGGCTTAGGCGCCATGGTGCTTGCCAACCCTCGCGCCGTTCTGTCGGAAATGTACCGCCAGTTTCGCGGCATTATGCGCAAAAACGAATACACCAGTGAATATCAGCGCCAGCTGCTGATGCTGTTATATGAGCTGCTGGAGCTGGTGCAGGACGGCGGCCTGAAGGTGCTGGATGAGCACATCGAGGCGCCAGAAAACAGCGAGCTGTTCCAGCGATACCCGCTCATGCTGCACGATAAGGCACTGGTGACGTTTATCTCGGATAACTTCCGCCTGATGGCAATGGGCAAGATTAACGAACACGAGCTGGAAGGCATTCTTGAGCAGGAGCTGGTTGCCATGGAAGAGAACCTTCTCCAGCCGTCCCGTTCCCTGCAGCGTACCGCTGAAGCGATGCCGGGCTTCGGTATCTGCGCCGCGGTGTTGGGCATCATCATTACCATGCAGTCCATCGACGGTTCCATTGCGGTGATTGGGGTGAAAGTGGCCGCTGCGCTGGTGGGGACGTTTCTCGGCGTCTTCTTCTGCTATTGCTTAATGGATCCTGTTGCGAACGCGATGGAGCAGCGCACAAAAAAACAGCTCGCGGTACTGGAGTGCGTGCGTACGGTGCTGGTTAATCACGTGGCCGGTAAGCCGACGCTACTGGCGGTGGATGCGGGCCGCAAAATGCTGCCAATGGATTCCAAGCCTACGTTTGCCACCCTTGACGGTTGGGTGGAACAGATGACGGGTGGATCCTGATGCGTAACAGCAAAAAAGGACATACCACCATCATCAAACGCTCCTCGCGCAAAAGCCATGACGCTTTTCACGGCGGCGCGTGGAAGGTTGCCTTCGCCGATTTTACGCTGGCGATGATGGCGCTGTTTATGGTGCTTTGGATTATGGGCGCGGTGACGGAAGAGGAACGTAAAGAGATTGTCTCGCTTCTGAACGGCGAGTCTATTTTTGAAGGTAATACGTTAACTCCTGTCACCCAAAAAGAGGGGAACGGCGGCGAAATTTCGCTGTTTGACACGCGTCACGCCAGAAAAAAAGATCGGCCTGAAACGCAGGCGAAGAAAGAAGTCACGCCAGCGGTTCAGAGTGAGAAGACGGAGAGCCTGGAAGAGGTTAACGCGCGGTCTAAAAGCGAGATTGAGGATCTGGCGCGCATCATTATGAAGATCACCTCAGCCTATGATGCACAGGCCAACCTGAAGATGGAGATTGTGCCGCAGGGGCTGCGCATCCTCATCACCGACGATCGCAAACGCGAGATGTTCCAGCGCAGCAGCGCCATCCTGACGCCATTCTTTAAGCGCTTGCTCACCGAGTTTGCGCCCGAACTGAACAAAATTAATAACAAAATCATCATCACGGGACATACCGATGCCACGCGCTTTCGCGATCAGGTGCTTTATAACAACTGGAATCTCTCCGGCGAGCGCGCCATGCAGGCGCGCTCGGTGCTGACCCGCAGCGGGCTGGATCCCAATAAGGTTTTGCAGGTCAGCGGCATGGCTGACCAGATGCTGCTCGATCCCGAGCATCCGCTGAGTTCGGCTAACCGGCGTATTGAAATCATGGTGTTGACACACTCGGCCAGTGATTCGCTGTATCAATTTTTCGGTCAGCACGGTGAAAAAGTCATTAAGCCACTGACCGAAAAACTCGCTCAAGACCATTAACCCGATTGTTGTGCTGTGAACCTTTTCCTCCTTACCACTGCATTTGTACCTGGGCGGACTGCCTCCCACCAGGTACGTTTTTTTTACTTTTTTTTGCTGCTGCTGTTGTTGACGGGGCACGCCAGCGCAACCCCTTTACAGGCAAAAATTCCGGAGTCCAGCGCTCACAGTGACGCGCAAAAGCGCAAGCAAAATCGTCTGCGGCTGATGGCAAAAGCGAAAAAGCGTGTCGCCGTGGTGCCGCCGACGCCAGAGCAGAAGCGTCTTGAGATTGCGCGGCAGCAGGCCGAGCGCGCCCGAAATCGGGAGATGCTGGCGATGCACGCCCGCTGGGCTCCTGGCAACCTGGGCGGCTCCGAGGCGCTCTGGGATGAGGTGCAGGATGGCGCAGTGACGACGCGCTCCCCGCAAAAGACGCTCATCAAGCTGCGAACGGTGATACATCGCCTGGAGAGCCAGCTTGGTAAACCCTATCTGTGGGGCGGCGACAGCCCGAGCGACGGCTTCGACTGTAGCGGGCTGGTCTTCTACGCCTTTAATCATGTACTGGATCGCAAGCTGCCGCGCACCGCCAACGGCATGTTTCAGGACAACGCCCTGAAGCCCGTCAAGCAGCAAAAGCTGCGGCGTGGCGATCTCGTCTTTTTCAACATTAACCAGCGACCCGGCGCGGATCACGTTGGTGTGTATCTCGGTGATGGCCGTTTTATTGAAGCGCCACGTACCGGACTGAAGATCCGTATCAGCCAGCTTTCTGACAATTTCTGGCAATCCCGTTATTTGGGTGCCCGGCGCGTACTGTAGCCTGGCCTGACCTCTAAACTCCCTTTTGGACTGAGAAAATCATGACCGTAACCCGTATGAAATTCGCCATTGATGATGGATCTACAAACGTAAAAATTAGCTGGATTGAGAACGGCACGCTGAAGACGGTGGTATCACCGAACTCCTTCCGCAAGGACTGGAAAAGTGCGGCACTGCTGCGCGGTCAGTCGGTCTACAACTACACCATCGGCACCACCAAATATACCTATGATGCAACCTCCGATAAGGCGTTATCCACCACCCATATTGACTATCAATATGACGATCTTAACCTGCTGGCGGTACACCATGCGCTGCTGCTGACCGGCATCGCGCCGTGTGACGTGGAGGTGATCGTCACGTTGCCGATTACCCAGTTCTACAACCCGGATGACTGCCAGCGCAACGAAAGCCGCATCGAGGCTAAGCGCCGTAACCTCATGCGGGATATCTCTCTTAATAAAGGTGAGCTGTTCCGTATCGTTGATGTTCAGGTGATGCCGGAAAGCCTGCCCGCCGCGCTTTCGCATCTTCTGAACTCCAGCGTTACCGAATTCACCCGCTCGCTGGTCATTGACTGCGGCGGCACCACGCTGGATATGGGGGTTATTGTCGGCGAGTTCGACGATGTCTCCGCGATTTACGGGAACAACGAGATTGGCGTAGCGATGGTGACCGATGCTACCCGCAAGCTGCTGGCGGCGGCCGACAGCGACTCCAGCTATCTGGTGGCGAATGAGCTGATTAAACGCCGCCACGATATGGATTTTGTCAAAAGCGTCATCAACGATGAGTCGCGTATTGAAGAGATCCTGGAGCGGGTGGAAATTAAGATCCAGGAGCTGGGTGACCAGGTGGCTTATGAAGCGAAGAAATTCGCCAAAAACCCTAACCGGGTTTATCTGGTCGGGGGCGGTGCGCACCTGGTGGAATCCGCCGTTCGCGAGGCCTATGCGACGCTCGGCGACCGGGTGATTGCGATTGATAACCCGCAGAGCGCGCTTTCCCGCGAGATATGCCTCTATCACGCCGAGAGCGGCGTGGAGACGATAGCCGCGCCGCGCATGGCCGAGGTGGGCGAAGATGAGTAACAGGCGCATTCGCCGCGTTGATCTATCGCTGCATTTGTCGCCAGAGCAATCGCGCGCGGACCTGCGCGCGATGCTACAGCTGAAAAAGTGGCATCAGGCGCTTAGCCAGGCGGGCAGTAACCCGGGTGATATCAGCATGGAAATGCGTCGTTTCCATCGCAACGTTTACCTTGCCGGTCTACAGCTACAGCTGCTGAGCCCGCCGCTGTGCAGCCATATTGCCGAGTCGCTGGGGCGCGAAGCGTTAACTCTGGAGGCGCTGTGCAGCGAGCTGGCAAGCGGCGAACTCCTGCCAGCCGCTACGGCGTCCGCGCCAGAAACGCCCGCGTCGAGCGGTGAGTTTAGCAAGCAACAGTTGCGACAGATGCGCGCGCTGATGTCGGACGCACTACAGCGACAGAGCGCGCCGGATGAAGCCTCACGCCAGGCGCTGGAGCAGTTACATAGCGAAGTGGCGCAGCTTAAGGCCCTGCTCGACCAGCAAAACGTGCTGCTACAACAGCTACGGATGTCCGGTCGTGCCGCCGAGGCCGAAACGGCTAAAAAAGGGTTAACGGAAACGCTGGACGTGAATGCCCTGAATGCGCCAACGGAAAAAATGAAGCAAATCCGCAAGAAGGGCATTTTTTAGGGGCGGGGGAGCGACGGACGATGCGCTAAAAAAAAGACCATAAATTACAATGGTCTTTTTTATAAACGAGTATACGCGGAACGTTACTCGATATTCTGGATCTGCTCGCGCATCTGCTCAATCAGGACCTTCAGCTCAATCGCTGAATTGGTCACCTCGGCATTGATAGACTTAGACGCCAGCGTGTTCGACTCGCGGTTGAACTCCTGCATCATAAAGTCGAGGCGGCGGCCTACGGCTTCTTTCTTCTTCAGAATGTTGTAGGTCTCTTTAACGTGCGCTTCCAGGCGATCCAGCTCTTCAGCCACGTCCACGCGCTGTGCCATCAGCACCAGCTCCTGCTCCAGCCGGTTGTTTTCGAGCTGGACTTCGGCCTCTTCAAGCTTAGCGACAAGGCGCTCGCGCTGCCACTGCAGCACTTCTGGCATATGGGCGCGAACTTTCGCCACTTCGGCGCTCACGCCTTCAAGGCGCTGCTCAATCATCGCCTTCAGCGCCTGGCCTTCGGTTTCGCGGGCCACGATAAAGTCATCCAGCGTGCCGTCGAGCGCCGCCAGGATTTCAGCGGCGATCGCGTCCAGATCCTGCTCTCCTGCGGCCATTACGCCAGGCCAGCGCAGAATATCAACCGGGTTGATCTCGCCTTCATCGCTTTGCGTTTTGACCCAGTTCGCCGCATTCACGAGCTGTTTCGCCAGCTTTTCGTTGAGGATCAGCTCGCCCTGCGCGCTGGCATCGGGCTCAAAGCGCAGGTTACATTCCACCTTTCCGCGGGTCAGACGCGTACGGATACGCTCACGCACCACAGGCTCAAGGCTGCGGAACTGTTCCGGCATACGGAAATATGTTTCCAGATAGCGCTGGTTTACCGAGCGCATTTCCCAGGTAGCGCTACCCCAGCTACCCTTGATTTCACGCCGGGCGTAGGCGGTCATACTGCGGATCATAGACATTCCCGTTTTTAAAGGAGAGATGGGGGGATTATAGCTTTCGGGGGCTTCTCAGGATAGGAATAAGCGTCCTTTATCCGTATAATGCGCAGCCACATTCGTTTCAAGCCGGAGAATCCATCATGCGTCCATCAGGTCGTAGCGCCAATCAGGTGCGTCCCGTCATCCTGACCCGTAACTATACAAAACACGCTGAAGGCTCCGTGCTGGTTGAGTTTGGTGACACCAAAGTGCTTTGCACCGCGTCTATCGAAGAGGGCGTGCCTCGCTTCCTGAAAGGTCAGGGCCAGGGTTGGATCACCGCCGAATACGGCATGTTGCCGCGCGCAACCCATACCCGTAATGCCCGTGAAGCGGCGAAGGGTAAGCAGGGCGGTCGCACTATGGAGATCCAGCGCCTGATCGCGCGTGCGCTCCGCGCCGCGGTTGATCTGAAAACGCTGGGTGAGTTCACCATCACGCTGGACTGCGACGTGATCCAGGCCGATGGCGGCACGCGTACAGCCTCCATTACCGGAGCCTGCGTGGCGCTGGCAGACGCGCTGAACAAGCTGGTGGCCGCCGGTAAGCTGAAAACCAACCCGATGAAAGGGATGGTTGCCGCGGTTTCCGTCGGTATCGTTAACGGCGAAGCGCTTTGCGATCTGGAGTACGTTGAAGATTCTGCCGCAGAAACCGACATGAACGTGGTGATGACCGAAGATGGCCGCATCATTGAGGTGCAGGGCACTGCAGAAGGCGAGCCATTCACCCATGAAGAGCTTCTTACCCTGCTGGCGCTGGCCCGAGGGGGAATCGAATCTATTGTAGCGACGCAGAAAGCGGCGTTAGAAAATTGATTTTAAGGCGACCGATGAGTCGCCTTTTTTTTGCCCGTAAGACAGAAAAGACAAAGGAGCAAATCCATGAAATCGTATCAGCGCCAGTTTATTGAGTTTGCGCTTAACAAACAGGTACTCAAGTTTGGCGAGTTTACGCTGAAATCCGGGCGTAAAAGCCCCTATTTCTTCAACGCCGGGCTGTTTAATACCGGGCGCGATCTGGCACTGTTAGGCCGCTTCTATGCCGAAGCGCTGGTGGATGCCGGGATTGATTTCGACCTGCTGTTTGGCCCTGCGTACAAAGGCATTCCGATTGCGACGACCACCGCAGTGGCGCTGGCGGAGCACCATGACCGCGACGTGCCGTACTGCTTTAACCGTAAAGAGGCCAAAACTCACGGCGAGGGCGGCAATCTGGTCGGCAGCGCGCTGCAGGGCCGCGTGATGCTGGTGGATGACGTGATCACCGCGGGCACCGCGATTCGTGAATCAATGGAAATTATCCAGGCAAATGGCGCAACGCTTGCGGGCGTGCTGATTTCGCTCGATCGTCAGGAGCGCGGGCGCGGCGAAATCTCCGCTATTCAGGAAGTGGAACGCGATTACGGCTGCAGGGTAACGTCGATTATCACCCTGAAGGACCTGATTGCGTATCTGGAAGAGAAGCCTGAGATGGCGGATCATCTGGCGGCGGTACGGGCATACCGGGAAGCGTACGGGGTGTAACTGCATTGCCCGATGGCGTCAGGCTTATCGGGCAATGCACTCTGTAGACCGGATAACCGGCAGCGGGGTTACTGCAACTGAGCAGCCACTAACGGCCAGCGGGCGTCAAAATCGTCCGTTGGGCGGTATTTAAACTCGCTGCGCACAAAACGAGAGAGCATCCCTTCGCAAAACGCCAGGATCTGGCTTGCCAGCAATGTCTCATCCGTGGTGTAACCTTCGCCTTCACGCATTTTCTTCTCGCGCAGTACCTGGCGCAGCTGGGCTTCAATACGCTCAAAAAGCTGGTTTATACGGCCCTGCAGGCGATCCTGTTCGAACATCAGCGCGTGGCCGGTCAGAATACGGGTCAAACCCGGATTACGTTCACCAAAGCCCAGAATCAGCAGCACAATCAGACGCAGACGCGCGCTGGTGTCTTTTTCGTCCTTCAGAATCAGGTTGATGCGCGTAATCAGGCTATCTTCGATAAACTCGATCAGGCTGTCGAACATCCGGGTTTTGCTCGGAAAATGTCGATACAGCGCCGCTTCTGACACGCCTACAGAGGCCGCCAGTTTTGCGGTGGTGATGCGTTGACTGCCGTCGCTGGATTCAAGCATCAGAGCCAGAGATTGAAGTATTTCTTCGCGACGATTCCTTTTCGCGGTTTGTTTTTCTGCCATGTTACAAAATACCCCTGAAAATAAGCACTTGTCAGGCCGTCATCCACACAGCGACCGCAAACTGGCGTTTGCGGTTTGTTATTGCATTATGGCGCTGTGAAATGCGTGTCTGTCGGGCGGTTATTTGCGCCCGGAATGGCCGAAGCCGCCTTCGCCACGGTCGGTAGCATCAAAGTCTGCCACCAGGTTAAATTCTGCCTGCACCACCGGGACAAATACCATCTGCGCGATACGCTCGCCCGGTTCAATGGTGAAGCTGTCCTGGCCACGGTTCCAGACGGATACCATCAGCTGACCCTGATAGTCAGAGTCAATCAGGCCAACCAGGTTACCCAGCACGACGCCATGCTTATGGCCCAGGCCAGAGCGCGGCAGGATCACCGCCGCCAGCGACGGGTCAGCAATGTGGATCGCCAGTCCGGTCGGGATCAGGGTAGTTGCACCCGGGGCCAGTTCTACGGCGTCATCGAGACAGGCGCGCAGGTCAAGACCGGCAGAGCCGGAGGTGGCATACGTTGGCAGCGGAAATTGCTCGCCAACGCGCGGGTCCAGAATCTTAACGTCGATTTTTTTCATCATAACGGGTAACGATCTCGTCCAGTAATTGTTGGCCCAGGAGTTCTTTGCGCTCAAGCGGTAAGACTTTATCTCCATCCTGCCAGAAAAGGTGCAATGCGTTGCTGTCGCTGTTAAATCCTTGCGTGGACAGCGATACGTCGTTCGCGCAAATCAAATCGAGGTTTTTGCGGGTACGTTTTTGCCGGGCATATTCTTCCACATTATTCGTTTCGGCGGCAAACCCAACAACGTAAGGACGATGCGTTTTTAGCGCGGCCACACCGGCAACGATATCCGGGTTTTTGACCATTTTTATCGTTAATTCATCGCCTTGCTTTTTAATTTTGGCGTCAGCAATGGTTTCTGCCCGGTAATCCGCCACGGCAGCACAGCCAATAAAAATATGCTGCTGTTGTGCATGCGCCTGTACGGCGGCTTCCATTTCCAGTGCGGTGGTGACATCAATACGCTGCACCGACGCAGGCGCGGTAAGCGACACCGGGCCGCTCACCAGCGTGACGTTCGCACCGCGCCTGGCCGCCGCGGCAGCAATTGCATAGCCCATTTTGCCGGAGCTATGGTTAGTAATGTAACGCACCGGATCCAGCGGCTCGCGCGTTGGACCCGCGGTAATCATGATGTTGAGATGTTGCAGATCGTTGACAGGCGAGAAATGGGCCGCGGCCATATCAACAATCGTTAGCGGGTCGAGCATTCGGCCCGGACCCACGTCGCCGCAGGCCTGGCTGCCGCTGTCGGGGCCCCAGATCAGCAGGCCGCGCGAGGCCAGCGTTTCCAGATTATGCCGGGTAGCGGCGTTGCGGTACATCTGCTGGTTCATGGCGGGCACGACCGCGACGGGCGCCGGGGTGGCGAGGCAAATGGTTGAAACCAGATCGTTCGCCATACCTGCCGCCACGCGGGCAATTAAATCCGCCGTGGCGGGGGCAAGAATAACCAGATCGGCCCATTTACCCAGCTCAATGTGGCCCATTGCGGCTTCGGTCGCCGGATCAAGAAGGCTGTCGGATACCGGGTATCCCGATACGGCCTGCAGGCTCAGCGGAGTGATAAAGGCTTTGCCGCCTTCGGTGATCGCGACCCGCACATCGGCCCCGCGCTCGCGCAAACGGCGCACCAGGTCCGGCGTTTTATAGGCAGCAATACCGCCGCTTACGCCAAGAACGATTTTTTTACCGGCCAGGCTCATCATGATTCTTTCCTGTTGGGTTTCACCAGAGAGCGGGCATTTTATCACAATCCCAAAAACGGGGTGATGAAGTCCGTTATTCACTTTGCGAGGCGTTACGCAAGAACGAAACGCGAGCGTCGAGCCCGGGAGGTGCCTGTGGCAGCATAGTGGCAAACAGAAGGAGGGCGGGCATGGAAGAGACTGAACTGCTGCTACCGCGCGAAAAAATGCTGCGCCATGGCGTCACGTTATTAAAAGACGACGAGCTGCTGGCGCTCTTTTTACGCACGGGCACGCCGGGAAAAACGGTTTTTACCCTGGCGAAGGATTTAATAGACCATTTTGGTTCACTGTATGGTTTGCTGACCGCGGACCTGGCGGAATTTACGCACGTAGAGGGCATCGGCGTGGCGAAATATGCCCAGCTGCGGGGAATTGCAGAACTTGCCCGACGATTTTATAACGTGCGTATGGAGGAGGAAGACCCCATTCTTACTCCTGACATGACCCGCGAATTTCTGCAAAGCCAGCTGTCCGATCTGGAGCGGGAGATCTTTATGGTGATCTTTCTCGACAACAAAAATCGGGTGATTAAACATACCCGCCTTTTTTCGGGGACGTTAAGCCACGTTGAGGTGCATCCGCGTGAAATTGTGCGGGAAGCGATAAAAGTGAATGCAGCCGGCGTGATCCTCGCGCATAATCACCCCTCTGGCTGTGCAGAACCAAGCAGAGCTGACAAAGCTATTACCGAACGTATTATCAAATGCTGTCAATTCATGGACATTCGTGTGCTGGACCATCTGATAATTGGCCGCGGAGAGTACATATCTTTTGCCGAACGCGGCTGGATTTAGGCCTTTTCTCGCGATCCATCGGGATCTTTGTCTGTTCGGGACTTGAGCACACCGCCGAGTCAGCGTATACTACGCCACCTTTGAGAATCTCGGGTTTGGCATTTGGGCCTGGCAATCGAGAGTTCAATAGAACTATGCGATGACCGGGCTGTAAAGCCTGACGAGGCGCCGATACCCCATACGAAGCTCGAGCTAATTTGATTTTTGGAGAATAGACATGTCCCGAGTCTGCCAAGTTACTGGCAAGCGTCCGGTGACCGGTAACAACCGTTCCCACGCACTGAACGCGACTAAACGCCGTTTCCTGCCGAACCTGCACTCTCACCGTTTCTGGGTTGAGAGCGAGAAGCGTTTTGTCACCCTGCGCGTATCTGCTAAAGGTATGCGTGTAATCGATAAGAAAGGCATCGATACAGTTCTGTCCGAACTGCGTGCCCGTGGCGAAAAGTACTAAGTACTTAAAGAGGAAATAAATCATGGCTAAAGGTATTCGCGAGAAAATCAAGCTGGTTTCTTCTGCTGGTACAGGTCACTTCTACACCACCACGAAGAACAAACGTACTAAGCCGGAAAAACTGGAACTGAAAAAATTCGATCCAGTTGTACGCCAGCACGTACTGTACAAAGAAGCTAAAATCAAATAATTTTAGTCTCCTTGTATTGAAAAACCCCGCATCTGCGGGGTTTTTTGCATTCTGCATCTCAACGGAGGAACCATGCCTGAATTACCTGAGGTAGAGACCAGCCGCCGCGGTATTGAGCCGCATCTGGTCGGCGCGACTATTCTGCATGCTGTCGTTCGCAACGGGCGTCTGCGCTGGCCGGTTTCCGATGAGATCCATGCGTTAAGCGACAAACCCGTCCTGAGCGTCCAGCGCCGCGCTAAATACCTGTTGCTGGAACTGCCTGACGGCTGGATCATCATCCATCTGGGCATGTCGGGAAGCCTGCGTATCCTCACAGAGGACCTGCCTGCGAAAAAACACGACCACGTCGATCTGGTGATGAGCAACGGCAAAGTGCTGCGTTATACCGATCCACGGCGTTTTGGCGCATGGCTGTGGGCCAAAGAGCTTGAAGGGCACAACGTGCTGGCGCATCTCGGGCCAGAGCCGCTCTCAGAGGCGTTTAACGCGGAATACCTCAAAGAGAAATGCGCCAGGAAGAAAACCCCGATTAAACCCTGGCTTATGGATAACAGGCTGGTGGTGGGCGTAGGGAATATTTACGCCAGCGAATCGCTGTTTGCCGCCGGGATCCATCCCGATCGGCTGGCCTCTTCGCTGTCGGCGCAGGAGTGCGAACTGCTGGTTAGCGTCATTAAAGCGGTGCTGCTGCGGTCGATTGAGCAGGGCGGGACGACGCTGAAGGATTTCCTGCAAAGCGACGGGAAGCCGGGCTATTTTGCGCAGGAGCTGCAGGTCTACGGCCGTAAAGGTGAACCGTGCAGAGCCTGCGGAACGCCGATAATTGCCACGAAGCACGCCCAGCGCGCCACGTTTTACTGCCGTCAGTGCCAGAAGTAACGTTACTTTAATTTTTCCATCAGCGCCTGGTGGACGTTATCCGGCAGGAAGTGGGTAACGTCCCCGTGATGGCGCGCGACCTCTTTCACCAGTGAAGAAGAGATAAAAGACCACTCCTTGGAGGGCATCAGGAACACGCTCTCCAGCTCCGGCATCAGGTGGCGGTTCATGTGCGCCAGCTGCATCTCATATTCGAAGTCCGCCACGGCACGTAAGCCGCGGATGAGTATATTGGCCTGCTGGGTGCGGGCAAAATTTGCCATCAAATCGCTGAACCCGACGACCTCAACGTTCGGCAGGTGCGCAATCGCCCCGGATGCCAGCGCCACGCGTTCGTTCAGATCGAACATTGGCTTTTTGCTCGGGCTGGCGGCAATAGCCAGAATGACCTTGTCGAACATACACGCCGCACGGGTGATGATATCAAGATGACCGTTGGTGATCGGATCGAAGGTACCCGGATAAATCGCTTTTGTGCTCATGGCTCACGTTTTCTCTGAGTAGCCGCGGTTCAGCGCCCACAGCTCGGTGTATTTGTTGAAAGTATACTGGGCATTCACCACCGCCAGTAGCCAGCCCTGCTTGCCGTCCAGCACGCCGCCGCGCAGCAGCAGCGTTTTCAGAAACGCGCCCAGCGTGTGGGTGAGGATCCCGGTAAGCGAGGCTTTCTTGCCGCGCGCATGCCGCTCCTGTGCCCAGGCGGTGGCATAGTTCAGCTGTTTACGCTGGAAGCTGGCGAAATCCCGGCAGGTCAGGTGAAGCAGATCGCCCGTCAGGGGAATGACCCTGGCGTTGTCACAGGCCAGAGACTCATGAACCAGGCTGTCGTTGTACTGGTAGCGTTCGCGCTCGTAGAGACGCATCACGCGGTCTGGATACCAGCCGCTGTGGCGCATAAAGCGCCCAAGAAAATAGTTACGACGCGCGATGCTGTAGACCGCGCCAGGCTGGGGAGCGGCAAGTACCGTCTGAATGGCCTGTCGGAGTTCCGGGGTAACGCGCTCGTCGGTGTCGATCATCAGCACGTAATCGCCCGTGGCGTAACCCTGCGCGCGCTGACGCTGAATGCCGTAACCCTGCCAGTCGGTGTCGGTATAGACGTTTACCCCCGCTGCACGGGCCACGTCTGGCGTGTTGTCCGTACTGCCGGAGTCAAGAAGGATTATCTCGTCAGCCCAGTCTACAGACGCCAGGCAATCCGGAAGCAGGTCGGCGGCGTTTTTGGCGATCATCACCACCGACAGACGCGTTGACATTAGTGGCTCCGCTGAGGCAGATAGGGTTGCAGAAGCTGCAGCAGACGGGTCAGCGCGCCCTGGTTCTGGTGCAGAACCTCAACGGCATGACGACCGTACCACAGGCGGTAATCTTCGTCGGTCAGGAGGGTGGAGACCTCTTTGACCACCGAATCTGCGTCGGTGACGGTGATTAAGCCATCGGCCTGCTGTAATTTCGCGCAGATGTCCTTGAAGTTAAACGTGTGTGGCCCCATCAGCACCGGAATGGCGTGCGCGGCCGGCTCGAGCGGGTTATGGCCGCCGCGCTCTACCAGGCTGCCGCCGACAAAGGCGAGATCCGCAATGCCGTACAGCAGCATCAGTTCACCCATCGTATCGCCAATGACGACCTGCGTGCTGCCAGAGGGGATTTCGCCGCTGCTGCGCAGGGTAAAGCTGAAACCGCCTTTTTGCACCATTTCGCGGGCATCTTTAAAACGCTCCGGATGGCGAGGAACCAGAATCAGGAGCAGGTCCGGGAAGGTTTCCAGCAGCTTGCGGTGAGCCTGCAAAATAATCTCTTCTTCACCGTCGTGGGTGCTGGTGGCAATCCAGACCTGACGGCGCGGCGCCCACTGTCGACGAAGCGTCACCGCACGGGCGGCGAGTTCAGGCGTGACGGAAATATCGAATTTCAGGCTACCCGTTACCGCAAGCTGGTTGCGTTTCAGGCCCAGGGCGATAAAGCGCGCGGCATCTTCTTCATTTTGCGCGGCGATCAGCGTGATTTTGCTGAGCAGGCGACGCATAAATTTACCCAGCTTGCCGTAGCCTTTCGCCGAACGCTCTGACAGACGCGCGTTCGCGATAACTAAAGGAATTTTACGGGCATGCAGGGCGGAAATCATGTTCGGCCACAGCTCGGTTTCCATCACGATCACCAGTTTGGGGCGAACGGTGTTCAGGAAACGGTTCATGGCGCAGGGGAGATCGTACGGGAGGTAGACGTGATGGACATCTTTACCGAATGCGGACATCACACGTTCTGAGCCCGTCGGCGTCATGGTGGTGACGGTGATCGGCAGTGACGGATAACGGTGGCGCAGGGCGCGCACCAGCGGAATGGCCGCCAGCGTTTCCCCGACGGATACGGAATGCAGCAGAATACCGTCCGGCGCGACTTTATTGCGGCAGAAGCCATAGCGTTCGGCCCAGCGTTTACGGTACGCAGGCGCTTTACGGCTACGAAGCAACAGTCGCAGCCACACCAGTGGCTGAATGATGTAGAGCAGGGCGGTATACAACAATTCCAAGCGATTATCCGTTTTTTTAGTTTCGGCCGGGAAATTCTAAGCATTTAAGCGTGCTAAAGCTATCTCTTATGCCAGATACCGTTTTAAACGGAAGTAGCGTCGGCCCAGGCGCCAGCGCAAACGCGGGCTTTTGGCACTTTTCCAGATAAGCTTCCAGATCCCGGTGTCGAAGAACTCTTTGATTATCATTGCTTTCTTCGCCTCATCCTTCATGTTATCGAAGGTATGAATAATCCCCAGCCCCTCTTTAGCGATTTGCCAGTGGCAGGCAGGGATATTTTTCACTTTATCCGGATAGCGCTGGTTAATGGCATCGAGCATCTTCAGGATCTTCATGTAATGGCGCGCTGAGCGGATAAGCGTGTCGTCGTTATCCGGAGTGTGCGATACCGAAGCGGAGTGAATGTAGTAGTCATAAAAGCGTTCGCTGGTGTACTGAACGCGTTCCGCAGCAAGCAGCACCTCGGTAGTCCACGGAATATCCTGATGGCGCAGGCCGGGCTCGAAGCGGAAGCCGTTCTGGCGAATGAAATCGTGGCGATAGATATTCAGCCAGGTAACGTGCAGGAACTTACGCGAGTCCAGCGCCTTTTTTAGCCATGCCGCGCCATTCATAACGCCCGTTGAGGCGAGCTTGTCTTCCGGGAAGATGGGGCGAGACGGTTTCTTGTTATTTTCCCAGACGTAGTTGCCGTTGCAGGTGGCGACGTCCAGATTCTGCGTGACGGCCATATCCAGCAGGCGCTGATACATGCCGGGTCTGAAAACATCATCAATATCCGGGAAGGAGAGATAGCGGCCGGTCGCAACGGCCAGGCCGGTATTACGCGCGATGGAAACGCCCTGATTAGGCTGTTCAATGACCTGCATATCCGGCAGCTTTTCGCGCCAGTTATCGACGATCTGCATCGAACGGTCGGTGGAGCCGTCATTGACGATGATGACTTCCATACTGTCGATGTTTTGATTTACAAGGCAGGTAAAGAACTGATCAAGAAAAGCTTCACCGTTATAAACGGCAACCACCACGCTTAATAATGGCGCTGAATTTTGCATATGAAACCTGATTATTTTTGGGTGTCGACCAAAGCAATGTATTGCCGGCAAATGGCGTTGATACCGAACGAGGCAATCGTGTCGCGATCAACCACCGGCGGAGAGGCATACAGTTCTGCCAGCGTTTTCGCCAGTGATTCGTCTGTTAACGCCGTCAGACCGCGGGCCAGGGGGCCGGTGAGGATCTCAGCAGGGCCGCCAGGGCAGTTTGTACTGACCGGTGGAGTCTGACAGATAATTGACTCCACGAGTACATTACCAAAACCTTCGCAGTCGGAACTTAACACTAAAAGGCGTGCTCCTTTGATCCACGGGTAGGGATTGGCTTCGAACGGGCGGAAAATGATCTTGTTTTCAATGCCAAGCCCGGCGGCAAGCTGCCTGAGCTGGTCTATTTTCGTTGCGGAGCCGTTGCCCATCATCACCAGGGTTGTGTCGATCTTGCTTAGCGCGAACGCCCGCAGCAGGCGGTCGTGACGTTTGTGCTCATGAAAACGGCCAACGTGGATAATGTAATTCTGCCCCTGCATCTCAAAAGGCGCTTCTGCCAGACGCTGAATTTCAGGAATATCAAAGGGGTTATGGATCACCGCTTTGCGTCGCAGGGGGATAGCGAGCGTCTCTGAGAGATCGTGCAGTACGGCTCCGGATACCGCGACAACGTTGCGGTTTTCGTAGGTATGTCGAATTTTAGAATGTTTAAACCAGCGGGAAAGGCCGCTGCGATGGCGTAAATAGGAGAACGAGAACATCCCGTGTACGCAGAACCACACCTTGTCCCGATCCAGCACCCGGCTGTGCGCCACGATACGATCGGTTTTATGGAGGTGCGAGAAGACCACGTCAAATTTACCGCTGCGCTCAGCCCGCTCAATAGCGCGATCCAGTAAGCGGGCGCGCCGCGGGATCTCTGTCAGCTTGCGCCAGGGTTTTTTACACGTATCCTGCACAACCTGAAAATTGATGCCTTCCGGAATGGCGTAGTCGCACACCTTCCGCAGGGAGAAAAGGGTAACCTGATGTCCCAGTTCCGTCAGTCCGCTGGAGAGGGTGAGAACCGTTTTTTCGGCTCCTCCACCGGGTAAACCATCAATAATCATTAGGATGCGCATTATTAATCCAGTAATTTTTGATAAAGCGAAATAAGCTGACTTGACAGTTTTTCTGGCGTTGCTTCTCTGACGCGTTCGCGCGCCGCAAGCCCCATATTGTTATTCTTTTCCAGAGAAGGAATGGACACGACGGCCTCCTTCAGGGTGCGAATATCAAGTGCATCACAGTAAAACCCGTTCTGGCCTTGCTCAATAAATTCTGACCCACCGCAGCTCTCTGACGTAATGACGGGTAATCCACAGGCCATTGCTTCAAGTATGACGTTAGGGAAAGGATCATACAGCGTCGGCAGCAGTAAACCATCGGAAAGCTGATAAAACGGCAGCGTCTCTTTTTGCATCCCCAGGAAACGGATTTGCCCCTCACAGCCTAATGAACGGGCGAGGTCGCGATAGCGGCTTTCCGCTTTATCCTGACCGACCACAATCAGCCATGCCGATGTCCCTGCAATAGCCTGGATAGCGCTCGCCAGCCCCTTGCGTTCAAACCCTGACCCCACGAAGCAGAAAATGACGGCATCGGCGGGTAGCCCAAATTGCTGACGCAGTACGGCGCGCTGTCTCTCTTCTGCCGGAACGAAGCGGCTGGAATCTATTGAATTATAAATCACATGTATCTTTTTTGCGTCAATATCAAAGTCTTCGACGATTTCGCGCTTGATCATCTCCGCATTACAGATAACCGCCTTTAGCTCGGGAGCCTGGTACATTTCACGTTCCGCGTTCATCACGTAGCGGTGATAGCGATCGTGCATAAGCAGCTTCGCGCGCCAGGCGGGAAGTATACGCGTACGCTGTAGCAGCCAGCGGCGATGCACTCCGTCGCCGGCACGGTAAATATCGCAGCCCGGGATACGCTCGTGGCTCTGTACAATATCAAACTGCTGCTGTTGCCACAGGGCTCGCGCGGCTTGCGCAAAGCCGCGCTCGCGGCTGATGCGACCCCATTTCCGGGGATCGCAGATATGAATATGCCAGTCGTCCTGTTTTTCGCCTTGCCACTCGCGGGTGATGACGTTCAGCTCAAGGTTCTGATTGCTCAGCGCAGCGAGTGCCCTGGAGACAAAACGTTCTGCTCCGCCATCCGGGCGATATTTTTGACGCACAATGGCCAGGCGATGAGGCTTCATCACAGGTATCTCCTTGCGGCAGAGACGACAGCATCAACGGGAATGGCGTCGAGATAGCGTTCGGTGGTTTTCGTATCAATGGCGTCAGGGTTGGGAAGCGGGCCGTAATTCCCGGCCCAGATAACCTCGCCGTTTACCTGCCATGGCGACCAGAACGTCAATTTTGATGGGCCAAATAGCGCCACGCAGGGCGTCTGCAGGGCGGCGGCCATGTGCATAGGAACAGAGTCAACGCCAATGAACAGGCTGGCGTGGTCGATGAGCGAGGCCAGCTGGCGCAGGGTTAACTGTCCTGCCAGCGAAACAACACCCGTTTTCGGGGAGGCGGCAAGGATGCGGTCTACCATCGCCAGCTCTTTCTTATCCGGTCCCGCCGTCAGGACGACAGTGTGGCCGTCCTGCTGCAGCGCGGCGATAGTTTGCGCCATTTTCCCTTCATCCCAGCACTTAAAGAACCAGCGTGAGGTGGGCTGGATAACGATGTAGCGCTCTCCCACACCCTGTTGCGTTAGCTTTTGCTGTGCATGGTGCCAGTCATCCGCGCGGTAAGCCATGGTGACGTCGGATTTGGCGACAACCGGTAACGGTGCCAGTATCGAAAGGTTTTGTTCAACGGTGTGCAGTGACTGATGGCTGGCGACAGAAACCAGTTCGCTATGACAAAAACGCCAGAACGCATTGTTGCGCTTGTTAAAGGCAAACCCGAGCCGAACGGGGGCACCCGTGAGGCGGGTGACAATCGCGCTGCGCCACTGATCGGCAAGATTAATCACCAGATGGTAATGCTGCGCGCGCAGCGTACGCAGCAACTGCCACTCTTTTTGCAGGTGCTTCAGCGTGCCCAGTTGCTTCCACTTACGGTCGATGCCATAAATCGTATTGATTGCCGGATGCGCGGCGAGCATGTCTCGCGTCTCTTCATACAGGAGCACGTCGATTTGGGCTTCTGGCCATTTTTGGCGTAGCGAATTGATGACGGGAGTGGTGAGTAACATGTCGCCATGATGGCGAAGTTTGATCAGTAAAATGCGCAAATCAGGCGTGTCGGGTAAGTTATTCATCATCATCTTATCGGCGTTGTACTAATGGCAATTCTAATAGACCTGGTAGCGACTTGCACTCTTTCTCCATAATGTCAGGAATTTCCCTGGAAGGGTTTACTCCTGCTTTCGGGAGTGCGTAACATAGCGCTAACTATTTTGTCTTGCGGGCTCATTATGAAAAAACCGGCGTTTATCATCACGATCGATACCGAAGGGGATAATCTCTGGCAAAACCACCGGGTGATCAAAACGAAAAATGCGCGCTATCTGGCACGGTTCCAGACGCTTTGTGAGCGTTTCGGCTTCAAGCCCGTCTGGCTGACCAACTACGAGATGGCGGTTGAGCCGGTGTTCATTGAGTTCGCTAAAGATGTAATCGCCCGGGGCCAGGGCGAGGTGGGAATGCATCTCCATGCCTGGAACAGCCCTCCTGAGCACGATCTGACCGGTGATGACTGGCGCTGGCAGCCTTATCTGATTGAGTTTCCAGACGAGGTCATGCGTGAGAAAGTGGTATTTATGACCCGCTTACTGGAAGAGACCTTCCAGACTAAAATGCTTAGTCATCGCGCCGGGCGCTGGGCGTTTGATAGCCGTTACGCCAGGCTGCTGATTGAACTGGGTTATCAGGTCGACTGCTCCGTCACGCCGCGCGTGAACTGGCGTAACGCGAAAGGCGCCCCTCAGGGAAGTGGCGGAACGAATTACCAGCATTTCCCCGATCGCGCTTACTTCTTAGATGCAGATGATATTTCCCGTCCGGGAAACAGCCCTTTACTCGAAGTGCCGATGAGCATCCAGTACAAACATCCGGCATGGCTGAATTCGCTTAAGCAGGGTTACGATCGTCTTCGCGGTAAATACCGCTCTCCTTCAGTTAACTGGTTACGCCCGTCCGGCGGTAACGCCCAGGAGATGATTAAGGTAGCGCAGCAATGCCTGTCTCAGGGAAATGATTATGTGGAGTTTATGCTTCATTCGTCGGAATTTATGCCTGGCGGAAGCCCTGCGTTTAAAGATGACGCCGCGATTGAAGGGCTGTATCAGGATCTTGAGCAGCTGTTTAGCTGGTTATCAGATAAGACGGTGGGAATGACGCTGGCGGAGTTTTATTCTTATAAAAAAGGCGCCGAAACATCGGCGCCTTAACGTTATTTTTGCAGCGCCGTTTTTATCGGCGCACTAAAAATAATGGCAAAAGGAAGCCAGAACAACACCCAATATTCTCGTGGGTTGCTGATAACAAACATGCCCTGCGTCACGTAGAACATCAGCGCAAATACGATAACCGCGATTTCAGCTTTATGATTAGCTGCAAGGTGGCGAAGGCTTTGTCTGGCGGCAAATAAAATCATGCCTAAAAGCAGCAGCAGTCCTACCGCACCTCCCTTTAGAAAGGTTGCTAAATAGAGGCTATGCGTCGTGGTAACATGCTGACCAAAACCATTAATGAACTGAAGTTCTTTATTGAAACCCCATCCGAAGAGTGCTTTCTGTTTTGCCACTTCAAAAGCATGCTGCCAAATACCGAAACGGACGGATCCTGCTCGTGAAGAATCTTCTACGCGTTTGAAGAACATATCGAGCGAGCCACTAAAATAGAGGCTTGCACCGATGATCGCCAGTAGAATAAGTGAACCTGTCAGCAGCTTAATATCCCATTTCGGTTTACAGAGGAAAGCGACAACCGCGGCGACAACAAGTGAAAGGAGTGGCCCTCGACTTTGGGTCAGAATCAAGCAGACCAAAAGCAGAGGAACTGGAATATAAAACCAGAAGTTACGCGTTTCACGAACCAGTATGGCGCTCAATAAAATACCCAGCGCCATGTATCCTCCAAGATCAATTACGTTATCCGGAGAGAAAGGAAAAGCTCGCGATAGCCTGTTTTGAAATATGTGCTCTTTATTGACATAAATTAGCGTTAATATCGTTAAAGCCACAATGCCGAAATATGCTGCACCTATGATATATTTTTTTCTGTCCTGTAGTTCACATTGACGATACAGGCAGATAAAAATAAACAAATAAAATGAATGGGTTAGCGCAGACCTGAGGTGGGACGAATCAGCCCAAAAATTAGTTAATGAGAAATATAATAAAAATGCACCAGTAAAGCCCAGTGCGGGTAGAAAGTCACGATCGCTAATAAAACGCGTTCTTACCTCATGATTTATCATCATAGCGATGATAAACAGTGCAAGGGCAATGTGAAAGAAAATATTTACTTTTGAAACGCCACAAAAAATCATGCTCAAAAAGATAAAGAGCATAAAAGGATAGAATATAAAACGTTGAATATTAGTTGAAGACATCAGTAAAATCCTTTCTGGGGAAAACAGAGTCAGGTATTGCGCTTTGAGGAGACAGATTGATGACAGTGATCTCATTTTTTTTGAAAACAGTACTTGCCAGCATCAACGCCGGAATGACAATATTATTCACCTTTTTATCAAGGAAAGTTGGTAACATTGTACTATTGGTTTCATAAAAGCGAGGTTGATTGAAATTATTCATATCGAGCCCCGCAATATATATTTTTTTAAAGCCCAGAAAATAGAGTACCTGGAGAGCCCAATACATCACGGTTCCGGCATCTACGACCCCGTGACGAACATCACAACTAAAGGCTGTATTAGGATGTGTCTCTGAAAATATGATACCTGGCGTGCCCGCTAGAACCTCGCGTAAATCAGCTTGCTTAATAGAGGGTTTATAGGTTTCATAACAAATATCTTCAATGATGCATAATTCACACTGGATTTTGTCGTATGAAAAACGCTCTATAAGTTTAACGATGCCCATAACCGTAGTAAAGAGAATGACATCTTTACAGCTTACAATACGCTTCAATAATGCAGTCTGACGATCGATAAACGTCATATCAACGACGAAATAGAGAGAAAAACTTAGCGCGTGGTGAAGGTGCCAGGCACCGTTCACGCCCGCCGTGATTACCGTCGATGGTAGAGTCTTGAAATCGATAGCTTTGATTGAAGGGCCAGTCGCCGCAATAAGTATATCGCCATCGAACCGATGGTGAAGTGAGGAGAGCGGGATCAGATCGATACTGCGTCCCTTATACTTTAATTCTGATATTTCACCGGTTTCAGCACGCGATATTTTAACGAAGGGCCATAAATTTTCATTATGTCGCATATTGCGCTTATGCGTATACCGATACAGTTGCTTGGTCAACGAGTTCATTTTACGCCTCAGGAAATTATTTTTTTATTTTTATTCACGGTCGTTAATAAACTCACAATGTTATCCAAATCCGCGTCGCTTACTGCAAACAACTCTTCTTTCGGTTGGCTGAAGTAGTAACGCGTTTCAAAAACGTAAGAGTTAATATTTTCATCGTTACCAATCAACAGAACCTCGCCGAGAGGACGCTGCTCGTAATGACAGCATGGGCCAAATAACATGATTACCGGCACGCCCACAGCATCTGCAATGTAAATATTCCCCGAATCAGACGCGATATAGCAGTCCATCTTCGAAATGGCCCAGGGAAGCTCTTCGAGCGAAATTTTACCAATGAGATTGATAAAATTCGGGATCTCACCGTAAAGGCGGGTGATATCGTCCATCCACGACTGTTCATTTGGGGCGCCGAAAACATAAAACTCGCAGGGTAAGCCGGCTAGGCGATCGACAATTCGCTTCCAGATAACCGGCGGCACCGTTTTAGCTTTATTGCCTGCCGCAATACTGATACCGATGCGGATAACGTCAGGTTTGTCGAGAATGGCCGGATAGGTCGCCGGTTTAAACAGCGGCTTTGTGGCATGTTTGGGAGAGTCCTGCCACGTGAGTGAACGGTCGGCCAGCTTCAGGTAGTTGGTTACTGATAGCGTTTTTTTGCCGTGCTCAACGATACCGTCGGCGGTGAGATAAAATATCCCGTGATACCATCTGCGGGTGTAAATGCTTAAAAATTGTTTGTTTTTTGCATTACAGACGGCGGCAAAAAAGAGATTCACGCTATTCGGCTGTAGCAGATAGACATTATCGTAACGGTTCATGATCCTGCAGGCGAAGCAGAGCTTACGCCACAGGTTGCGCTTATGCTGTTCGATGAAGTAGATCTGCTCGATGTTCTCGTCATGCTTCGCCAGCGCGCCGACGCTGCGGCTGATCAACACATCGCTTTTTTGCAGATGTGCCAGGAGGGGCGTCGCATTGATAAAGTCACCGATTTTGGCCGTCTGAATGACAAGGTTCCTGCCCGTGTCTTTTCGAAACAGCTTCCGGAAGAGCTTCACCGGAAAGAGTAAAATCAGCAGAAATACGTAACTCATGGGTTAAATATCCCTGTTGGAAAGCAGCTGGCTGCCCTGTAAAAATGAAAAAATAGCATCTGCGCTGATATCCTTCGTTTGTTGCGTCGGGCTGACCATCTGATGCTGGTTTTTACCGTAACCCCCGATCAGCCCGGGGTCTGTCGGGCCGAAAATCGTGATATTAGGACGATCCAGTGCGGCGGTTAGATGGCTTAGCCCCGTATCCACGGAAACGACGGCATTCGCGCCCGCCAGCTGCGCGGCAACCTGCGCCAGCGTAAGTTTGGGTAAAACCTCGACGTGGGTAAAGCCTGCGGCCAGACGCTCCGCACGCTGACGCTCATGTTCAGCGCCCCACGGGAGTTTAATATGGATACCGCAAGGTTGCATTAGTTCAATCAGCCTTCGCCAGTGCGTTTCCGGCCAGTGCTTATCGTCGCGCGTTGTGGCATGCAGGAACACCAGATACGGCTCGGCATGCTCCGTCTCGCGCAAAAAATGCTGTGCAATAGCGTAGTCACCCTGGGCTTCAGGTTTTGCATAGCCCAGGCTTTTCGCGAACAGCTCGCGGGTGCGCTCCACGGCGTGCTGCTGCTTCGCAATATGGTGGCGACGGTTATAGAAAAGGCTCGCCAGCGGTTCGCGTGCGGTTTGCCAGCCCATACCGTGCTTTAGGCCGTGTGCCAGACGCGTCACCAGCGCCGCGCTTTTGACCAGCCCCTGGGCGTCGACGATCGCGTCGTAACGCTGCGCCTGCACCGCTTCGCGGAAGGCTTTACGTTCGGCTTTAATCGGTGCGGAGAACCACGCTTTGCGCCAGCGGCGAATCGCCACCGGGATCGCGCGATCGACCGCCTCATGCCAGGTGGGGATTTGCGCGAAGCCTTCTTCCACCACCCAGTCAAAACGGATGCCGGGAATGGCCCGCATGGCGTCCGTCAGCGACGGCAGCGTATGCAGAACATCACCCATCGAGGAGGTTTTAACGATCAATACCCGCATCCGTTATCCTTCTTCGCTCAACAGCAGTTCGTTGAGTTCTTCGAGAACGCGCTGCGGCGTGATGTCGATCAGACTCTGATGATAGCCCTCTGCGGCATCGCCTTTGCGAACCTTATGGTAGCCGGTGATTAGCCGGATAACGCGCGCTTTGTGTGACAGAGGCGGCGTGAAGTCCGGGCTGCTGGGGCCATACAGCGCGACCAGCGGGCGGTCCAGCGCGGCGGCGACGTGCATTAGACCGGAATCGTTAGTGACCACGGCTTTACAGGCGGCAATCAAAATTACGGCCTGCTCAAGCTGCGTTTCTCCCGCAAGGTTCCGGCACCAGGCCTGCTGATCGATGCTCAGCGCGGCGAGAATTTCATTGCCCGCCTCGTGGTCTTTCGCTGAGCCAAACAGCACAATCTGATAGCCTTCGTCGATCAGCTGTTTCGCCAGTTCGGCGTAGTGATAGTGCGGCCAGCGTTTTGCCGGACCAAATTCCGCACCAGGGCAAAAACCAATCATCGGACGCTCGGACGAAATGCCAAACGCGTTGCAGGTATGGGATTTCTCCCCATCGTTGACCTGAAGCTGCGGCCACAGCAGCGGCTGCGGCAGGTCTTTCGCGCTGCGCATTACGCCTTTGTCATAGGCCAGCGCCACATAGCGCTCAACCATCAGCGGCCACGCCTCTTTATCCAGCACCCGGGCGTCGTTCAGCAAACCGTAGCGCATTTCGCCTCGCCAGCCGGTACGGTGCGGCACGCCAGCAAAGAAGGGCACAAGGGCAGATTTGAAGGAGTTAGGCAGCACATAGGCACGGTCATAGCGTTTTTCGCGCAGGCTATGGCCGAGTCTGCGACGCTCGCCAATTTCCAGCGCCCCGTGGCCGAGCGGCATTGGGATCGCCTCGTTCACTTCTGGCATACGCGATAACAGCGGACGGCACCACGCGGGTGCCATCACGTCGATTATCGCCTGGGGATAACGCGCCTTGAGCGTGCGATAGAGACTTTGCGACATCATCATGTCGCCCACCCATGACGGGCCGATCACCAGAATTTTCATACTTATGCGTCGCGGTTCAGCCAGGCCATGTATTCCGTTACGCCTTCGGCAACGGTCTTGAACGGCTTGTCGTAGCCTGCGGCACGCAGGTTGGTCAGGTCAGCCTGCGTGAACGCCTGGTAGCGGCCCTTCAGCTTATCCGGGAAAGGAATATACTCAATGCTGCCTTTTTTATGGTATGCCAGCGTTGCGTCAGCCACGGCCTGGAAGGATTCCGCGCGGCCTGTGCCAAGGTTGAAAATACCGGATACGCCATTTTCCAGGAACCACAGGTTGACGGCCGCCACGTCGCCTACGTAGACGAAGTCACGCTTGAAGCCGTCGCTGCCTTCAAACAGTTTCGGGCTTTCGCCATTATTCAGCTGGGTGTTCAGGTGGAACGCCACGCTCGCCATGCTGCCTTTGTGGCCTTCGCGCGGACCGTAAACGTTGAAGTAGCGGAAGCCAACAATCTGGGAGTTCGCTTCAGGCAGGATCTGGCGCACGTACTCATCAAACAGGAACTTGGAATAGCCGTAAACGTTCAGCGGCTGCTCATATTCGCGGGACTCGATGAAATCAGAGGTGCGGCCGCCGTAGGTTGCCGCAGAGGAGGCGTACAGGAACGGAATTTCACGCTCCAGACAGTAGTGCAGGATCTCTTTGGAGTACTGATAGTTGTTGTCCATCATGTACTTGCCGTCCCACTCGGTGGTGGATGAGCATGCACCTTCGTGGAAGATGGCTTCGATCTCGCCGAACTCTTCGCCTGCCATAATCTGGATAAGGAAGTCCTCTTTATCCATATAATCAGCGATGTTCAGATCCACCAGGTTGACGAACTTGGTGCCGTCTTTCAGGTTATCCACCACCAGAATGTCGGTGATGCCTTTGTCATTGAGAGCTTTAACAATATTGCTGCCGATAAAGCCCGCGCCGCCGGTAACGATGATCATAACTGTAACCTTTGAAGTGTTGAGTCCGGGGACAATCCCGGACGCTAATGTCTTTATCATATCATCACAATGCCCGGTCTTCAGCCATTCACCGATATGCAGCAGGGGTACACGTGATTTATGCTGCAAAAACGAGAAGAGATACTGCGTCATCTCGTCATGAACTATAGGTTTGGGTAATATGTGCCGAAATTTGCCGAGTCTGGAGAATTGCAATGCGTGGTGATTTTTACAAACAGTTAAACAGCGACCTTGATACCGCCCGTGCGGAAGGGTTGTTCAAGGAAGAGCGTATTATCACGTCTGCTCAGCAGGCGGACATCACCGTTGCCGACGGCAGCCATGTGATCAACTTTTGTGCGAACAACTACCTGGGTCTTGCGAATCACCCTGAGCTGATTGCCGCAGCGAAAAACGGCATGGATACCCACGGCTTCGGCATGGCCTCCGTGCGCTTTATCTGCGGCACCCAGGACAGCCACAAGCAGCTTGAACAAAAGCTGGCGAACTTCCTTGGAATGGAAGACGCGATCCTCTACTCCTCCTGCTTCGACGCCAACGGCGGTCTGTTTGAGACGCTGCTGGGCGCAGAAGACGCAATTATCTCCGACGCCCTGAACCACGCCTCTATTATCGACGGCGTCCGCCTGTGTAAAGCGAAGCGTTTCCGCTACGCCAACAACGACATGGTTGAGCTGGAAGCCCGCCTGAAAGAGGCCCGCGAAGCCGGCGCGCGTCATGTGCTCATCGCCACCGATGGCGTGTTCTCTATGGACGGCGTGATCGCTAACCTGAAGGGCGTGTGCGATCTGGCCGACAAATACGACGCGCTGGTGATGGTAGACGACTCGCACGCGGTTGGTTTTGTGGGCGAAAATGGCCGTGGCTCCCACGAATACTGTGACGTGATGGGCCGCGTGGACATCATCACCGGTACGCTGGGCAAAGCGCTTGGCGGTGCTTCCGGCGGCTATACCGCCGCGCGTAAAGAGGTGGTTGAGTGGCTGCGTCAGCGCTCCCGCCCGTATCTGTTCTCCAACTCCCTGGCGCCAGCGATCGTGGCCGCCTCCATTAAAGTGCTGGAGATGGTGGAATCCGGTGCTGAGCTGCGCGACCGCCTGTGGTCCAACGCCCGTCTGTTCCGTGAAAAAATGAGCGCCGCAGGGTTTACCCTGGCCGGTGCTGACCACGCGATCATTCCGGTGATGCTGGGCGATGCGGTCGTCGCGCAGAAATTTGCTCGCGAGCTGCAGAAAGAAGGGATTTACGTGACCGGGTTCTTCTTCCCGGTGGTACCAAAAGGTCAGGCGCGTATCCGCACCCAGATGTCTGCGGCGCACTCGCCTGAACAAATTGAACGTGCGGTGGAAGCCTTTACCCGCATCGGCAAACAGCTGGGCGTAATTGCCTGAGGACGTGTGATGAAAGCGTTATCCAAACTGAAAGCGGAAGAAGGGATTTGGATGACCGACGTGCCGGAGCCGGAAGTCGGTCATAACGATCTGCTGATCAAAATTCGTAAAACCGCCATCTGCGGTACTGACGTTCACATCTACAACTGGGACCAGTGGTCACAGAAAACCATTCCTGTCCCGATGGTGGTCGGCCATGAATATGTGGGTGAAGTAGTTGGCATCGGCCAGGAAGTAAAAGGGTTCAACATCGGCGATCGCGTCTCCGGTGAAGGCCATATTACCTGCGGTCACTGCCGTAACTGCCGCGGTGGTCGTACGCACCTGTGCCGCAACACCGTCGGCGTGGGCGTAAACCGTCCGGGCTGCTTCGCTGAATATCTGGTGATCCCGGCGTTCAACGCGTTCAAAATTCCGGACAATATCTCTGACGATTT
Source organism: Enterobacter cloacae complex sp. 2022EL-00788 (assembly GCF_026627565.1). Taxonomy (NCBI): domain Bacteria; kingdom Pseudomonadati; phylum Pseudomonadota; class Gammaproteobacteria; order Enterobacterales; family Enterobacteriaceae; genus Enterobacter; species Enterobacter cloacae complex sp. 2022EL-00788. The sequence continues at coordinate 125,253 of NZ_JAPNMC010000006.1, read as the reverse complement.
GGCCTCCATCTTTGACCCGTTCGGCAACGCGGTGCATACCGCGCTCTCCTTCGACCTGGTGGGTGAAGACGTGCTGGTCTCCGGTGCGGGCCCAATCGGTATTATGGCGGCAGCGGTGGCGAAGCACGTGGGTGCGCGTAACGTCGTGATCACCGACGTCAACGAATACCGTCTGTCGCTGGCACGTAAAATGGGCGTTACCCGCGCGGTGGACGTCTCTAAGGAGAGCCTGACCGACGTGATGGAAGAACTGGGCATGACTGAAGGCTTCGACGTGGGTCTGGAGATGTCCGGTGCGCCACCGGCGTTCCGCACCATGCTTGACACCATGAACCACGGCGGGCGTATCGCGATGCTGGGTATTCCGCCGTCAGATATGTCTATCGACTGGAATAAAGTGATCTTCAAGGGGCTGTTCATTAAAGGCATCTATGGCCGTGAAATGTTCGAAACCTGGTACAAGATGGCGGCATTAATTCAGTCTGGCCTGGATCTGTCCCCGATTATTACCCATCGATTCTCTGTCGATGAGTTCCAGCAGGGCTTTGACGCTATGCGTTCTGGCCAGTCCGGGAAAGTGATTCTGAGCTGGGGTAAATAATGAGAAAGGGGCCGAGGGCCCCTTTTACTTATGCAGCAGTTCTTTCGCAACCAAGCTTGATGAGTACTTTTGCAGCAATAGACTGGATATCAAGTTTGTTGTGGTGTTTATCGAATATTAGCTGCTCTGAGTTATTACCAACAGGCGCGAAAATAGTATTGCCTTCGAATTTTTTATTATGATCCAGCAGCATGGAAAAATAGATAGCAATAAGTTTTTTATCAAAGGCGCAGGCGATATGTACGATGGCTGTATCTACAGAGACAATCAAATCGGCTTTTTTGATAAGTGTTATGGCATCCCAGAGCGAGTTGAAACGACAAATGGTGACCTGGCTATTTTCAATGTGGAGGTTAGCAAGTTTCTTACCTTCACCAATGATAAACACATGAACATCTGGGTTTTGTGTAATCTCATTCGCCAATTTTTCTAACTGTGAAGGCGAGAGGCTGCGCTCTGCAACGCTTGCGAATGGATTGAGGACAACGCACGTTTTACCAGAATGCGATTGCAGATAACTGTCAATAAAGTCATCGTGCTCCGGCAAAACGGGTAACGAATAACGAAGGAATTCAGGCTTAACATTCAATATGTTAAGTATTTCTTTTTGAGGATGGGTAATGTGGAACTCGGAATCAATTGGCAACATTAAGTTATAAGGCTTATCCAGCCAGCCGCCAAATCCAACGGCATATTTATAATGCACTTTACGCAGGAGAAGCGTATTGAACAATTCTTTTCTTTTCATCCATGCGTAATGGCTAATGACTAAATCTGTCTCGATGGTGTTCATTGCATCGATGTTATTGATATCAACAATATAAACTTCATCAATATCCGTCATTTTTTCGAATAAATCGCGATTTCGTTCTTCGACGATGACCTGCAGCGTATACCCTGCCTCTTTTAAACTATGCCAGGTTCCGGTGTGGCAAACAGCATCACCAATTCCAAGGTCTACAAAAGGGAAAAGGATGCGCTTCACACGGGAAACATCAATTTTTTCCTGCCGCTTATCATGGAGCTGGCGCGCTACTGAAAGTAGCTTTAACCGTCTTTTTAATTCTTTCGTTTTATGGTTTCGTTGCCTGTTAATTTCCTTCAGGTAACTAATAATTTTCTTCATGTTCGCGCCAAACCAACTTAAGCAGTATATTGACGATAGTATAATCTTAACGTCTGCCAAAAGGAATGATTGCAATGCCAGAGAGTGGCTTGCATCATTTTATTGTTATTTAACAAGTATTTAAATTATATGCTCTCTGGTTTATCCCGTTTCTGACGTGCGTCACCCCTACTCGCTAATGCCAGCACCGTTTTGTAAATAAAAATTATGGTTCAGACCCGGATATGACAGTGGTAATGGCTGAAGCTATTCTCTCATGATCTAATTGATTAAGATCAGGGGACAATATGTTCAAGCTAACCGTATGCCTTTTGACGTACAACTCTGCTCGTTTGTTACATCAGGTTGTACCCCCTTTGATACGTATTGCGGATGAGATTGTTGTGGTTGATTCCGGGAGCCATGATGAAACGTTATCTGTTCTCGAAGAATATGGAATCTCACCAATTTATCATCCCTATGCCATGCATGGTGAACAGATGAATATAGCCATTTCTCGGTCAAGTAACGATTGGGTTTTATGCATGGACAGTGATGAAATACTGGATGAAGATACCCTGGAATATATCATCGCGCTAAAATCCAGAGAGGAACCTCCAGCAGACTGGGGGTGGAGTCTGTCTCGTTACTGGTATGTGTTAGGCGAGCGCACCCGAACAATCTACCCGGTTTCTTCCCCAGACTATCCCTTGAGGTTATTCAATCGTCGTTATGTCACATTTAACAATCGACCAGTAGATGATAAAGCCGTTGGTGCAGGGCAGGTGATGCGAATACCGGGTCATGTCCGACACGATACCTTTTATTCCCTGCATGAAGTGTTTGATAAGTTAAATACGTATACATCGCGAGTGGTAAAGTATCAGGCACCCAGACCTTCAATCGTACGCGGTATCGTCAGTGCTATTGGTGCCTTCTTTAAATGGTATTTATTTAGCGGTGCATGGAGACAGGGAAAAGTTGGGGTGGTTACGGGACTCTATGCAACCTTGTCCAGTTTTTTAAAATATTTCAAAGCCTGGTATCGCCATCAGGATGAAGGGGAATCCGCAGCCCGAAAGCATACGGATTCACATCTTATTAGATAGTTACGACTTTTTCCCCCAGCCCTGCCACTGATGCTGGAAATACTGCACCAGCGTACTCTGGCTCACGCTTTCGCTGATCACCGTGAAGAAGCGGGTTGCATGCACCGGTTCAGGCGGCTGTTTCAGCGTGCAGTGCTTCACGCCGCGGAACGGATTACGCGGTTGTGTTGCTGGTGGCTGCGCGCTACCCGGACGAGACGTATCCACCTGAGGTTCATTGAGCAGATCGCCCGGACGCACCAGCGTAATATCGGCAGGTAAGGTCGGCAGCATTTGCTGCAACACGCGTACGGTAGACGGATGCGGATGGCCGATGGCAATCGCCGACCCGTTACGGCGCGCCAGCTGTACCGCACGGTTGAACTGCACGCGGATATCCGCCTCGTTCTGGGAGTCGTCCAGGAAGACCTTGCGCTTGATGACCTTCACGCCCGTCCCCTGAGCGGCACGCATTGCCTGGCTGTTGCCGATGGTCATGCTGTCGAGGAAATAGAGATTGTAACGCTCCAGCGCCTGCATCACTTTCAGCATGCCGTACAGGCTGGAGGTCATCGCGCTGCCCATATGGTTATTCAGGCCCACGGCATACGGCACTTTGTTGTAGGCGTCGCGGATGATGCGATCGATCTCGTCGCTGCTCATATCCGGGCGCAGAGTATCTTTTTCCAGCGGCTGCTTGCTGAGGGGCGCCATCGGCAGATGGATGAGGACCTGATGGCCGCTATTATGGGCTTTCGTCGCCATTTCACGGGCATGTGGCGCGTTAGGAAGAACGGCGACGGAGATGGCTGACGGCATCGCCAGCACCTGATTTTCGTAGTGCGGGCGATAACCGAAGTCATCGATCACTATCGCGAGTTTGCCTGCATAAACCGGTGCAGCCAGCGCCAGCGCGCTGACGACGGAGAGAATAATTCGACGAAATTGAAGCAAAACTTATCTTCCCAACCACGGCTGTGGATTGACCGCCTGACCCTGGCGACGAATTTCGAAATAGAGTGACGGGCGGCCCTGACCGCCACTGCTGCCCACAAGGGCAATGGGTTGGCCGGCGCGCACCTGGGTGCCGACGCTGACCAGCGCGCTCTGGTTGTAGCCGTAAAGGCTCATGTCGCCTTTACCGTGTTCAACCACCACCACAAGTCCGTAACCCTGCAGCCAGTCGGCCAGAATAACGCGACCATCGGCGATGGCTTTCACTTCGCTACCTTCAGACGCACCGATAACGATCCCCTTCCAACGTAGCTCACCCTGCAACTGTTCGCCATAGCGATGCAGAATCGTACCGCGAACGGGCCAGTAGGCCTGGCCACGAGGTGAGCCGAGGCCGCCGGTACGCGACATCAGGGAACGTTCATTTTCAGTAGGCTTATAGGTGGTGCCTTTACGGGAGGCTTCCTGCTGCTTATTACGCACGGCCTGTGCTTCACGCGCCTCTTTTTCAGCGCGCGCTTTGGCCGCGGCTTCCGCACGGGCGATGCTGTTACGCAGCTTCGATTCGTTGGCGCGCATTTCGCTCAGCTGGCTTTGTCCTGCCTGAATAGAGGACTCCAGTCCGGCGAGCGTCTTTTTACGTTCATTCCGCGCCTGCTCAAGCTTCGCCTGCTGGGCCTGCTGTTCGTAGAGCAGCGTCTGCTGCTGGCTCTGCTTCTCTTCCAGCTCGGCTTTTTGCGTGGTGACTTCTTCGCGCGTCTGTTTGAGCTGCGCGATAGTCTCCTGACGCGCCTGATTCAGGTAGCCAAAGTAGGCTTGCAGGCGCTGCCCGCGCTGGCTCTCTTCACCGCTGAGGATCAGCTGTAGGCCGGTGTGCTCACCCTGGCGGAAGGCGGCATCAAGCTGTGCAGCAAGGTTGCGCTCCTGTGCGTCACGCTGACGCTCCAGTTTCGCAATCGACGCGTTCATTTCATCGATTTGCTTATTGAGCTGAGCAAGGGTGTTTTGCGTTTCACGCAGCTTACGCGCGGCGGCGGAGATGGCCTCTTCCTGCTTTTTAAGCTGGGCAAGCAGGGCTGAACGCTGCTGCTGCTGCTGGCGTACGGCGCGCTCTTTAGCGGCGATATCAGCCTGAATGGATTTAAGCTGGTCACGGTCATCCGCGTGGGCGGATGCGGCGCACAGCAATACGCCAGCGCTGAGTGCGCTGGCGTAAAGCAGAGGTCTGACTGATAACCTAAGCGGCTTCACGACCCATGTGATTGAAAAAATCGCCTTTCCCCTCATGGGGAGCGATTATTCCACGATGAACAGCGGCTTGCCAGTCATCTCTTTAGGGATTTCCATACCCATCAGCGACAACATGGTTGGCGCGATGTCGGAAAGCTTGCCGCCTTCCACTGCTTTAACTGATTTATCACCTACATAAATCAGCGGAACAGGCAGGTTGGTATGTGCGGTGTGCGCCTGTCCCGTTGCCGGATCGCGCATCTGTTCCGCGTTGCCGTGGTCGGCGGTGATCAGCAGCTGGCCACCTACGGACTCGACAGCTTTCGCAACCTGCTCAACGCAGCGATCCAGCGCTTCAACCGCTTTCACCGCGGCTTCCATCACGCCGGTGTGGCCTACCATATCGCCATTCGGGTAGTTACAAATGATGGTGTCGTATTTACCGCTTTCGATCGCGGCCACCAGTTTTTCGGTCAGCTCCGCGGAGCTCATCTCCGGCTGCAGATCGTACGTCGCAACTTTTGGCGAGTTAATCAGAATGCGGTCTTCGCCTTTGAACGGCTCTTCCACGCCACCGTTAAAGAAGAAGGTCACGTGTGCATACTTTTCAGTTTCAGAAATACGCAGCTGGGTTTTATCGTTTTTCGCCATCCACTCACCGAAGGTATTTTCCAGCGACGCGGGCGGATAAGCGCAAGGGGCTTTGATATCCGCTGCGTACTCGGTCAGCTGGATGAAATCGATCTTCACCACCTTCTTACGGGCGAAACCGTCGAAATCGGCGTTGACGAAGGCACGGGTGATTTCACGCGCGCGGTCAGCACGGAAGTTCATGAAGATCAGCGCATCGCCATCTTCCATGGCGGCATCGGCCTGCCCTTCAGCGCGGATAACGGTCGCCTTCACGAACTCGTCGTTTTCATCGCGCGCGTAAGCGGCTTCCAGGCCTTCAACGGCGGTCGCGTACTGGAACTCGCCTTTTGCCAGGGTCAGCAGGTCATAGGCCTGCTCTACGCGATCCCAGCGGTTGTCGCGGTCCATGGCATAGTAACGACCAATGATGGACGCCACGCGGCCTTTGCCCAGCGCGGCGAATTTGTTTTCAAACGCTTCCAGAGAACCTTTAGCGCTGCGCGGAGGCGTATCACGGCCATCCAGGAACGCGTGCAGATAGATTTTTTCTGCACCGCGCTCGGCGGCCAGCTCTACCATCGCCATGATGTGATCTTCGTGGCTGTGAACGCCGCCCGCAGAGAGCAGGCCCATAATGTGAACGGCTTTACCTGCGGCAACGGCTTTATCAACCGCCCCGGTGAGCGTTGGGTTGGCAAAGAAGGTACGTTCTTTGATTTCAACGTCCAGACGCGTCAGGTCCTGATAAACGATACGGCCCGCGCCCAGGTTAACGTGACCCACTTCAGAGTTACCCATCTGGCGATCTGGCAGACCCACTTCCAGGCCAGACGCATCAATCAGCGTGTGGGGACGTTTTGCCCATAGCGCATCCATAACCGGGGTTTTGGCGTTGAAAATGGCATTATCCTGTTGATCTTCACGGTAGCCATAGCCATCCAGAATCACCAGTACCATAGGTTTTTTAGACACCGACATTGCGACAACCTCATGCTCAAGAGACAAAAAATTTGCGTAATTTTACTACAGCTGAATCGATAAAATAGCCGCAGAAGATCAAAGAAAGCGTGGAGGCAATGCTGTTCTCAGGACATTTTGAGGCTTTTTTTTACGTGGCATGCCGCAGAAAATAGATTAGCTTTATGTCGCTGGCTGTATTTGCCACAACGCACAGGTATACTCCTGTCCTGGTTTTTTTTAATCACTACGTCGGGAGTAGTTACCCCCCATGCAAGAAATTATGCAATTCGTTAGCCGCCACCCGGTCCTGAGCATCGCGTGGATTGGCCTGCTGGTCGCTGTACTGTTCACCACATTTAAGGGACTGACGTCTAAAATTAAGGTGATCACCCGCGGTGAAGCGACTCGTCTGATCAACAAAGAGGACGCCGTTGTGGTTGATCTGCGTCAGCGCGACGATTTCCGTAAGGGCCACATTGCAGGTGCTATCAACCTGCTGCCTGCGGAAATCAAAGCAAACAACATTGGTGAGCTGGAGAAGCATAAAGCCCAGCCGATTATCGTTGTTGACGGCACCGGCATGCAGGCGCAGGAATCTGCCAACGCACTGCATAAAGCAGGTTTTGAAAACGTAACGGTACTGAAAGAAGGCATTTCCGGCTGGAGCGGGGAGAATCTTCCTTTAGTGCGCGGCAAATAAGGAGTTAAGTGATGGCCAATATTGAGATCTACACCAAAGCAACGTGCCCGTTCTGCCACCGAGCGAAAGCGCTGCTGACCAGCAAAGGCGTAACGTTCAAGGAACTGCCGATCGATGGTGACGCGATTAAACGCGAAGAGATGATCCAACGCAGTGGCCGCACGACGGTTCCACAGATTTTTATTGATGCGCAGCACATTGGCGGCTGTGATGACTTGTATGCGCTCGACGCGCGTGGTGGACTCGATCCGCTGCTGCGCTAAGAGACTTTAGGACAATTAAAAAGGGTTTTTCCATGTCAGAACAAAACAACACCGAAATGACTTTCCAGATCCAGCGCATCTACACCAAGGATGTCTCTTTCGAAGCGCCAAATGCGCCGCACGTTTTCCAGAAAGACTGGCAGCCAGAGGTTAAACTTGATCTGGATACCGCATCCACCCAGCTGGCGGATGACGTGTATGAAGTCGTACTGCGTGTAACCGTAACCGCTTCTCTGGGCGAAGAAACTGCATTCCTGTGCGAAGTACAGCAGGGCGGCATCTTCTCCATCGGCGGTATTGAAGGCAACCAGATGGCGCATTGCCTGGGTGCATACTGCCCGAACATCCTGTTCCCGTATGCACGTGAATGCATCACCAGCCTGGTTTCTCGCGGTACGTTCCCACAGCTGAACCTTGCGCCAGTGAACTTTGATGCGCTGTTCATGAACTACCTGCAACAGCAGGCTGGCGAAGGTGCCGAACAACATCAGGATGCCTGATGAGCACTGTTAATGCGTCAATGACTGTGATCGGTGCCGGCTCTTACGGCACCGCTCTTGCCATCACGCTGGCAAGAAATGGTCACGACGTGGTCCTGTGGGGCCACGATCCAAAACATATCGCGACGTTGCAACACGACCGCTGCAACGTGGCGTTTCTCCCGGACGTTCCGTTCCCTGATTCCCTGCATCTGGAAAGCGACCTTGCGACCGCGCTGGCCGCCAGCCGCAATATTCTGATTGTGGTGCCGAGCCATGTGTTTGGCGAAGTGCTGCGTCAGATTAAGCCGCTGATGCGTGCGGATGCGCGCGTTGTGTGGGCGACGAAGGGGCTGGAAGCCGAAACCGGACGTCTGTTGCAGGACGTTGCCCGCGAAGCGCTGGGTACGGAGATCCCCCTGGCGGTGATCTCCGGGCCGACCTTTGCCAAAGAGCTGGCTGCTGGCCTGCCGACAGCGATTTCGCTGGCATCCACCGACCAGGCCTTCTCCGACGATCTCCAGCAACTGCTGCACTGCGGCAAGAGTTTCCGCGTGTACAGTAACCCCGATTTTATCGGCGTGCAGCTGGGCGGTGCGGTGAAGAACGTCATTGCTATTGGCGCCGGGATGTCCGACGGCATCGGTTTCGGCGCGAATGCGCGTACGGCGCTGATTACCCGCGGGCTGACCGAAATGTCCCGCCTTGGCGAAGCGCTGGGTGCCGATCCGGCCACCTTTATGGGGATGGCGGGCCTGGGCGACCTGGTGCTGACCTGCACCGACAACCAGTCGCGTAACCGCCGCTTTGGCATGATGCTCGGACAGGGCAGCGATGTTAAAAGCGCGCAGGAGAAGATTGGTCAGGTGGTTGAAGGCTATCGCAATACCAAAGAAGTTCGCGAATTGGCGCACCGTTTTGGTGTCGAAATGCCAATAACCGAGGAAATTTATCAGGTATTGTATTGCGGAAAAAATGCGCGCGAGGCAGCATTGACCTTATTAGGTCGTGCGCGCAAGGACGAGCGCAGCAGCAATTAGCCGGGAAATATCGTCACCTGAATGACCCAGCCAGCGCAGAACTGGCTGGTCATTAACTATCGTCTGGAGCAAGCAATGCCGTGTGAAGAACTGGATATCGTCTGGAACAATATTAAAGCCGAAGCGCGAGCTTTGGCAGACTGTGAGCCTATGCTGGCCAGTTTCTATCACGCGACGCTACTCAAGCACGAAAATCTCGGCAGCGCCCTGAGCTATATGCTCGCCAATAAGCTGGCTTCCCCTATCATGCCTGCTATCGCTATCCGCGAAGTGGTGGAAGAGGCCTACGCCGCAGATCCTGAGATGATCGCCTCTGCCGCCTGTGATATCCAGGCCGTGCGCACGCGTGACCCGGCCGTCGATAAATATTCCACGCCGCTGCTGTATCTCAAAGGCTTTCACGCCTTACAGGCGTACCGCATCGGTCACTGGTTATGGAATGAGGGCCGCCGCGCGCTGGCTATCTTCCTGCAAAACCAGGTCTCGGTGACCTTCCAGGTGGATATCCACCCGGCGGCTAAGATTGGCCGCGGGATCATGCTCGATCACGCCACCGGCATTGTCGTCGGGGAAACGGCGGTGATTGAGGATGACGTGTCGATCCTGCAATCCGTTACGCTGGGCGGTACCGGTAAAACCAGCGGCGATCGCCATCCGAAAATTCGTGAAGGGGTGATGATTGGCGCAGGCGCTAAAATCCTGGGCAATATCGAAGTCGGACGCGGAGCGAAGATTGGCGCGGGGTCGGTTGTGCTACAGCCGGTACCGCCGCATACCACTGCCGCGGGCGTCCCGGCGCGCATCGTCGGTAAGCCAGACAGCGATAAACCGTCGATGGATATGGATCAGCACTTCAACGGGATCCACCACACCTTCGAATACGGCGACGGCATTTAAGCGTCGGCAAGCCCGAAAAAAAAGCCCGGTGAGTGAATGCACCGGGCTTTGGATTAGTTGCGGTATAACACTTTGATAATGTGATATCCGAACTGCGTGTGCAGCGGGCCGGTTGGCTCCAGCACCGGGCAGGAGAAGACCACTTTATCAAACGCCGGAACCATCTGGCCCTGGCGAAACTCGCCTAAATCACCACCGCGTTTGCCTGACGGGCAAATGGAGTGCTTCTTCGCCAGCTTGCCGAAGTCGGCGCCGTTTTTGATCTGCTCCAGAAGATCCTGTGCCAGTTTCTCTTCTTTAACAAGGATATGCAGTGCTGCTGCTGTTTTTGCCATGATCGTGCCTTGAGTCGACTAGTTTACGATCGGTATACTACCACGCGTTTTTCCTCCTCTCCCTACTTTCATTGAGCGATCGTTTATGCGTTTAAACCCCGGACAACAACAAGCTGTCGAATTCGTCACCGGACCATGCCTGGTGCTGGCGGGGGCGGGATCCGGTAAAACACGCGTGATCACCAACAAAATCGCCCACCTGATTCGCGGCTGCGGATACCAGGCGCGCCATATCGCGGCGGTCACCTTTACCAACAAAGCGGCGCGCGAAATGAAAGAGCGCGTGGGCCAGACGCTGGGCCGTAAAGAGGCGCGCGGGCTGATGATCTCCACCTTCCACACGCTGGGTCTGGATATCATCAAGCGCGAATACGCGGCGCTGGGGATGAAGTCCAACTTTTCGCTCTTCGATGACACTGACCAGGTGGCGCTGCTTAAAGAGCTGACGGAAGGGCTGATTGAGGACGACAAGGTTCTGCTGCAACAGCTGATCTCGACGATCTCCAACTGGAAAAACGATCTGATGACGCCAGCCCAGGCGGCGGCGAGCGCCAAAGGCGAGCGCGATCGCATTTTTGCCCACTGCTACGGGCTGTACGACGCGCATATGAAAGCGTGTAACGTGCTGGATTTCGACGATCTGATCCTGCTGCCGACGCTGCTGCTCCAGCGTAACGAAGAGGTGCGCGAGCGCTGGCAGAACAAAATCCGCTACCTTCTGGTGGATGAATATCAGGATACCAACACCAGCCAGTACGAGCTGGTTAAGCTGCTGGTAGGACAGCGCGCGCGCTTTACCGTCGTAGGGGACGACGACCAGTCCATTTACTCCTGGCGCGGCGCGCGTCCGCAAAACCTGGTGCTGCTGAGCAAAGACTTTCCGGCGTTGCAGGTGATTAAACTGGAGCAGAACTACCGTTCCTCCGGACGCATTCTGAAGGCGGCGAACATCCTGATTGCCAATAACCCGCACGTGTTTGAGAAGCGTCTGTTTTCCGAGCTGGGCTACGGTACCGAACTGAAAGTGCTTAGCGCCAATAACGAAGAGCACGAAGCGGAGCGCGTAACGGGGGAGCTGATTGCCCACCACTTCGTCAACAAAACCGAATACAAGGATTATGCGATCCTCTATCGCGGTAATCACCAGTCCCGCGTCTTTGAAAAGATGCTGATGCAGAACCGCATTCCGTACAAAATTTCCGGCGGCACGTCGTTCTTCTCGCGTCCTGAAATCAAGGATCTGCTGGCCTATCTGCGCGTGCTGACGAATCCGGACGACGACAGCGCCTTTCTGCGTATCGTGAACACGCCGAAGCGCGAAATTGGTCCTGCGACGCTGCAAAAGCTGGGCGAATGGGCGATGACCCGCAACAAGAGCCTGTTTACCGCCAGCTTCGACATGGGGCTGAGCCAGACCCTGACCGGGCGCGGTTATGACTCCTTGACCCGCTTCACCCACTGGCTGGGTGAGGTGCAGCGCCTGGCCGAGCGCGAGCCCGTGGCGGCGGTACGCGATCTGATCCACGGCATTGACTATGAATCCTGGCTGTACGAAACCTCCGCCAGCCCGAAAGCGGCAGAGATGCGTATGAAAAACGTTAACCAGCTCTTCAGCTGGATGACCGAAATGCTGGAGGGTTCTGAGTTAGACGAGCCAATGACCCTGACGCAGGTGGTCACCCGCTTCACGCTGCGCGATATGATGGAGCGCGGCGAAAGTGAAGAAGAGGCCGATCAGGTTCAGCTGATGACGCTGCATGCGTCGAAAGGGCTGGAGTTCCCGTATGTCTATCTGGTGGGTATGGAAGAGGGGTTACTGCCGCACCAGAGCAGCATCGATGAAGATAACGTCGACGAAGAGCGCCGTCTGGCCTACGTGGGGATCACCCGTGCGCAGAAAGAGCTGACGTTCACGCTGTGCAAAGAGCGCCGCCAGTACGGCGAGCTGGTGCGCCCGGAGCCGAGCCGTTTCCTGCTGGAGTTGCCGCAGGACGATCTTATCTGGGAGCAGGAACGCAAAGTCATTACCGCTGAAGAGCGCATGCACAAAGGCCAGGCAAACGTGGCAAACATACGCGCGATGCTGGCAAAAGCCAAAGAGAAAGGATAATTTTTGCAGGCCGGGTAAGCGCACCCGGCACTGTACGGACGTTTACTTCACCTCAAGCGCCCAGTGCACATAGCTTTGCCACTGGAACTCCTGCTCAACCAGTTCTGCGCCAAGTGGATGATCTTCAAGCCAGTTTTTCGGCAGCGTCAGCGTCAGTTTCTCATCGTCCGCCACCAGCGTAATGTCCGGCAGCAAATCATCGCGACGGCGGCTGGCAAACAGAATGGCCAGGCGCAGCAGGCGGCAAAGATGCTCGGCCACGCGCGGGGGCACAGCGTTCTGCTGATGAAGCGAAGAGAGATCGACGGCGTTGGTCTGGTTCAGCAACAGGGTGGCCAGCAGCTTCTTCTGCGCGGGCGTAAAGCCCGGCAAATCGAGATTGCGCACCAGCCAGGCCGCGTGCAGCGGCGCCTGCTTGTACTCCACGCTCAAACCAATTTCATGCAACGCGCAGGCGCTAAGCAGCAGATCGCGGCTTAAAGGTTCAATATCCCAGCTTTTCTTTACCTGATCGGCAAACAATGAGGCCAGCTGGCTCACCCGCTGCGCCTGGTCGGTATCGACGATAAAGCGGCGCTGAACGTTACGCAGCGTGCGGCTACGGATGTCCTGATCGACAGACTGGTGCAGCATTCCATAAACCAGACCTTCGCGCAGCGCGCCGCCTGCCAGCGTCATACACTGGATATTCAGCTCGGTGAAAATGGCGATCAGAATGGCGAGCCCGCTTGGGAAAACCAGCGCACGTTCGAGCGTCAGCCCCTCAATTTCAAGCTCTTCCAGGCGACCACACTGGATGGCGCGCTGTTTCAGCTGCTGGAGCTTGGCAAGCGTGATCCGCTCGTCCATCCCCTGCGCCATCATGATCTCCTGCAATGCCTGTACGGTTCCGGATGCCCCTACGCAAACTTTCCAGCCGTGATAGCGCAGTTCGTCCATGACCGGGCGCAGCACTTCGCGTGCAGCGTTTTCCGCTTCATCGAAGTTTTCTTTCGCCAGGTTGCGGTCGGTAAAGTAACGCTCCAGCCAGGTCACGCAGCCCATCGACAGGCTGAAAAGCGACGTCGCCTGGGCACCCGTGCCGGTCACCAGTTCGGTGCTGGCACCGCCAATATCCACGACCAGACGGCGATCGTCGCCGCCGGTAGTGTGCGCTACACCCTGATAGATCAGGCGCGCTTCTTCTTCACCGCTGATGACCTGCACCGGGCAGCCCAGAATGTCCTGCGCTCTGGCTATGAAATCGCCAGCGTTAACCGCCAGACGAAGGGTTGCCGTGGCAACAACGCGAATTTGACTGAGGGGGATATCCTGCAGACGTTCGGCAAACAGACGCAGGCACTGCCAGCCACGTTCCATGGCTTCAGGAGAGAGGTGGTTATCGCCGCTCAGGCCCGCCGCGAGGCGGACCTTGCGCTTGATGCGCGTCAGCGTTTGTATGCTTCCTGCCACCTCGCGCACAACCAGCATATGAAAGCTATTCGAACCGAGATCGATTGCCGCATAAAGCGAGGTGGAGCTGAGCATATTTTCTTAACCTGAACGACGACGATTACGCGGTGCGCCGCCGGAACGACGCGGGCCATTGCCGGAGCGCGGGCGGGTCAGGCGCTTAGGCGGCGGCAGCTCGCTTAACAGCGCGTCCGGGTTGTATTTGCTTTGCGGAATAGAGTGACCGATATAGGTCTCAATGGCCGGAAGATTCAGCGCATACTCTTCACACGCGAGGCTAATAGAGTGACCGCTTGCGCCCGCACGACCGGTACGACCGATACGGTGTACATAGTCTTCGCAGTCGTCTGGCAGGTCGTAGTTAAAGACGTGTGTCACGGCTGGAATATGCAGGCCACGGGCCGCCACGTCGGTTGCGACCAGAATATCGAGGTCGCCGCGGGTAAATTCTTCGAGAATACGCAGGCGTTTTTTCTGCGCAACGTCGCCGGTCAGCAGGCCTACGCGGTGACCATCTGCCGCCAGGTGGCCCCAGATATCTTCACAGCGGTGCTTGGTGTTCGCAAAGATAATGGCGCGATCCGGCCACTCTTCTTCGATCAGCGTTTGCAGCAGGCGCATTTTCTCTTCATTAGATGGATAGAAGAGCTCTTCTTTAATGCGGTGGCCGGTTTTCTGCTCCGGTTCCACTTCTACATATTCGGCGTTGTTCATCTGCTCGAATGCGAGTTCACGCACGCGGTATGACAGGGTTGCGGAGAACAGCATGTTCAGGCGCTGGTCTGCGGCAGGCATACGGCGGAACAGCCAGCGGATATCTTTGATGAAGCCCAGATCGTACATGCGGTCTGCTTCATCCAACACCACCACCTGGATTGCGCCGAGGTTGATATGGTTCTGTTTGGCGTAGTCGATAAGACGGCCAGTGGTCCCAATCAGGATATCCACGCCGCTTTCCAGCACCTTCAGCTGCTTATCGTAACCGTCCCCGCCATAGGCCAGGCCGAGTTTCAGGCCGGTGGCTTGCGCCAGAGGCTCAGCGTCTGCGTGGATCTGTACCGCCAGTTCTCGCGTCGGGGCCATAATTAGCGCGCGCGGCTGGTTAACTTTGCGGTCTGCAATCGCCGGGTGAGAAAGTAAATAATGAAACGTTGACGTTAAAAACGCCATCGTTTTGCCGGTACCGGTTTGCGCCTGCCCTGCAACGTCGCGACCGGCCAGCGTCAGCGGCAGGGCGAGAGCCTGAATGGGCGTGCAGTTATGAAACCCTTTTGTTTCAAGGGCTTCGATCACCTTCGGGTGCAGGGCGAAGTCGGAAAACTTCTGTTCTGTTAAATGTGTTTTGCTCATAGTGTGGTAGAATATCAGCTTACTATTGCTTTACGAAAGCGTATCCGGTGAAATAAAGTCAACCTTTAGTTGGTTAATGCGACATCAACACGTCGTTGGTGGAGATAAAACCAACGTACCAGGCTTATTCCTGTGGAGTTATATATGAGCGATAAAATTATTCACCTGACTGACGACAGTTTTGACACGGACGTACTTAAAGCTGACGGGCTGATCCTCGTTGATTTCTGGGCTGAATGGTGTGGTCCTTGCAAAATGATCGCTCCGATTCTGGATGAAATCGCTGACGAATATCAGGGCAAACTGACCGTTGCCAAGCTGAACATCGACCAGAACCCGGGCACCGCGCCAAAATACGGTATCCGTGGCATTCCGACCTTGCTGCTGTTCAAAAACGGCGACGTGGCGGCGACCAAAGTGGGCGCACTGTCCAAAGGTCAACTGAAAGAGTTCCTGGACGCTAACCTGGCGTAAGGTTTCTCAGCCGAGCGTCCAGATCGCCTAATTAATGGTGAACTCTGGACGCCCGGCTTTAGTCGTGCTAAGTTAGCTATGACTACGTTTTAAACATATCTTGTTGTTTGAATCTTGTTTTACCCGATACTTCCCGTTGTTAACATAAACAGTGCGTGAAGTTGCTAGATTCCGGGCTTGTCACTCAATCCGTCTTGTCGTTTCAGTTCTGCGTTCTTTCCCTGTGACCAGACAGCGAACAGACATGAGGTGATGGCCGCTAAACAGGCATGGATGACCCTGCCATACCATTCACAACATTAAGTTCGAGAATCACCCCGAGTTTAAGAACCCACACCATTATGAATCTTACCGAATTAAAGAATACGCCGGTTTCTGAGCTGATCACTCTCGGCGAAAATATGGGACTGGAAAACCAGGCTCGTATGCGCAAGCAGGACATCATTTTCGCCATCCTGAAGCAGCACGCTAAGAGTGGCGAAGATATCTTTGGCGACGGTGTGCTGGAGATATTGCAAGACGGATTTGGTTTCCTCCGCTCTGCAGACAGCTCCTACCTCGCCGGCCCTGACGACATCTACGTATCCCCTAGCCAAATCCGCCGTTTCAACCTCCGCACTGGTGACACCATTTCAGGTAAGATTCGTCCTCCAAAAGAGGGTGAACGCTACTTTGCGCTGTTGAAGGTTAACGAAGTTAACTACGACAAACCGGAAAACTCGCGCAATAAGATCCTGTTCGAGAACTTAACGCCGCTGCACGCGAACTCTCGCCTGCGCATGGAGCGTGGTAACGGGTCTACTGAAGACTTAACCGCTCGCGTTCTGGATCTGGCCTCGCCAATCGGTCGTGGTCAGCGTGGTCTGATTGTGGCACCGCCAAAAGCGGGTAAAACCATGCTGCTGCAAAACATCGCGCAGAGCATTGCCTACAACCACCCAGACTGCGTGCTGATGGTGCTGCTGATTGACGAACGTCCTGAAGAAGTGACCGAGATGCAGCGTCTGGTGAAAGGTGAAGTGGTTGCGTCTACCTTCGACGAACCGGCATCTCGCCACGTTCAGGTTGCCGAAATGGTTATCGAGAAGGCAAAACGCCTGGTTGAGCACAAAAAAGACGTGATCATCCTCCTCGACTCCATTACGCGTCTGGCGCGTGCCTACAACACCGTGGTGCCGGCTTCCGGTAAAGTACTGACCGGTGGTGTGGACGCCAACGCCCTGCATCGTCCGAAGCGTTTCTTCGGTGCGGCGCGTAACGTGGAAGAGGGCGGTAGCCTGACCATTATCGCGACGGCGCTGATCGATACGGGCTCCAAAATGGACGAAGTTATCTACGAAGAGTTTAAAGGGACAGGCAACATGGAGCTGCACCTTTCTCGTAAGATCGCAGAAAAACGCGTCTTCCCGGCTATCGACTACAACCGTTCCGGTACCCGTAAAGAAGAGCTGCTTACCACTCAGGAAGAGCTACAGAAAATGTGGATCCTGCGCAAAATCATTCACCCAATGGGTGAGATCGACGCCATGGAATTCCTCATTAACAAACTGGCGATGACCAAAACGAACGACGATTTCTTCGACATGATGAAACGCTCGTAACGCAAATAATCCCAGTAAACGCCACGTTTTTACGTGGCGTTTTTTATTTATGGACTATACGCTATTACCACACACTCCCAATTTTGACCGGTCGGTGCGACAATAAGCAGGTTTGTACAGTCAAAGAAATAATTGATTGAAAAATATACAAAGGGAGTTGTGAGAGGCCGTCTTTAATCCTTCTGAGGCAGAGGCTTCATGGTTATACTTCCGGGACTAACATTTGTTGAGAGCAATCCATTGTGAATCTACTCACTGCAGTAACTGAGCTGATCAGTATTTTTTTATTCACAACCTGTTTTTTGTTCATTGCGCGCAAGGTAGCAAAAAGAATTGGGTTAGTGGACAAACCGAATTTCCGTAAACGCCATCAGGGGCTTATTCCGCTGGTGGGCGGTATTTCGGTGTACGCAGGCATCTGTTTCACATTCGGGATCGCGGATTACTACATTCCTCATGCCGCGCTCTACCTGGCATGTGCAGGCGTGCTGGTGTTAGTCGGCGCCCTTGATGACCGGTTTGATATCAGCGTGAAGTTCCGCGCCACGGTACAGGCGGCTATCGGCATCATTATGATGGTGGTAGGCGGTCTCTATCTCAGAAGCCTGGGCTACGTGTTTGGTCCCTGGGAGCTTGTGCTTGGGCCATTCGGCTTCTTCCTGACGCTGTTTGCCGTCTGGGCCGCCATCAATGCCTTCAACATGGTTGACGGTATAGACGGCCTGCTCGGCGGGTTGTCCTCTGTTTCGTTTGGCGCTATCGGCATCATTTTATGGTTTGACGGCCAGTACAGCCTGTCAATGTGGTGCTTTGCCATGATTGCCGCCATCCTGCCTTACATCTGCCTCAACCTGGGTGTGTTAGGACGTCGCTATAAGGTCTTTATGGGCGATGCGGGCAGTACGCTGATTGGCTTTACGGTTATCTGGGTTCTGCTGGAGACCACTCAGGGTAAAACGCATCCTATAAGCCCGGTAACGGCGCTCTGGATTATTGCAATCCCGCTGATGGACATGGTTGCCATTATGTACCGCCGTCTGCGTAAAGGGATGAGCCCATTCTCCCCCGACCGTCAGCATATTCACCATCTGATTATGCGCGCCGGTTTCACGTCCCGTCAGGCATTTGTGCTCATTACGCTTGCGGCTGCCATTTTGGCTGCTATCGGCGTTGCTGCAGAATACGCACATTTCATTCCTGAATGGGTAATGTTGGTATTATTCTTGCTAGCATTTTTCATGTACGGTTACTGCATCAAGCGTGCATGGAAAGTCGCGCGTTTCATTAAACGTTTAAAACGCAGGATGCGTCGTAACAGTGGCAAAAACACAACATTAACTAAGTAAAACCGGGACTATGATGACTCAACCGTTGGCGGGAGCGAAATCAGTGGTAACTGAGAACGAGCTGGATATTCGTGGTTTGTTTCGAGTGCTTTGGCGAGGCAAGCTGTGGATTGTGGGGATCGCGTTGGGGTTCGCACTGTTGGCGCTAGCCTACACCTTCTTCGCAAAACAGGAGTGGAGCGCCACGGCGATCACGGACCGACCAACGGTAAATATGCTCGGAGGATACTACTCCCAGCAGCAGTTCCTGCGTAATCTTGATATCAAGGCCAATCTGGCGACCCCGGATCAGGCCTCGGTCATGGATGAATCCTACAAAGAGTTCGTGATGCAGCTGGCGTCATGGGATACGCGCCGTGATTTCTGGTCCCAGACGGACTACTACAAGCAGCGCATGGTCGGTAACAGCAAAGCGGATGCCGCGCTGCTGGATGATTTAATCAACAACATTCAGTTTATGCCTGGTGATGCGCTCCGTAATGTCAGCGACAGCGTAAAGCTGATCGCGGAAACGGCGCCGGATGCCAATAATCTTCTGCGTCAGTATGTCGCGTTTGCCAGCCAGCGCGCGGCGAGTCATCTGAATGACGAACTTAAAGGCGCCTGGGCTGCGCGTACTATCCAGATGAAAGCGCAGGTGAAACGCCAGGAAGAGGTCGCAAAAGCTATCTTCGCGCGACGCGTGCATAACATTGAGCAGGCGCTAAAAATTGCGGAACAGCACAATATTTCCCGTAGCGAAACGGATGTTCCCGCTGACGAACTCCCTGACTCAGAAATGTTCCTCCTTGGTCGTCCAATGCTTCAGGCTCGGCTGGAAAATATCCAGGCCGTTGGCCCTGATTTCGATCTTGATTACGACCAAAACCGCGCCATGCTCAACACGCTCAACGTCGGCCCAACGCTGGATCCGCGTTTTCAGACCTATCGTTATTTGAGAACGCCTGAAGAACCTGTAAAACGCGATAGTCCGCGTCGCGCATTCCTGATGATCATGTGGGGGATTGTGGGCGCACTGACTGGCGCTGGCGTGGCGTTAATGCGTCGCCGCACAAACTAAGAACGCCGTCTACGATGAAGGCTGCGGCCTTCATCGTCTAATCGAAGAGAATCGATGTGAAAGTACTAACCGTATTTGGCACCAGGCCGGAGGCCATTAAGATGGCGCCTCTGGTTCATGCGCTGGCCAGAGATCCTGATATTGAAGCAAAAGTCTGCGTGACTGCCCAGCACCGCGAGATGCTCGATCAGGTTTTAACCCTCTTTTCTATCGTCCCGGATTACGATCTAAATATTATGAAACCGGGGCAAGGACTGACGGAAATTACCTGCCGTATCTTGCAAGAGTTAAAGCCTATCCTTGAGTCGTTCAGGCCAGATGTGGTGCTGGTGCACGGCGACACCACCACCACCGTGGCGACCAGCCTGGCCGCGTTCTACCAGCGTATCCCTGTTGGCCATGTTGAAGCGGGTCTGCGTACCGGCAATCTTTATTCCCCGTGGCCGGAAGAGGCCAACCGCACGCTTACCGGTCACCTGGCGATGTACCATTTTGCGCCAACCGAAAACTCACGTCAGAACCTGCTGCGAGAAAACATCAGCGACAGCAAAATCTTTGTTACCGGCAATACGGTTATTGACGCGCTGATTTGGGTGCGTGACCGCGTGCTGGCTAACAGCGAGCTTCAGGCTGAACTTGCTGCACGCTATCCGTTCCTGAACAACGGCAAGAAAACGATTCTGGTGACGGGGCACCGCCGCGAAAGTTTTGGTCGTGGCTTTGAGCACATCTGCCATGCGCTGGCAGAAATCGCCGCGCAGAACGACGATGTGCAGATTGTCTATCCGGTGCACCTCAACCCTAACGTCAGCGAACCGGTCAACCGTATCCTGGGTCACGTGGAGAACGTGCTCCTGATTGAGCCGCAGGACTATATGCCGTTTGTCTGGCTGATGAACCACGCCTGGCTGATCCTGACCGATTCCGGCGGTATTCAGGAAGAAGCGCCTTCCCTCGGCAAGCCGGTGCTGGTGATGCGTGAAACCACCGAACGTCCGGAAGCGGTGACTGCCGGTACGGTACGTCTGGTGGGAACGGATCCGCGCCGTATTGTCGAAGAGGTCACGCGCTTACTGCATGACGAAGAAGAGTATCAGGCGATGAGCCGGGCCCATAACCCGTACGGTGATGGCCAGGCTTGTGGTCGTATTTTGCACGCACTTAAACACAATCGGGTAACGCTATGAGTTTTACTACCATCTCTGTCGTTGGTCTTGGCTATATCGGGTTGCCTACCGCCGCGGCCTTTGCCTCTCGTCAAAAGCAGGTTGTCGGCGTTGATATCAACGCGCGCGCGGTGGAAACCATCAACCGTGGCGAAATTCATATCGTGGAGCCCGATCTCGATCGCGTGGTGAAAAAGGCGGTGGAAGGTGGCTTCCTGCGCGCCAGCACCGCGCCGGTGGAAGCCGATGCGTACCTGATTGCTGTTCCAACTCCGTTTAAAGGCGATCATGAGCCAGACATGGCTTACGTCGAGGCGGCAGCAAAATCGATTGCGCCCGTTCTCAGGAAAGGCGCGCTGGTAATCCTTGAGTCCACTTCGCCTGTTGGGGCAACCGAGCAAATGGCGCAGTGGCTGGCCGAGGCGCGTCCCGACCTCAGCTTCCCGCAGCAGGCGGGAGAACAGGCCGACATCAATATCGCCTACTGCCCAGAGCGCGTGCTGCCGGGCCAGGTAATGGTGGAACTGATTAAAAATGACCGCGTGATTGGCGGCATGACGCCAGTCTGCTCCGCGCGCGCCAGCGAGCTCTATAAGATCTTCCTTGAGGGCGAATGCGTGGTGACTAACTCCCGCACCGCCGAAATGTGCAAACTGACGGAAAACAGCTTCCGCGACGTCAACATCGCGTTTGCAAACGAGCTGTCGCTGATTTGCGCCGATCGGGGGATTAACGTCTGGGAACTGATTAGCCTTGCTAACCGCCATCCGCGCGTGAATATTCTTCAGCCGGGGCCGGGCGTGGGCGGGCACTGTATTGCGGTCGACCCGTGGTTTATCGTGGCGCAAAACCCGGAACAGGCGCGCCTGATCCGTACCGCGCGCGAAGTGAACGACTACAAACCTCAGTGGGTGCTTAATCAGGTTAAAGCCACGGTTGCCGATTGCCTGGCCGAGAGCGGCAAACGCGCGAGCGAGCTGAAAATTGCCTGCTTTGGCCTGGCATTCAAACCGAATATTGACGATCTGCGCGAAAGCCCGGCGATGGCCATTGCCGAAACGATCGCCCACTGGCACAGCGGTGAAACGGTGGTGGTTGAGCCGAATATTCATGAGCTGCCGGCAAAACTTGCGGGTCGCTGCACCCTTACCGCACTGGATAACGCGCTGGCGACGGCGGATGTGCTGGTGCTGCTGGTGGATCACAACGCGTTTAAAGCCGTTTCCGGTGATGCCGTATCCCAGAAATATATTGTTGATACTAAGGGCGTGTGGCGTTGAGTACGCTCAACGGCGTGCTGGAATCGCTTGAGTGGGAAAGCGCATTTTTTTCCCGCCCCTCGGCGATAGTACGTTTGCACGAGAATGCCCCTGCCTTGCAGGACGCAGACTTCAGCGCCTGGCAGCGCGTACAGGCGAAGATCCCGGCGGACCGCGCCGATCTGCTGGACGCGCTCCAGCAGCACGGATTCCGGCTGGTTGAAGGTGAGGTCGATCTCTCCATTAACGTGACCCTTCACGGCGCCCCGGGCGCGGAAGTGGCATCAGAGCAGGATATTCCAGCGCTGCGCCAGATGGCGGCACGGGCCTTCGCTCAGAGCCGCTTTCGTGCGCCCTGGTATGCTCCTGATGACAGCGGCCGTTTTTATGCCCAGTGGATTGAGAATGCGGTTAAAGGCACGTTTGACCACGTTTGTCTGGTGTTCCGCGCTGCGGAGGGGCAGATTCAGGGCTTTGTTTCGCTTCGCAAGCTCAACGAGCGCGAAGCGCGCATCGGTTTGTTAGCCGGTCGCGGCATGGGCGCGAAACTCATGCAGGCGGCGCTGCACTGGGCGCATCAACAACAGGTTTCGACGCTGCGGGTAGCGACCCAGATGGGCAACACCGCTGCGCTTAAACGTTATATCGCGAGTGGTGCCAGCATCGACGCCACCGCCTACTGGTTATACAGGTGACAAAATGATTCCATTTAACGCGCCTCCCGTCGTGGGCACTGAACTTGATTATATGCAGTCCGCTATGGGCAGCGGCAAGCTCTGCGGCGACGGCGGTTTTACCCGTCGCTGCCAGCAGTGGATGGAGCAACGTTTTCAGAGTGCTAAGGTACTGCTGACGCCGTCCTGCACCGCTTCGCTCGAAATGGCGGCGCTGCTGCTGGATATTCAGCCCGGCGATGAAGTGATTATGCCGAGCTACACCTTCGTCTCTACGGCAAACGCGTTCGTTCTGCGCGGCGCAAAAATTGTGTTTGTGGATATCCGTCCGGATACGATGAATATCGACGAAACGCTGATTGAAGCGGCCATCACCGACAAAACGCGGGCGATTGTCCCGGTGCATTACGCGGGCGTGGCCTGTGAAATGGACACCATCATGGCGATCGCCAAAAAGCACAACCTGTTCGTGGTGGAAGACGCCGCGCAGGGCGTGATGTCCACCTACAAAGGTCGCGCGCTGGGAACCATCGGCCATATCGGCTGCTTTAGCTTCCACGAAACCAAAAACTACACCGCAGGCGGTGAGGGTGGCGCGACGCTGATTAACGATCGTGCGCTGGTTGAGCGTGCGGAAGTGATCCGTGAAAAAGGGACCAACCGCAGCCAGTTCTTCCGTGGTCAGGTGGACAAGTACACCTGGCGCGATATCGGCTCAAGCTACCTGATGGCAGATTTGCAGGCCGCGTACCTGTGGGCGCAGCTTGAAGCGGCAGAGCGTATCAATCTGCAACGCCTGTCCCTGTGGCAAACTTACTACGACGCGCTGCAGCCGCTGGCGAAAGCGGGGCGTATTGAGCTGCCGACCATTCCGGCAGACTGCGTCCACAATGCCCATATGTTCTACATCAAGCTGCGCGATAACGACGATCGCAGCAAGCTGATCGCCTGGCTGAAAGAGGCGGAAATTATGGCGGTATTCCACTATATCCCGCTGCACTCCAGCCCGGCTGGAGAAGCGTTTGGGACGTTTGCCGGTGAAGACCGTTACACCACCAAAGAGAGCGAACGCCTGCTCCGCCTGCCTCTGTTCTACAACCTCGCGCCGGTGAACCAGCGTACGGTAATCAATACGCTTCTGAGTTATTTCGGCTGATATGTCTCTGGCAAAAGCGTCGGTGTGGACGGCAGCGTCCACGCTTGTAAAAATTGGCGCCGGGCTGCTGGTCGTCAAGCTGCTGGCCGTCTCATTTGGCCCTTCAGGCGTTGGTCTGGCGGGAAATTTCCGCCAGCTGGTCACGGTGCTTGGCGTTCTGGCAGGCGCCGGGATATTCAACGGCGTGACCAAATACGTCGCCCAGCATCGCGACGATGCCGAAAAGCTCCGGACCGTGGTGGGCACCTCTTCTGCCATGGTGCTGGGCTTTTCCACGCTGCTGGCTGCGGTATTTTTGCTGGCGGCAGCACCGATTAGCCAGGGGCTGTTCGGACACACGCACTATCAGGGGCTGGTGCGGCTGGTGGCGCTCGTTCAGATGGGCATCGCCTGGGCGAACCTGCTGCTGGCGCTGATGAAAGGCTTCCGCGATGCCGCCGGGAATGCGCTGGCGCTCATCCTCGGCAGCGTCATCGGCGTGATTGCCTACTATTTTTGCTACCGGCTGGGCGGCTATGAAGGCGCACTGCTGGGTCTGGCGCTGGTGCCTGCCCTGGTGGTCATTCCGGCGGCGTTCATGATGATGCGCAGGGGCGACGTCCCGCTGAGCTACCTGAAGCCGCAGTGGGACAAGATGCTGGCGGGCCAGCTGGCGAAATTTACGCTGATGGCCCTCATCACTTCCGTCACGATTCCGGTGGCCTACGTGATGATGCGAAACCTGCTCGCGGCGCACTACAGCTGGGACGAGGTCGGAATCTGGCAGGGCGTAAGCAGCATTTCCGATGCCTACCTACAGTTTATTACGGCTTCCTTTAGCGTCTATTTGCTGCCAACCTTATCGCGCCTGACTTCCAGGCAGGATATTACCCGCGAGATTTTTCGCTCCCTGCGTTTTGTGCTGCCAGCTGTTGCGGTCGCCAGCTTTACCGTCTGGCTATTGCGTGATGTCGCCATCTGGCTGCTGTTCTCGGCGAAGTTTACCGCCATGCGCGACCTGTTTGCCTGGCAGCTGGTCGGCGATGTGCTGAAAGTAGGGGCTTACGTTTTCGGCTATCTGGTGATTGCGAAGGCGTCGCTGCGGCTGTATATCCTGGCAGAGATTAGCCAGTTTGCGCTGCTGACGGCGTTTTCTCACTGGCTGATCCCTGCCCACGGCGCGCTGGGAGCGGCTCAGGCCTATATGGCAACCTATATCGTTTATTTCGCTGCCTGCTGCGGCGTATTTTTACTTTGGCGTAAACGCGCATGACTGCACTGATTCACATACTGGGATCGGACATTCCGCATCATAACCAGACCGTACTTCGCTTCTTCAACGATGAGCTGGCATCCGGCACGCCCGATGCGCGCGAGTTTATGGTCGCTGGAAAGGATAACGGCCTGAGCGCGGCGTGTCCGGCACTGAACATCACGTTCTGGCCAGACAAAGCGGCACTGAAGAAGGCCGTCGTGGCTAAAGCCAAAACGGATCGTACCCAGCGTTTCTTCTTCCACGGACAGTTCAACGCCGGGCTGTGGCTGGCGCTGTTAAGCGGTGGGATCAAGCCTTCCCAGTTCAGCTGGCACATCTGGGGGGCCGATCTCTACGAAGTCTCCCGGGGCTGGAAATTCCGTCTTTTCTATCCGCTGCGTCGTCTGGCGCAGGCGCGCGTGGGCTGTGTTTTTGCCACCCGGGGCGATCTCAACTACTTTGCCAGGCAGCACCCGAAGGTTCGCGGGGAGCTGCTTTATTTTCCAACCCGTATGGATCCGGCGCTGAACGGCATGGCGAATGACGCGGTTCGTGGGGGCAAGCTGACCATCCTGGTGGGGAATTCCGGCGATCGCAGTAACGAGCATGTCGCGGCGCTCCGGGCGGTGCATCAGCAGTTTGGCGATACGGTAAGCGTGGTGGTGCCGATGGGCTATCCCGCCAACAACGACGCCTATATCGACGAGGTCCGCCAGCAGGGGCTTGCGCTGTTTAGCGCGGAAAACCTGCACATTCTCAGCGACAGGCTGGAATTTAATGACTACCTCGCACTGCTGCGAAAATGCGATCTGGGCTATTTCATCTTTGCCCGTCAGCAGGGGATTGGCACGCTGTGTCTGCTGATTCAGGCGGGTGTGCCGTGCGTGCTCAACCGCGAAAACCCGTTCTGGCAGGACATGACCGAGCAGCATATTCCGGTCCTGTTTACCTCCGACACGCTAAATGTCGACGTCGTGCGGGAAGCACAGCGCCAGCTCGCGCTGGTGGATAAAAATAGCATCGACTTTTTCAGCCCGAACTACCTTACGCCGTGGCACCGCGCGCTGCGTATTGCTTCAGGAGACAACGCATGAGCCAGTTGCAGTTTAGCGGCCTGCTGGTGGTCTGGCTGCTGAGCACGCTGTTTATCGCCACGCTCACCTGGTTTGAGTTCCGGCGCGTACGTTTTAACTTCAACGTATTCTTCTCGCTGCTGTTTTTGCTGACCTTTTTCTTTGGCTTCCCGCTGACCAGCATCCTCGTGTTCCGCTTTGATGTTGGCGTCGCGCCACCGGACATTTTGCTTCAGGCGCTGCTCTCTGCCGCCTGCTTCTACGCGGTGTACTACGTCACCTACAAAACGCGCTTGCGGGCTGCGAAAGACGCTACGCCCCGTCGCCCGCTTTTTACCATGAACCGGGTAGAAACCCATCTGACGTGGGTCATGCTGATGACCATCGCCCTGGTCAGCGTGGCGATTTTCTTCATGCATAACGGCTTCCTGCTGTTTAAGCTCCAGTCCTACAGCCAGATATTCTCCGCCGAAGTCTCCGGAGTCGCGCTTAAGCGTTTCTTCTACTTCTTCATTCCGGCGATGCTGGTGGTCTTTTTCCTGCGTCAGGACAGCAAAGCCTGGCTGTTCTTCCTGGTCAGCACGGTCGCGTTTGGCATTCTGACCTATATGATCGTCGGCGGTACGCGCGCCAACATCATTATCGCCTTCGCGATTTTCCTGTTTATCGGCATTATTCGCGGCTGGATCTCCCTGTGGATGCTGGTGGCGGCAGGGGTCTTTGGCATTGTGGGGATGTTCTGGCTGGCGCTGAAGCGCTATGGGCTGAACGTGGCCGGCGACGAAGCGTTTTACACCTTCCTATACCTCACGCGCGATACCTTCTCTCCGTGGGAAAACCTGGCGTTACTGCTGCAAAACTACGACAAGATCGAATTCCAGGGGCTGGCGCCGATTGTGCGCGATTTTTACGTCTTTATCCCGTCGTGGCTGTGGCCCGATCGTCCCGGTATTGTCCTCAACACGGCGAACTATTTTACCTGGGAAGTGCTGAACAACCATTCCGGTCTGGCGATTTCGCCAACCCTGATCGGCTCGCTGGTGGTGATGGGCGGTAACTGGTTTATCCTGCCTGGCGCGATCGCGGTAGGGCTGATAATAAAATGGTTCGACTGGCTGTACACGCTGGGCAATGAAGAGACCAACCGCTACAAAGCCGCTGTTTTGCACAGTTTCTGTTTTGGTGCCATTTTCAATATGATCGTTCTGGCGCGCGAGGGGCTAGATTCGTTCGTCTCACGCGTGGTGTTCTTTATGGTCGTTTTCGGCATCTGTCTGCTGCTGGCAAAACTCCTGTACTGGCTGTTTGAAAGTGCAGGGCTTGTGCACAGACGTGAGCCACAGGGCAGCACAACGCTGCCGCAAGTCTGAGTAGGGATTATCATGACGGATACAACTTCAGCACCGCGTTATGCGCTGCGTGGGCTACAGCTTATCGGCTGGCGTGATATGCAACATGCGCTGGATTTTCTGTTCGCGGACGGGCAGATGAAATCGGGCACGCTGGTGGCCATCAACGCAGAAAAAATGCTGGCGGTTGAGGACAATGCGGAAGTGAAAGGCCTGATTGAGGCCGCGGAGTTCAAATACGCAGACGGTATAAGCGTGGTGCGTTCAATTCGGAAAAAGTTTCCTGGCGCTAATGTTTCTCGCGTGGCGGGAGCCGATCTCTGGGAGCGGCTTATGGAGCGCGCAGGGGCTGAAGGCACGCCGGTGTTTTTGATAGGCGGTAAGCCCGAGGTGCTGGCGCAGACGGAACAAAAGCTGCGCAGCCAGTGGAACGTTAACATCGTGGGCAGCCAGGATGGCTACTTCAGGCCGGAAGACCGCCAGGCGCTCTTTGAGCGCGTGCGCGACAGCGGGGCGAAAATTGTCACCGTTGCCATGGGGTCACCGCGCCAGGAGATCCTGATGCGTGATTGCCGTCTGGTCAGCCCGGACGCGCTTTATATGGGCGTTGGCGGCACCTACGACGTCTTTACCGGCCACGTTAAGCGTGCGCCAACGGTCTGGCAAAACCTGGGGCTGGAGTGGCTGTACCGCCTGCTTTCCCAGCCGACGCGTATCAAACGGCAGATTCGTCTGCTGCGCTACCTCGCCTGGCACTACACCGGAAAAATGTAACCACAAGGCAGCGCGATCTGCTGTTCGCGCTGTAACCCCTACCGCAAAACCGCTGAGTTTATGTGCAATGCATTCATTTTTTTAATGCATTGTTTGCCATTTGCCAGAATTTAAGAAACCATTCGCTCCGTATTTCAGTACCCCTCAAAAATAATAACCGGCAGCAAGTCGGGAAACAGCAAACACAACCGAGGATTTATGGCAGAGAAAAAACCGGAGCTTCAGCGTGGGCTGGAAGCTCGACATATTGAATTGATCGCGCTGGGCGGAACTATCGGCGTTGGCCTGTTTATGGGTTCGGCAAGCACGCTGAAGTGGGCGGGCCCTTCCGTCCTGCTGGCCTATATCATTGCCGGGCTGTTCGTCTTCTTCATCATGCGCTCCATGGGCGAAATGCTGTTCCTGGAGCCGGTGACGGGCTCTTTCGCCGTTTACGCCCACCGTTATATGAGCCCGTTTTTCGGCTATCTCACGGCCTGGTCGTACTGGTTTATGTGGATGGCCGTCGGCATTTCAGAGATCACCGCCATCGGGGTCTACGTGCAGTTCTGGTTCCCGGAGATGGCCCAGTGGATACCCGCGCTTATCGCCGTAGGGCTGGTAGCGCTGGCGAACCTTGCCGCCGTTCGTCTTTACGGCGAAATCGAGTTCTGGTTTGCGATGATCAAAGTCACCACTATCATCGTAATGATTGTCGTGGGCCTCGGCGTCATCTTCTTTGGCTTCGGTAACGGCGGGCACGCCATCGGTTTTGGTAACCTGACCGGGCACGGCGGCTTCTTTGCGGGCGGCTGGAAGGGCTTCCTGACGGCGCTCTGTATCGTGGTGGCATCCTATCAGGGCGTTGAGCTGATCGGCATTACCGCGGGTGAGGCGAAAAACCCACAGGTCACGCTGCGTAGCGCGGTTGGCAAGGTGCTGTGGCGTATCCTGATTTTCTACGTGGGTGCGATCTTTGTTATCGTCACCATATTCCCCTGGAACGAGATCGGCACTACCGGCAGCCCGTTTGTCTTAACCTTCGCTAAGATTGGCATCACGGCGGCAGCCGCCATTATCAACTTTGTGGTGCTGACGGCGGCGCTCTCGGGCTGTAACAGCGGGATGTACAGCTGCGGACGCATGCTTTACGCGCTCTCGCAAAACAAACAGCTGCCGGCAGTGATGGGCAAAGTCTCCCGCGTGGGGGTCCCCGTGGCGGGCGTGGCGGTGTCGATTGTGATCCTGCTGATTGGCTCTTGCCTGAACTACATCATCCCGAATCCGCAGCGCGTATTCGTTTATGTTTATAGCGCCAGCGTGCTGCCGGGGATGGTGCCGTGGTTTGTTATTCTGATTAGCCAGCTGCGTTTTCGTCAGGCGCACAAACAGGCGATTGCCAGCCATCCGTTCCGCTCCATTCTGTTCCCGTATGCGAACTATTTAACGATGGCGTTCCTGATTTGCGTATTAATTGGAATGTACTTTAATGAAGATACCCGCATGTCGCTGTTTGTCGGGATGATCTTCCTGGCCGCCGTGACGGCTGCCTATAAGCTTTTTGGCCTCGGCCGCCGTGGCTCCGCCCAGAAAGTGGAGGAATAAGCGGCAAAATGTGCAAACCATAACCAAACGCGCATTTTTTTCAAAAAAGCACTAGACAGCGGGGGCGGAGGTACGTAATATCCAGCCCCGCAACGGCGCTAAGCGCCCGTAGCTCAGCTGGATAGAGCGCTGCCCTCCGGAGGCAGAGGTCTCAGGTTCGAATCCTGTCGGGCGCGCCATTTTAGTCCCGGCGCTAGAGCTGCGGTGGTCTGAGAAGTAGTCAGAACCGCGTGAAAGAATACAGTGGTGGCTATAGCTCAGTTGGTAGAGCCCTGGATTGTGATTCCAGTTGTCGTGGGTTCGAATCCCATTAGCCACCCCATTATTGAAAGAGTTGTGAATTGCGAAGGTGGCGGAATTGGTAGACGCGCTAGCTTCAGGTGTTAGTGTTCTTACGGACGTGGGGGTTCAAGTCCCCCCCCTCGCACCACGACTTTTTAATGAATTGAACTAAAAATTCAAAAAAGCAGTACATCGGCGAGTAGCGCAGCTTGGTAGCGCAACTGGTTTGGGACCAGTGGGTCGGAGGTTCGAATCCTCTCTCGCCGACCAATTTTGAACCCCGCTTCGGCGGGGTTTTTTGTTTTCTGCGCTTTTACATCCTGTAGTCCTTCCCCGACAGCACCCTTTTTCATTGTCGCGATTCAGCGACATTTAACCTGTTAATATTAAAAGCTTTTTAATTTTATCGCTCTGGCTGTCTCCTGATGGCGACAAATTACCGCCTGCGGCGCTACGTTGTGCGGCTTCAGACGGCGCTTAACAGCATAATTTCCTTTAATCTTAAAATGTTGCGCGATGTAAAAGTTCTGCGTGTAAACCTGGCACATTACGTGCAATAATATACATGTAGATGCTCATTCCATCTCGTATGTTCGCCTTAGTGCCTCATATACTCAGGAATGACGCAGAGCCGTTTACGGTGCTTATCGTCCACTGACAGATGTCGCTTCGGCCTCATCAGACACCATGGGCATAACGTTGAGTGAAGCACCAAATATGTTGTCTTACAGACCTGTTTTAACGCCTGCTTTTATAGCAGGCGTTTTTTTACGCGTAAAAAAAAGGAGGCCGTCTGGCCTCCTTGATAATTACTGCTGCGTTCCGTTGTTCTGTAGCGTTAGCAAAAGCCCATCGCGTCGCATGGCGGCAGCCTCTTCCGGCTTGTGCTGCTTGTCCAGCGAATCGGCAAGCCAGGCGTAATCAAACGCGTCCGGGCGCTGTTTCAGCGCCGCGCGGAAGGCGAGGCTCGCCTCCTGCCATTCGCCGTGCTTCATCAGGGACTGGCCCAGCGTGCTCCACAGCAGCGGACGATCGCCGACGGTTTTAATCTGCTGGCGCAGCACTTTTTCGATCTGCTCAGGATTATTGGTCTTCAGGCGCGGGATCACCATCACCAGGCGATCGTCATACTGGCGCTTCAGGCCGTCGAGGAGGATCTCCTGCGCGGTGTCGTGGTCGTCACACTCGATCAGATGTTCCGCCATCGCTACCTGCAATGGAACCTGCTGGCGCGTTTTGCGGCTCTGGTTTTTCCACCAGGTTTTCAGGCCGTCGCTGCCGAGATCGGCACGCGCCTGATCCATCAGGCCAATCCAGGCCAGACGCTGAAGCTCATCACGATGTTCGTCATCGCCCACGTCGGCTTTCGCCATGGAAGGGATAATATCCAGCAGCGAGCCCCAGGCACCGGTGCGAATGTACGCCTGTTCGGCTAGACGCAGCACTTCCGGATGGCGGGGGGTAATTTCCAGCAGGCGATCGACGCCGTGACGCGCCGCATGGTTCTCATTCCGCGCCAGCTGCAGGCGTACGCGGGTGATCTCAACCGGAATAGGATCCTTAGTAGAAAGCTCAGACGCGCGCTCAAGATGCTGATTCGCGCGCGCTTCATCACCGCGCTGCTGTGCCGCTTCCGCCGCCAGCAGGTAGTTCACCACCGGCTGTTCGGCGTGGTCGGCATTTTTCGACATCAGCTTTTCAACCTGCTGATAGTCGCCCTCGGCCAGCTTCAGCAGCGCCTGCTCGGTCTGTTTACGGGCGCGACGGCGCTTACGACCAACGAACCAGCCGCGAGTATGGGCGCCTGTGCGGAAAATACGGCGCAGGATCCATTCCACCGCCAGCAGCACGACAACGCCCAGGATGAGGATAATCACAAGCCCGGTAACGCTGGTTTCGATATTGTAGTTATCGGTCTGGATCAGCACATAGCCCTGGTGCCCCGCGAGCATTGGCCCCAGCACGATCCCGGCGATAAGCAGGATGAAGAGCAAGAATACTTTTAGCATCATTACTCTCCTTGCGGCGCGCTTTCAGGCGCTGGCGCGGCGGCAGGGGTTTCAGCCGGGCGCTCCGCCGGAACGCCCGGCTGGGCCAGCAGGTTACGCACGCGCGTCTGCATGATCTTCTCAAGAATCGGCTGGCTTTCCAGCTTGTCCGGCACGTTCATGGTGATATTTTGCTGGCTCAGCTTGTCGATATCCTCAAGGAACGCGGTAGTGGTGGCGTCATTGGTATCGTAATAAGCACGAACCCAGGTTGATACGTTATCCAGCGCCTGTTTGTAAGTCTCTTCCTGATGACGCGGCACGGCCTGAGCCGCCACCAGCAGGCGGGAGCGAATGTTTTCGCGCAGATAGACGTCCTGGTTCGGCGCTAACAGCGGCACGGCGGTTTCGTCGCGGCGGCGAATGGTAATAAAGCTGTCCATAAAGTTCTGCCAGCTTTTTTGCAGGTTAATACGCCACTCGCTCAGGGAGCTGGACAGCTCGGTACCGTCGGAATCCATCGGGGAGTCGTCGTCGTTATTATCGGCAAGCTGAAGGTTATCAATTTGGTTTGAGAGCTGATTCACCTTAAGAATGATGCCGTCGTAATCGACCTGAGACACCGCCGACAGGCTGGCGATATCTTCCGTAATGGCGCGACGCGCGCCGATCAGGCTCGGATCGTTCATGTCGGCCAGGCTTGCGTCGGCGCTTTTCAGCAGCGCGGCGGCGGTGGTGACATCCTGATCGCTCCAGAGCTTACGTCCGGCCAGCTTCACCAGAAAATCGGCCTGCGAGAGCAGCCAGGTTTTGGCATCGGTCCCGGAAATCGTGGCGACTTTTTCCTGCACTTCGCTCAGCTGTTTGGTCAACGCTTCACGCTTGCTGTTCGCGTCGGCGAGGGCGGCGGCCTGCTGCTTAATCACGCCTTCCAGCTCGGCCTTTTGCGTCTCCTGCGCTTTTTGCAGGGCCGTGATTTGGTTCACCAGCGCGTCGCTGGTGGCCGTCTGGTTCGTGCCCTGTTTTTTCACCAGCCCGTAAAGACCCACGCCTGCGGCCAGCGCAATCGCGATGGCAATAACGCTCAGCGTAAGGCTGGTTTTGTTGCTGCCGTTTTTCTTCTCAACGGTTTTGTCTGTCGTCTCTGGCTGTGACGTGGTGTCCACAGTCTCCCTGGTCTCTTCAACCACGGCGGAGGATTTTTCGTGTTCCGTCATTATGGCTTCCCATTTGAGAGTTATTGTAATGCGCGCAGCAGCGCATCGTTGTCGGCGTTATCAGCGATCCGAATATCCTTCCAGCCCAGTTCCCGGGCGTGGTTCGCCAGACGCTCGCTGACGACCAGAAGCCGACAGCGGAGTAACCAGTTTTCGCGATACCAGAGCGGTATCAGCGACCAAAGCTGTTGTAACATTTCACCGCTGGTGACGACCAGCGTATTAATTCCGCGCGCCTGCCAGCGCATCGCTTCTTCCGCACCATCATAATGTTTTGCACAACGCTGATAGCACTCAACAAACGTCACGTCCGCACCGCGTTCCCGCAGCGTTTCGCCCAGCAGCTCGCGGCCACCGTTGCCGCGCAAAATGAGCGCGCGCTTTCCGGCAATAGTTTGTAATTCAGGTAATTGTAGCAAGACTTCGCTGATTTCCCGATCTAACGGGTAACGAACATCTATTCCGCTGGCGGTATGTAAGGCCAGCGCGGTGGTGCGCCCGATGGCGAAATAGTGCGGGGCCTGGGGCCAGTTAACGGCCTGCTGTTGCAGCTGCGCATGGGCAAACTCCACGGCATGCTGCGACAGGGCAAAGAGCAGATCTCCTTCGCGGAGGATATTCATCTGGTTCGTGAGCGTGGACAGCTCGCGACCGGGGGAGAATTCAATCAGCGGAAAACTCCAGGCCACCTGCCCCAGTGTGCGCAGACGGCTCACTAACTGCTCTCCTGCGGGAGAAGGGCGGGTGACAAGAATACTCATGCAGGGGGCTCTCCGTTATAGACCTCGGCCAGAATTTCACGTGCGCCGTTATTCAGCAGTTCTTCCGCCAGCGACACGCCAAGCTGCTCGGCATCCTGCGGCGTG
Source organism: Enterobacter cloacae complex sp. 2022EL-00788 (assembly GCF_026627565.1). Classification (NCBI taxonomy): domain Bacteria; kingdom Pseudomonadati; phylum Pseudomonadota; class Gammaproteobacteria; order Enterobacterales; family Enterobacteriaceae; genus Enterobacter; species Enterobacter cloacae complex sp. 2022EL-00788. The sequence continues at coordinate 90,953 of NZ_JAPNMC010000006.1, read as the reverse complement.
CCGCGGCGTTCACCGCGCACCATCCGTGAACCGTCCGGCGCGCCGACCAGCGCACGCAGCCACAGTTCACCCTCGGTTAATTCAGCATAGCTGCCAATTGGCACCTGGCAGCCACCTTCAAGGCGAGTATTCATTGCGCGCTCGGCTTTTACGCGAACGGCGGTGTCGTCATGATTCAGCGGCGCGAGCAGTTCCTGAGTGCGCGCATCGTCCAGACGGCACTCAATGCCGACGGCACCCTGACCGACGGCGGGCAGCGACAGCTCGGGCGGCAGCGCCACGCGAATGCGCGACTCCAGCCCCAGGCGTTTCAGACCTGCAACCGCAAGGATAATGGCATCGTAGTCGCCGTTATCCAGCTTGCCAAGGCGCGTGCCGACGTTACCCCGCAGCGAACGAATCACCAGGTCAGGGCGACGTTCAGCCAGCTGACACTGGCGGCGTAAGCTTGACGTGCCGACCACGCTGCCCTCTGGCAAAGCGTCGAGCGACGCATAGCGGTTAGAGACAAACGCATCGCGAGGATCTTCGCGCTCGCAGATGGTCACCAGCCCCAGCCCTTCCGGGAACTCAACGGGCACATCCTTCATCGAATGCACGGCGATATCGGCGCGGTTCTCAAGCAATGCCAGTTCCAGCTCTTTGACAAACAGGCCCTTCCCACCGACCTTGGCCAGCGGCGTATCAAGAATGACATCGCCACGCGTAACCATAGGCACCAGCTCAACGCGCAATCCGGTGTGGCAGGCTTCCAGGCGCTGCTTAACATAATGTGCCTGCCAGAGCGCAAGAGGACTTTGGCGTGTGGCAATTCTCAAAACATTGTCTAACATGCTTGTTACCGTCATTATCAATCGCTAACCATCCTAACATTGTTGACACTCGGATGGCAGTTTTACGGTTGATGAAGAGTGAGAGGGACGGGCGGCGTTCTCGTCAGCCACAGCCGTATTCAGGAATTTACACGTGCAGAACGGTGCTACACTTGTATGTAGCGCATCTTTCTTTACGGTCAACCGGCAAGGTGTTAAATTGATCACGTTTTAGACCATTTTTTCGTCTGTACCACCAGAAAAGCAAAAGGCGAAAGAAGGGTAACGGTTATCTTTTTGAAATACTGCGGGTCCGCTGCTTTTTCTGTTTTGACTGGCGTGCGACACCCGGAAACATCAGGCGATACGTCTTGTACCTCTATATTGAGACTCTGAAACAGAGACTGGATGCCATCAACCAACTGCGTGTCGATCGCGCGCTTGCTGCCATGGGCCCTGCTTTCCAGCAGGTATACAGTCTACTGCCGACATTGTTGCACTATCACCATCCGCTAATGCCGGGTTACCTCGATGGTAACGTTCCCCAGGGCATTTGCCTTTTCACGCCTGATGAAACCCAACAGCACTACCTGACTGAACTTGAGCTTTACCGCGGCATGCCGCCGCAGGTCTCGCCGAAAGGCGAGCTGCCGATCACCGGGGTTTACTCCATGGGCAGTACCTCCTCGGTTGGGCAAAGCTGTTCGTCTGACCTGGATATCTGGGTCTGCCATCAGTCATGGCTCGATAACGAAGAGCGCCAGCTGCTGCAGCGTAAATGCAGCCTGCTGGAGAGCTGGGCGGCGTCGCTCGGCGTGGAGGTGAGCTTCTTCCTGATTGATGAAAACCGTTTCCGCCATAATGAAAGCGGCAGTCTGGGTGGTGAAGACTGCGGCTCGACTCAGCACATCCTGCTGCTGGATGAATTTTACCGTACTGCCGTTCGTCTGGCCGGGAAGCGTATTCTGTGGAATATGGTGCCGTGCGATGAAGAAGAGCATTACGACGACTACGTTATGTCGCTCTACTCGCAGGGCGTCCTGACGCCAAACGAGTGGCTGGATCTGGGTGGCCTTAGTTCCCTGTCCGCCGAAGAGTACTTTGGCGCAAGCCTCTGGCAGCTCTATAAAAGTATTGATTCGCCGTACAAAGCGGTGCTGAAAACCCTGCTGTTGGAAGCCTATTCCTGGGAATACCCAACGCCGCGCCTGCTGGCGAAAGATATCAAGCAGCGTCTGCACGACGGAGAGATTGTCTCCTACGGGCTGGATGCCTACTGCATGATGCTGGAACGCGTTACCGAATACCTGACGGCCATTGATGACACCACGCGTCTTGACCTGGTGCGCCGGTGTTTCTACCTCAAAGTCTGTGAAAAACTGAGCCGCGAACGCGCCTGCGTTGGCTGGCGTCGTGAAGTGGTGAGCCAGCTGGTAAAAGAGTGGGGATGGGACGAAGAGCGTCTCTCTATGCTCGACAACCGCGCCAACTGGAAGATCGATCAGGTGCGTGAAGCGCACAACGAATTGCTCGATGCGATGATGCAGAGCTACCGTAACCTGATCCGCTTTGCTCGCCGAAACAACCTGAGCGTTTCCGCCAGCCCGCAGGATATCGGGGTGTTGACCCGTAAGCTGTACGCCGCGTTTGAAGCGCTGCCGGGCAAAGTTACCCTGGTGAACCCGCAGATTTCGCCTGACCTGTCTGAGCCGAATCTGACCTTTATCTACGTGCCGCCGGGCCGCGCTAACCGCACCGGATGGTATCTGTACAACCGTGCGCCAAGCATGGACTCGATCATCAGCCATCAGCCGCTGGAGTATAACCGCTACCTGAACAAGCTGGTGGCCTGGGCCTGGTTTAACGGCCTGCTGACCTCGCGCACCCGCCTGTTTATCAAAGGCAACGAGGTGGTCGATTTAGCTAAATTGCAGGAGATGGTGGCGGATGTCTCCCACCACTTCCCGCTGCGCCTGCCGGCGCCAACGCCGAAAGCGCTCTATAGCCCATGTGAGATTCGCCACCTGGCGATCATCGTCAACCTGGAATATGACCCGACGGCGGCCTTCCGCAATCAGGTGGTCCATTTCGACTTCCGCAAGCTGGACGTCTTTAGCTTCGGCGAGCAGCAAAACTGCCTGGTGGGCAGCGTGGATCTGCTGTACCGCAACTCGTGGAACGAAGTGCGTACCCTGCACTTCAACGGCGAGCAGGCGATGATCGAAGCGCTGAAAACCATCCTCGGCAAGATGCATCAGGACGCCGCGCCGCCGGACAGCGTGGAAGTGTTCTGCTACAGCCAGCACCTGCGCGGCCTGATTCGTACCCGCGTGCAGCAGCTGGTTTCAGAGTGCATCGAGCTGCGCCTCTCCAGCACCCGCCAGGAAACCGGGCGTTTCAAAGCGCTGCGCGTCTCCGGTCAGACCTGGGGCCTGTTCTTTGAACGTCTGAACGTGTCGGTGCAGAAGCTGGAAAACGCCATTGAGTTCTACGGCGCGATTTCGCACAACAAGCTGCATGGCTTGTCCGTTCAGGTGGAAACCAACCACGTCAAGCTGCCGCAGGTGGTGGACGGCTTTGCGAGTGAAGGGATTATTCAGTTCTTCTTCGAAGAGTCGGGCGACAACGCCGGGTTTAACATCTACATCCTGGATGAAACCAACCGCGCCGAGGTGTATCACCACTGTGAAGGCAGTAAAGAGGAGCTGGTGCGCGACGTCAGCCGCTTCTATTCGTCCTCGCATGACCGCTTCACCTACGGCTCAAGCTTCATCAACTTCAACCTGCCGCAGTTCTACCAGATTGTGAACGTGGATGGGCGCGCGCAGGTGATCCCGTTCCGTACGCAGGCGATTACGCCCGCCGTGCCTGCTAATCAGGATACCGCACCGCTGTTGCAACAGTATTTCTCCTGAGTCTTTTAGCCGGGTGGCGCTTGCGCTTACCCGTCCTGCGGTTCGAGCCGTTGCAGGCCCGGTGCGTAGCCGCCACCGGGCAGCAAAAAACTACCTGAAACTCACGTCCTCGCCCGCCTGCGCCGTCGCTGCCTGCTCCAGCAGATCCCAGAACGTTTCGCCGCTGCGGTCGCAAATCCACTCGTCACCTTTCAGATCAAAGTGATAGCCGCCCTGTTTAGCCGCCAGCCATACCTGGTGAAGCGGCTCCTGGCGGTTAATAATGATTTTGCTGCCGTTTTCAAAACTCAGGGTCAGGATCCCGCCGTTGATTTCACAATCGATATCGCTGTCGCCGTCCCAGTCGTCCAGACGCTCTTCGATGGTGATCCACAGGGTGTCGGCTAGGCGATGAAATTCACTGTCGTTCATGGTGTTGTTCCTGTTTTTCGTGATGGCGGCAGTATAACGCTAAATAATTCCCGTTGCAGGAAAGCGGCAAACTCTTGCTTTTGTGTCTTCTCCTGCGATGATAGAAACAGATTTGAACTTACGGGCAACCTCTACATGAAAAACGTCTTTCGAACGCTTGCCGTTCTTGTCACTCTGTTTAGCCTGACCGGCTGTGGACTGAAAGGGCCGCTGTACTTCCCGCCAGAGGATAAAAACGCACCACCGCCGACGAAACCGGTGCAAAGTGGTATCGAGTCATCAACGCCGAATACTAACGATCGCGGCAACAACGGTGGCCCGACTCAGGTCAATCTCTGACGATTACGTTCTGTACCCGCGCAATGGAGCAAATGATGCAGTTCTCTAAAATGCATGGCCTTGGCAACGATTTTATGGTCGTCGACGCGGTAACGCAGAATGTTTTTTTCTCCCCGGAGCTGATCCGTCGTCTGGCGGATCGACACGTGGGGGTGGGGTTTGATCAGCTGCTGGTGGTGGAACCTCCTTACGATCCTGACCTGGACTTCCACTATCGCATTTTTAACGCCGACGGCAGTGAAGTCTCCCAGTGCGGCAACGGCGCGCGCTGTTTTGCCCGCTTTGTTCGCCTGAAAGGGCTGACCAACAAGCGCGATATCCGCGTCAGCACGGCCAATGGCCGGATGGTGCTCAGCGTCACTGACGACGAGCTGGTGCGCGTGAACATGGGCGAGCCGAACTTCGAACCGTCTGCCGTGCCGTTTCGCGCCAACAAAGCGGAAAAGACCTATATCATGCGTGCCGCCGAGCAGACAGTATTGTGCGGCGTCGTCTCGATGGGTAACCCGCACTGCGTAATTCAGGTGGATGATATTGCCACCGCCGCGGTTGAAACGCTTGGCCCGGTGCTGGAAGGCCATGAACGCTTTCCTGAGCGGGCGAACATCGGCTTCATGCATGTGGTGAAGCGTGAACACATTCGCCTGCGGGTTTACGAGCGCGGCGCGGGCGAAACCCAGGCCTGCGGAAGCGGTGCCTGTGCGGCCGTGGCTGTTGGTATCTCCCAGGGGTTACTGGCGGAAGAGGTTCGCGTGGAATTGCCAGGCGGGCGGCTTGATATCGCCTGGAAAGGACCGGGTCATCCACTGTACATGACTGGCCCGGCGACACATGTTTATGACGGGTTTATCCATCTATGAAGCAACCAGGGGAAGAACTGCAGGAACCCGTAACGGAGCTGGACGACAGCGCAGTTGTGGATTATCTGCTGAACAATCCTGAGTTTTTTATCCGCAATGCACGCGTCGTCGAACGGATGCGCGTGCCGCATCCGGTTCGCGAGACCGTATCGCTGGTCGAATGGCACATGGCGCGCTCGCGCAACCACATCAGCCAGCTCGAAGAGAACATGACGCTGCTGATGGAACAGGCCAGCACTAACGAAAGCCTGTTCTACCGCCTTCTGCACCTGCAGGCGCGCCTGGCTTCTGCGCACAGCCTCGAAGAGTTCCTCAACCGCTTCCATCGCTGGGCGCGCGAGCTGGGGCTGGCAGGCGCAACTATCCGCCTGTTCCCTGACCGCTGGCGTATTGGCGCGCCGTCCGGTTTTACCCACCTGGCGCTGAGCCGTCAGGCGTTTGAGCCGCTGCGCATTCAGCGTCTGGGCCACGAGCACCATTATCTGGGGCCGCTGAACGGGCCAGAGCTGCTGGTGGTGCTGCCTGAAGCTAAAGCCATCGGCTCGGTGGCGATGTCGCTGATGGGGCGCGACGGCGATCTGGGCGTGATGTTATTTACCAGCCGCGACGCGCATCACTATGAGCAGGGGCAGGGCACGCAGCTGTTGCAGGAGGTGGCACTGATGCTGCCCGAGCTGCTGGAGCGCTGGATCGAGCGCGTATGATGGACGATCTCCTCGCCGCTGACGTCACGCGCTTTCTGCGTTACCTGAGCGTGGAACGTCAGCTCAGCCCCGTCACGCTGCTGAACTATCGGCGCCAGCTTGAAGCCATCATGCAGATTGCCGGCGACATCGGCCTTAAAAGCTGGCAGCAGTGCGACGCCGCGATGGTACGCGGCTTCGTCGTGCGTAGCCGTAAAAAAAACTTAAGCCCGGCGAGCCTGGCGCTCCGGCTCTCTGCGCTGCGCAGCTTCTTCGACTGGCTGGTCAGCCAGGGCAGCCTGAAAGCCAACCCGGCAAAGGGTATTGCCACGCCAAAGGCTCCGCGCCATCTGCCTAAAAATATCGACGTTGACGACGTAAACCGCCTGCTGGATATCGATCTTAACGATCCGCTGGCCGTGCGCGACCGCGCGATGCTGGAAGTGATGTACGGGGCCGGGCTGCGTCTGTCAGAGCTGGTCAATCTCGACATAAAACACCTCGATCTGGAAACGGGCGAAGTTTGGGTAATGGGCAAGGGCAGCAAAGAGCGCCGCCTGCCGATTGGCCGCAACGCCGTCTCCTGGGTCGAGCACTGGCTGGATCTGCGCGGGCTGTTTGGCGCGGAAGACGATGCGCTGTTCTTATCGAAGCTCGGCAAGCGGATCTCGGCGCGAAACGTGCAGAAGCGCTTTGCGGAGTGGGGGATCAAACAGGGGCTGAACAGCCACGTTCACCCGCACAAGCTGCGCCACTCTTTTGCGACGCACATGCTGGAATCGAGCGGCGACCTGCGCGGCGTGCAGGAGCTTCTTGGCCATGCGAATCTGTCGACCACTCAAATCTATACCCACTTAGACTTCCAACACCTTGCCTCGGTGTATGACGCGGCGCATCCACGCGCCAAACGGGGGAAATAATGCGTTTTTACCGCCCACTCGGTCAGATCTCAGCCCTGACGTTTGATCTTGATGACACCCTTTACGACAACCGCCCGGTGATCGTGCGCACCGAGCAGGAGTCGCTGGCGTTTGTGCAGAACTATCATCCTGCGCTGAAAGCGATGCAGAACAAAGACTTCCAGCTGCTGCGCCAGTCCTTGCGGGAAACCGAACCGGAGATTTACCACGACGTAACCGAATGGCGTCGTCGTGCGGTTGAGCAGGCAATGCTCAACGCGGGCCTGAGCGCGCAGGAAGCGGCCGTAGGTGCCGAAGCGGCCATGGAAAACTTCGCCAGATGGCGTAGCCGCATCGACGTGCCGCAGGAAACCCACGACACGCTGGCTAAACTGGCCGCGAAATGGCCGCTGGTGGCAATAACAAACGGCAATGCCCAGCCAGAACTGTTTGGCCTGGGGAATTATTTTCAGTTCGTGCTGCGCGCGGGCCCGCACGGACGCTCGAAGCCGTTCAACGACATGTATCATCTCGCGGCGGAAAAGCTGGGCTTGCCGCTCGGTGAAATTCTGCACGTGGGCGATGATCTGACCACGGACGTTGCCGGGGCGATCCGCTGCGGCATGCAGGCCTGCTGGATCAAGCCGGAAAACGCCGACCTGATGACCACTTCCGACAGCCGTCTTCTGCCGCACGTGGAAATTTCACGGTTGGCATCCCTCACGACGCTGATATAATCATCAATTGTTCTGTATAAATTAACAGGGTTTTGGCGAGTGGAAACATTCGCCTGCCCGACATGACGTGACGGTGCCAATGGACGTTTCTTACCTGCTCGACAGCCTTAATGACAAACAGCGTGACGCGGTTGCCGCCTCGCGTACAAACCTGCTGGTACTGGCTGGAGCGGGCAGTGGTAAGACGCGCGTGCTGGTTCACCGTATCGCCTGGCTCCAGAGCGTGGAGAACTGTTCGCCGTACTCCATCATGGCGGTGACGTTTACCAACAAGGCGGCAGCAGAGATGCGCCACCGTATCGCACAGCTGATGGGCACCAGCCAGGGCGGCATGTGGGTTGGCACCTTCCACGGCCTGGCGCACCGTCTGCTGCGCGCGCACCACATGGACGCCAACCTGCCGCAGGATTTCCAGATCCTCGACAGTGAAGACCAGCTTCGCCTGCTTAAACGCCTGATTAAGGCGATGAACCTCGACGAGAAGCAGTGGCCGCCGCGTCAGGCGATGTGGTACATCAACGGTCAGAAAGACGAGGGGCTGCGCCCGCACCACATTCAGAGCTTCGGCAATCCGGTCGAGCAGACCTGGCAGAACGTGTACAAGGCCTATCAGGAAGCGTGCGACCGCGCCGGCCTGGTCGATTTTGCCGAGCTGCTGCTGCGCGCCCACGAGCTGTGGCTGAATAAGCCGCATATCCTGCAACATTACCGCGAGCGCTTCACCAACATCCTGGTGGACGAATTCCAGGATACCAACAACATCCAGTACGCCTGGATCCGCCTGCTGGCGGGGGATACCGGCAAGGTGATGATCGTAGGGGATGACGACCAGTCTATCTACGGCTGGCGCGGGGCGCAGGTAGAGAACATCCAGCGCTTCCTCAACGATTTCCCCGGCGCGCAAACCATCCGACTGGAGCAGAACTACCGTTCAACCAGCAACATTCTGAGCGCGGCCAACGCCCTGATTGAAAACAACAACGGGCGTCTGGGTAAAAAGCTGTGGACCGACGGCGTCGACGGCGAACCCATTTCGATTTACTGCGCCTTCAACGAGCTCGACGAAGCGCGCTTCGTGGTGAACCGGATCAAAACCTGGCAGGACAACGGCGGCGCGCTGGAGCAGTGTGCCATTCTCTATCGCAGCAACGCCCAGTCGCGCGTGCTGGAAGAGGCGCTGTTACAGGTGAGCATGCCGTACCGTATTTATGGCGGCATGCGCTTCTTCGAACGTCAGGAAATCAAAGATGCCCTTTCGTATCTGCGCCTGATTGCCAACCGTAACGACGATGCGGCGTTTGAGCGCGTGGTAAACACGCCGACGCGCGGCATCGGTGACCGTACGCTGGACGTGGTGCGCCAGGCCTCGCGCGATCGCCAGCTTACGCTCTGGCAGGCGTGCCGCGAGCTGTTACAGGAAAAAGCCCTCGCCGGGCGCGCCGCGAGCGCGCTGCAGCGCTTCCTGGAGCTAATTGACGCGCTGGCGCAGGAAACTGCCGACATGCCGCTGCACGTGCAGACCGACCGGGTAATCAAAGACTCCGGCCTGCGCACCATGTACGAGCAGGAAAAAGGCGAGAAGGGCCAGACCCGTATTGAGAACTTAGAGGAACTGGTGACGGCAACGCGCCAGTTCAGCTACAACGAAGAAGATGAAGACCTGATGCCGTTGCAGGCATTCCTCTCTCACGCCGCGCTTGAGGCGGGTGAAGGGCAGGCCGATACCTGGCAGGATGCGGTTCAGCTGATGACCCTACACTCCGCGAAAGGTCTGGAGTTCCCGCAGGTGTTTATCGTCGGGATGGAAGAAGGCATGTTCCCGAGCCAGATGTCGCTGGATGAGGGCGGACGGCTGGAAGAGGAGCGTCGTCTGGCCTACGTGGGCGTGACCCGTGCGATGCAGAAACTGACGCTGACCTACGCCGAAACCCGCCGTCTGTACGGGAAAGAGGTGTATCACCGTCCGTCGCGCTTTATCGGCGAGCTGCCGGAAGAGTGCGTGGAAGAGGTGCGTCTGCGCGCCAGCATCAGCCGTCCGGTCAGCCATCAGCGTATGGGGTCGCCAATCTCTGAAACCGACACCGGCTACAAGCTGGGCCAGCGCGTTCGCCATTCGAAGTTTGGCGAAGGAACCATCGTGAACCTGGAAGGCAGCGGCGAGCACAGCCGTTTGCAGGTCGCGTTCCAGGGGCAGGGGATCAAATGGCTGGTAGCGGCCTATGCTAAGCTGGAAAGTGTGTAACTTTCAGAAAAATATCACTATTTTGTAATAATCTGCTAGCCTTATACGTTGAAGGTCAATTAATGCCCTTCAGCGTTCCGTTGCGTGTTGACGCCACAGTTATTGCTGGCGTAACATGCGCGCACGATTACGCTAAGAGGACATTCGCCTTGGACACACCCAGTAGATACTGGCTCAATTCCCTGTCATCCAGGAACAACTCCTAAGGCTATCTCCTCTTGCTGATGGCCTTAGTGGTTGTCAGCGACTGCATCATTCCCGTCGCGCTGAGTCAGGCTGTTTAATGGTCTGAAACCCAATTTGTTTCTGTGTGCCCACCGAACTGTCCGATATTTTTTGCATTGGGAGTCCCGGTCATGTTGAGCGCATTTCAACTCGAAAATAACCGACTGACTCGGCTTGAAGCCGAAGAGTCACAGCCCCTCATTGATGCCGTATGGGTGGATCTGGTCGAGCCGGACGACGATGAACGCCTTCGCGTACAATCTGAACTGGGGCAAAGCCTGGCGACACGCCCGGAACTGGAAGACATCGAAGCATCCGCCCGTTTTTTTGAAGACGAAGACGGCCTGCACATTCACTCCTTCTTCTTCTTTGAAGATGCCGAAGACCACGCGGGGAACTCCACCGTGGCGTTCACCATCCGTGATGGCCGCCTGTTTACCCTGCGCGAGCGCGAACTGCCTGCGTTTCGTCTCTACCGCATGCGCGCCCGCAGCCAGGCGATGATGGACGGCAACGCCTACGAGCTGCTGCTGGACCTGTTTGAAACCAAAATCGAACAGCTGGCGGATGAAATTGAAAACATCTACAGCGATCTGGAAAAGCTGAGCCGGGTGATCATGGAAGGCCATCAGGGCGATGAGTACGACGAAGCGTTGTCCACGCTGGCGGAGCTGGAAGATATCGGCTGGAAGGTGCGCCTGTGTCTGATGGATACCCAGCGCGCGCTGAACTTCCTGGTGCGCAAGGCGCGTCTGCCGGGCGGCCAGCTGGAGCAGGCGCGTGAGATCTTACGCGATATCGAATCCCTGCTGCCGCACAACGAATCCCTGTTCCAGAAGGTGAACTTCCTGATGCAGGCGGCGATGGGCTTTATCAACATCGAGCAGAACCGCATTATCAAGATCTTCTCGGTGGTATCCGTGGTGTTCCTGCCGCCGACGCTGGTGGCATCCAGCTACGGGATGAACTTTGAGTTTATGCCGGAGCTGAAGTGGAGCTTTGGCTATCCGGGGGCGATTATCTTTATGATCCTCGCGGGGCTGGCGCCGTATCTGTACTTCAAGCGGAAGAACTGGCTGTAAGATCCAGGGAAATACCCTCTCCCGGTGGGAGAGGGTTAGGGTGAGGGCAGCATCACAGCCCTTTACGCACCCGGCGCTGGGTATAAATCGCATCGGCAACAAATATTGCCAGCGCCACCCAGATAAACGCGAACGTGACCATCTTATCTGCCCCCGGCACTTCGCCGTAAAACACCACTGCCAGCAGGAACATCAGCGTCGGGCCAATGTACTGGAAGAAGCCCAGCGTGGAGAGGCGCAGACGCGTTGCCGCGCCGGTGAAGCACAGAAGGGGGATCGTCGTGACCACGCCTGCGGCCATCAGCATCAGGTTCAGCGACCACGGGTTGCTGCCCATGTGGCTCGTCGCGCTGTCGGCAATGCCAAACAGGTAGATCGCGGCAACCGGCAGCAGCCACAGGGTTTCAAACAGCATTCCCGTCTGCGCTTCTACAGCAATTTTCTTACGCACCAGGCCGTAAAACGCAAAGCTGAATGCCAGCCCCAGGGCGATAACCGGCAGCGAGCCGAAGGTCCACAGCTGCACCAGCACGCCGCAGAAGGCCAGAATCACGGCCACCCACTGCATGCGGCGGAACCGCTCGCCGAGGAAAATCATCCCCAGCAAAATATTCACCAGCGGATTAATAAAGTAGCCAAGGCTCGCTTCGAGCATGTGATGGTTATTTACCGCCCAGATAAACAGCAGCCAGTTTCCGCCAATCAGCACCGCGGAGAGCGCAAGCAGGAACACCTTCTTCGGGGTTTTGAGCAGCGTTTTGACGCCTGACCACTGGCGGCAGATACTCATCAGCGCGATCATAAAGAAAAACGACCAGATGACGCGGTGGGTGAGGATCTCGTCCGCCGGTACATAGGCGATAAGCTTGAAGTACGCTGGTGCAATACCCCAAATAAAATAAGCGGCAAGGGCGAGTAAAACGCCCTGCCGCGTCTGTTTAGCATCCATCGGGAAAATCCGTTACAAAAAAGTGAAGTAATTTTACCCGATTTTGCCGCCTCAACCCACCATATAAGTGGCGGTTGCGCTGGCGATATAAACCTGCTCTTCGTTATGCAGCTCAACGCGGGCAACGGCGACTTTATTCCCGGCGCGCAGCAGGCTGCTGGTGCAGGTAAAGCGATTTCCACGCCCCGGACGCAGGTAGTCGACGCGTAAATCGATGGTGCCCATGCGTGAAAGGCGCTGGCGCAGCTCATCTTCATTGATGGTATCGTGGCGCGTCAGCGTGCTGCCCACGCAGACCAGCCCTGCCGCCACGTCCAGCGCAGAGGCAATAACGCCGCCGTGTAAAATGCTTTGCGCCCAGTTACCCACCATCATTGGCTGGTTATTGAAACTCAGCTGGGCAAAGTCTTTTTCGTATCGCTCCAGCTCAAGACCGAGCGCTCGGTTGAACGGCATGTGGTACACAAAAATCTCGCCCACGAGTTTTAAGGTTTCTTCGGCAGTTAGCGTGGCTGACATGAGACGCGGCATCCTTGTTGTTAACAAAATGTTGATTTTATGCTTCAGGATTAAGGAATGCCACTTTAAGAAACGAGGTAGCGGAAGTTATCGCAGAAGTCTGTAGAATGCCCGGACAAAACTATTCATTAAATGTCACCATTTCAGGAGAACACCACCGATGCGGACGTATCTGGGTTGGTTACTGGCGGCGGTTGCGCTGCCCCTCACAGCATATGCGCAGGAAGCGACGATCAAAGAGGTGCATGATAAGCCTGCCGTTCAGGGCAGCATCATCGCCAATATGCTTCAGGAGCATGACAATCCGTTCACGCTTTACCCTTACGACACGAACTACGTGATTTACACCCAGACCAGCGATCTCAACAAAGAGGCGATAAGCTCCTATAACTGGTCTGATAATGCGCGTAAAGATGAGGTGAAGTTCCAGCTCAGCCTCGCCTTCCCGTTCTGGCGCGGGATTTTAGGGCCTAACTCGGTGCTTGGCGCGTCATACACCCAGAAGTCCTGGTGGCAGCTCTCCAACAGCGGCGAATCTTCACCGTTCCGCGAAACCAACTATGAACCGCAGCTGTTCCTCGGTTTCGCCACCGATTATGAGTTTGCAGGCTGGACGCTGCGCGACGTTGAGGTGGGCTTCAACCATGATTCCAACGGTCGTTCCGACCCAACCTCACGCAGCTGGAACCGCGCCTATACGCGTCTGATGGCGCAGAATGGCAATTTCATGGTGGAAGTGAAGCCGTGGTATGTGGTGGGCGATACCGATGACAACCCGGATATCACCAAATACATGGGCTACTACCAGCTTAAGGTGGGCTATCAGCTGGGTGACGCGGTGCTGAGCGCCAAAGGTCAGTACAACTGGAATACCGGATACGGCGGCGCTGAGCTGGGCCTGAGCTACCCGGTAACGAAACACGTACGCCTTTATACTCAGGTATATAGCGGCTATGGTGAATCGCTGATCGACTATAACTTCAACCAGACCCGCGTCGGCGTGGGCGTGATGCTGAACGATATTTTCTAAGCTGCTCGAATGTTTTTGCGTTAAACGTTGAAGTTTCTCTCTCAGGCGCTGAAAATAGCGCCTGTTTCATTTCTGGCATATGGGGTTAACGTGGCGCAGGCGGAAGTATTGAATCAGGAATCGCTGGCTAAACAGGTTTTGCATGAAACCTTTGGCTACCAGCAGTTCCGCCCTGGCCAGGAAACCATCATTGAAACCGTGCTGGAAGGGCGCGATTGCCTGGTGGTGATGCCGACCGGCGGCGGGAAATCGCTCTGCTATCAGGTGCCCGCGCTGGTGCTTAACGGCCTGACGGTCGTGGTATCTCCTCTTATTTCCCTGATGAAAGACCAGGTCGACCAGCTGCTCGCCAACGGCGTAGCGGCCGCCTGTCTTAACTCAACCCAGACCCGCGAGCAGCAGCAAGAGGTGATGGCCGGGTGCCGTACCGGGCAGGTTCGCCTGCTGTATATTGCGCCAGAGCGCCTGATGCTGGACAACTTCCTCGATCACCTGGCGCACTGGAATCCGGTGCTGCTGGCGGTGGATGAAGCGCACTGTATCTCGCAGTGGGGGCATGACTTCCGCCCCGAATATGCCGCTCTCGGCCAGCTGCGTCAGCGCTTCCCTGAGCTGCCGTTTATGGCGCTTACCGCCACGGCGGATGACACCACGCGTCTGGATATCGTTCGCCTGCTGGGGCTGAACGACCCCTACATTCAGGTCAGCAGCTTCGACCGCCCGAACATCCGCTACATGCTGATGGAAAAATTCAAGCCGCTGGACCAGCTCTTACGCTACGTGCAGGAGCAGCGCGGCAAGTCCGGCATCATCTACTGCAACAGCCGCGCGAAGGTGGAAGACACCGCCGCGCGTCTGCAAAACCGCGGCTTCAGCGCCGCGGCCTATCACGCCGGGCTGGAGAACCACATCCGCGCCGACGTGCAGGAGAAATTCCAGCGCGACGATTTGCAAATCGTGGTGGCGACGGTGGCGTTCGGCATGGGTATCAACAAGCCCAATGTCCGCTTCGTGGTGCATTTCGATATCCCGCGCAACATCGAATCTTACTATCAGGAAACCGGCCGCGCGGGGCGCGACGGCCTGCCTGCGGAAGCGATGCTGTTTTACGATCCGGCCGACATGGCGTGGCTGCGCCGCTGCCTGGAAGAGAAACCGCAGGGTCAATTGCAGGATATCGAGCGCCACAAGCTCAACGCGATGGGCGCGTTTGCCGAAGCGCAGACCTGCCGCCGCCTGGTGCTGCTCAACTACTTTGGGGAAGGGCGCCAGGAGCCGTGCGGCAACTGTGATATCTGCCTTGACCCGCCGAAGCAGTACGACGGCCTGATGGACGCGCGTAAAGCGCTCTCGACTATCGGACGCGTGAACCAGCGCTTCGGGATGGGCTACGTGGTAGAAGTGCTGCGCGGTGCCAACAACCAGCGTATCCGCGACATGGGCCACGACAAGCTGCCGGTTTACGGCATCGGTAAAGACCAGAGCCACGAGCACTGGGTGAGTATCATCCGCCAGCTGATCCACCTCGGCTTTGCCACGCAAAACATTGCCCAGCACTCTGCGCTTCAGCTAACCGAAGCCGCGCGACCGGTCCTGCGCGGTGAAGTTGAACTGAAGCTCGCCGTACCGCGCGTCATCGCCCTGAAGCCGCGCGTGATGCAGAAATCCTACGGCGGCAACTACGACCGCAAGCTGTTCGCCAAGCTGCGCAAGCTGCGTAAAGCCATTGCTGATGAAGAGAACATCCCGCCATACGTGGTGTTCAACGACGCGACGCTGATTGAGATGGCCGAACAGATGCCGCTCAGCGCCAGCGAGATGCTCAGCGTCAACGGCGTCGGCACGCGTAAGCTGGAGCGCTTTGGTAAAGAGTTTATGGCGCTTATTCGTTCCCACGCTGATGGTGATGATGAGGAGTAGTCAGCCGGGCTAAAAAGTGCCAGGATGATGACTCACTGAATTATTTCCCCGCGAGCTAATTATGTTAATGCTATTTCTCACCGTGGCGTTAGTGCACATCGTTGCGCTGATGAGTCCTGGCCCTGACTTTTTCTTCGTGTCGCAAACGGCCGTCAGCCGCTCCCGCAAAGAGGCGATGATGGGCGTGCTCGGTATTACCATGGGCGTCATGGTCTGGGCAGCGGTTGCGCTGCTCGGTCTGAACCTGATCCTGGCGAAGATGGCGTGGCTGCATAACATCATCATGGTCGGTGGCGGTCTTTACCTGTGCTGGATGGGCTACCAGATGCTGCGCGGGGCCTTAAAGAAAGAAGCGAAAAAACCGGACGCGCCAAAGGTTGAGCTGGCCACCGGAGGCCGTAGCTTTGTGAAGGGGCTGCTGACCAACCTGGCGAACCCGAAAGCGATCATCTACTTCGGCTCTGTGTTCTCGCTGTTTGTCGGCGACAGCGTCGGCGCAGGCGCGCGCTGGGGGATATTCCTGCTGATCGTTGTGGAGACGTTTGCCTGGTTCACTATCGTTGCCAGCCTGTTCGCCTTACCGGCGATGCGTCGCGGCTACCAGCGCATCGCGAAGTGGATCGACGGCTTTGCCGGCGCGCTGTTCGCCGGCTTCGGCATTCATCTTATCCTTTCTCGCTAAGCATGACGCGCTGACGCAAGCAGCGCGCCAACCAGCATAAACAGCGAACCAAAGACTTTATTCAGGGCCTTCATCTGCTTAGGCCCTTTGATCCACGCCGCAATTCGCTGCGCCAGCGTTGCGTAACCAATCATCACGATGATGTCGACAATGATAGTGGTCGTGCCCAGCACCACGTACTGCATCACCTGCGGCTGATGCGGCACGATGAACTGCGGAAACAGGGCGGCAAGGAACACAATGCTTTTCGGATTGGTCAGATTAACAAATACCGCGCGCTTAAACAGATGCCCGCGGGTTTGCGTCCGGGAGAGCGTGTTCAGGTCAATCGAGCCTGCCGCCCGCCACTGCTGAATACCGAGCCAAATCAGATACGCCGCACCGGCCCATTTCAGCACCTCAAAGGCCAGTACCGAACGGGAGAACAGCGTACCCAGGCCAATCCCCACCAGCACAATGTGAATGCCGAGCCCGGTCTGTAAGCCGGCAATCGACGCCACCGCGCCGCGATAGCCATGGTTGATGGAGGTGGTCATGGTGTTAATTGCGCCAGAGCCAGGTGAAAGGCTGAGGATGATGGATGTCAGCAGGTAAGCGAACCACCACTCGAAGGTCATTTGAAGCTCCCGGAACGTCTGTTTTTATGCCACAATACGCTATTGTTGAGTCATTTTGTGACCGGTGACGAAAAAAACAATATTCCCTGAAAACGGGGGGTGGAAACCCGATGTTGCAGCAGAAAAAGGACTGGGAAACGCGAGAAAACGCATTTGCTGCTTTCTCCATGGGGCCGCTGACCGATTTCTGGCGCCAGCGTGAGGAAGATGAGTTTACGGGCGTCGGGGATATCCCGGTACGCTTCGTTCGTTTCCGTGATGAAAAAAATGACCGGGTGATTGTGGTCTGCCCCGGGCGTATCGAAAGCTACATCAAATATGCCGAGCTGGCGTATGACCTGTTCCATCTGGGTTTTGACGTGTTAATTATCGACCATCGCGGGCAGGGACTCTCCGGCCGGATGTTGCCGGATACCCATCGCGGACACGTGGATAACTTCAGCGATTACGTCGACGATCTGGCCGCCTTCTGGCAGCAGGAAGTGCAGCCCGGCCCGTGGCGCAAGCACTATATTCTGGCGCACTCCATGGGCGGCGCCATTTCTACGCTCTTTTTGCAGCGCTACGATCACCAGTGCGATGCCATTGCGCTTACCGCGCCGATGTATGGCATCGTGATACGTTTTCCGGACTGGATGGTGCGCCATCTTCTCGACTGGGCTGAGGGCCATCAGCGCATTCGCGAAGGTTACGCCATCGGAACGGGGCGCTGGCGGGCTTTGCCGTTTGCCATCAACGTCTTAACCCACAGCCGGCAGCGTTATCGCCGCAACCTGCGCTTCTATGCCGACGAGCCGCGCCTGCGCGTTGGCGGCCCCACCTGGCACTGGGTGCGGGAAGGTATTCATGCCGGCGAGCAGGTGCTGGCTGGCGTTGGCGATGATGACACGCCGACGCTCCTGATTCAGGCAGAAGAAGAGCGTGTGGTAGATAACCGCATGCACGACCGCTATTGTGAACTGCGCGCCGCCGCGGGCCATCCCTGTGAAGGGGGTAAACCGCTGGTCATCAACGGCGCGTACCATGAGATCCTTTTTGAAAAGGACGCTATGCGCTCAGTCGCGCTCAACGCCATTGTTGAATTTTTCAACAGGCATAACTGATTCTTGCTTTTACCAGAGGTTTAAATCCCTATGTACCAGGTTGTTGCATCTGATTTAGATGGCACGCTGCTTTCTCCCGACCACACCCTGTCGCCTTACGCGAAAGAGACCTTAAAACTCCTGACTGCCCGCGGCGTGAACTTTGTGTTCGCCACGGGCCGCCACCACGTGGACGTGGGGCAGATCCGCGATAACCTGGAGATCAGGTCGTACATGATCACCTCCAACGGTGCGCGCGTGCATGACACGGACGGCAACCTGATTTTCACCCACAACCTGGATCGCGATATTGCCACCGATCTGTTTGGCGTGGTGCATAACAACCCGGATATCGTTACCAACGTTTACCGCGACGACGAATGGTTTATGAACCGTCATCGTCCGGACGAAATGCGCTTCTTCAAGGAAGCGGTGTTCAGCTATTCCCTGTATGAGCCGGGTTTGCTGGATCCTGAAGGGATCAGCAAGGTGTTCTTTACCTGTGAAAGCCACGAAGCCCTGCTGCCGCTGGAGCAGGCGATTAACGCGCGCTGGGGCGACCGCGTAAACGTGAGCTTCTCCACGCTGACCTGTCTGGAAGTGATGGCGGGCGGGGTGTCCAAAGGCCATGCGCTGGAAGCGGTAGCAAAACGCCTGGGCTTTGATCTGAAAGACTGCATCGCCTTTGGCGACGGCATGAACGATGCCGAGATGCTCTCTATGGCGGGCAAAGGCTGCATCATGCAGAACGCGCACCAGCGCCTGAAGGATCTGCACCCGGAGCTGGAGGTCATCGGCACCAACGGCGACAACGCGGTACCAAAATACCTGCGCAAGCTGTTCCTTGAATAATCTTCATTCGGTTGTTTATTGTTCAGATGTCAACTAAAGAGTTCGCTACAATGCCTCTCCTTCTTTCTCAGAGACAAGCATTGTGGCGCTACTCATTATCACCACTATCCTGTGGGCCTTCTCCTTTAGCCTGATTGGCGAATACCTTGCCGGATCGGTCGACAGCTACTTCTCGGTGCTGATGCGCGTAGGGCTGGCGGCGCTGGTATTCCTGCCGTTCCTGCGCACCCGCGGGCAAACGCTGAAAACCATTCTGCTGTACATGCTGGTGGGCGCGATGCAGCTCGGCATCATGTACCTGTTCAGCTTCAGGGCTTACGTTTACCTGTCCGTCTCGGAGTTTCTGCTCTTTACCGTGCTTACGCCGCTCTATATCACGCTGATTTACGATCTGCTGAGCAAGCGCCGCCTGCGCTGGGGATATCTGCTGAGCGCCGCGCTGGCGGTGGTTGGCGCGGCGATCATTCGCTACGACAAGGTGAGCGATCACTTCTGGACCGGGCTGATGTTCGTCCAGCTCGCCAATATCAGCTTCGCCATCGGTATGGTGGGCTACAAGCGCCTGATGGAAACCCGCCCAATGCCGCAGCACAACGCGTTTGCGTGGTTCTATACGGGCGCGGCGATCGTCGCGGTGGCGGCGTGGTTTCTGCTCGGCAACCCGCAAAAGCTGCCGACCACCTCCGTGCAGTGGGGAGTGCTGGTCTGGCTGGGCGTGGTGGCGTCAGGGCTGGGATATTTCATGTGGAACTACGGCGCTACGCAGGTAGACGCCGGTACGCTTGGGATCATGAACAACGTGCACGTGCCGGCGGGGCTGCTGGTGAACCTCGCCATCTGGCAGGAACAGCCGCACTGGCCGAGTTTCCTTATTGGGGGAACGGTGATCCTGGCTTCGCTGTGGGTACATCGCCGCTGGGTCGCTCCGCGCTCCGCACAAACGGAAGATGGTCGCACGCGTGGTTCCGCGCTGAGCGAATAAACGCTTCCGTAATCGGCTGACGCTGCTCGCCGTCGCGCACGGCGGCGTACAGCCGGCTCCACAGTCCTTCACCCAGGGTTTTGGTCACGACAAGACCCTGGCGTTCAACGGTCTCGACCACCCAGTGCGGCAGCGCCGCGATCCCCATTCTGGCCGCCACCATCTGGATCAGCAGCAGGGTATTGTCCACGCTTTTCAGCTGTGGGCTGATGCCAGCGGGCTGCAGGAAGTGACGCCAGATATCCAGGCGACTGCGCTGCACCGGGTAAATCAGCAGCGTTTCGCTGGCAAGATCTTCCGGCGTAATGCGCGTTTTGGCGGCCAGCGGGTGATCCGGCGCCAGCACCAGACGCACCTCAAAATCAAACATCGGCGAATAGTGCAGGCCGCTGCGCGGCAGAATGTCCGAGGTCATCACCAGATCCAGCTCGCCCTGCTGGAGCGACGGCTGCGGATCAAACGTGACGCCGGATTTGAAGTCCATCTCCACCTGCGGCCACTTCTGGCGGAAGTTCTCAAGCGCGGGGGTCAGCCACTGAATACAGCTGTGACACTCAATGGCGATGCGCAGCGTGGTCTGCTGCGGCTCGTTGCAGGACTGCAGCGCGCTGGCAATTTGCGGCAGTACCTGGTTAGCCAGCTGAAGCAGAATTTCGCCCTGCGGCGTAAAGCGCAGGGGCTGGCTCTTACGCACGAAAAGACGGAAGCCGAGGCGTTGTTCCAGATCGCTGAACTGGTGCGAAAGGGCAGACTGGGTCTGGTGCAGCGTGGCCGCTGCCGCCGCAAGAGAACCGCAGTTCCGCAACGCTTGTAGCGTTTTCAGGTGTTTAATCTCGATCATGAAAGTCCTTCACTTCGCCATGAACATTTTGCGCTTGAGGAATATACAGTACCTGCCAATTATAGAAGTGTAAACATCTGGACGTCTAAATAACGATTTTCTACAAGGGGTATGCCATGACAATCCGCAATCACACTCTCGGTTTCCCTCGCGTTGGCCTGCGTCGCGAGCTGAAAAAAGCGCAAGAAAGCTACTGGGCGGGTAATGCCACCCGTGAAGAACTGCTGGCGGTGGGGCGCGAGCTGCGCGCCCGTCACTGGGAGCAGCAAAAGCAGGCGGGCATTGACCTGCTGCCGGTGGGCGATTTTGCCTGGTACGACCATGTTCTGACGACCAGCCTGCTGCTTGGCAACGTGCCGGCTCGTCATCAGAACAACGATGGATCGGTAGATATCGATACCCTGTTCCGCATTGGCCGTGGCCGTGCGCCAACGGGTGAGCCAGCGGCGGCGGCGGAAATGACCAAATGGTTTAACACCAACTATCACTATATGGTGCCGGAGTTTGTGAAAGGTCAGCAGTTCAGGCTGACCTGGACCCAGCTTCTGGATGAAGTGGACGAAGCGCTGGCGCTGGGCCACCAGGTAAAACCGGTGCTGCTGGGGCCGGTAACGTACCTGTGGCTGGGCAAAGTGAAAGGCGAGCAGTTCGATCGTCTGAGCCTGCTGAAGGACATTCTGCCGGTCTACAAACAGGTGCTGATTGAGCTGGGCAAACGCGGCATTCAGTGGGTGCAAATCGACGAGCCGGCGCTGGTGCTCGAGCTGCCCCAGGTTTGGCTCGACGCCTTCAGGCCGGCGTATGACGCGCTCACAGGGCAGGTGAAGCTGCTGCTGACGACCTATTTCGAGGGCGTGACGCCAAACCTCGGCACCATCGCCAGACTGCCGGTGCAGGGCCTGCACGTTGACCTCGTACACGGTAAAGACGATGTCGCGGAACTGCACAAGCGACTGCCCGCAGACTGGCTGCTCTCCGCTGGCCTGATTAACGGCCGTAACGTCTGGCGCGCCGATCTGACGGAGAAATATGCGCAAATCAAAGATATCGTCGGCAAACGTGAGATGTGGGTGGCCTCGTCCTGTTCCCTGCTGCACAGCCCGATCGACCTGAGCGTAGAGACCCGCCTGGATGCCGAGATAAAAAGCTGGTTTGCCTTCGCCCTGCAAAAATGTGAAGAGCTGGCCCTGCTGCGCGACGCCCTGAACAGCGGCGATACGGCGGCGATTGCCGACTGGAGCGCACCGATCCAGGCACGTCGCCACTCGGCGCGCGTGCATAACCCGGCGGTGGAGAAACGTCTGGCGGCCATCACCGGCCAGGACAGCCAGCGTCAAAGCCCCTATGAGGTGCGCGCCGAAGCCCAGCGCGCCCGCTTCAACCTGCCCGCGTGGCCGACCACGACTATCGGCTCCTTCCCGCAAACGACGGAGATCCGCAGCCTGCGCCTGGACTTCAAAAAGGGCAATCTCGATGCGAACCACTACCGCACCGGTATCGCCGAACACATCAAGCAGGCGATCGTCGAGCAGGAACGCCTCGGGCTGGACGTGCTTGTACACGGCGAGGCCGAGCGTAACGACATGGTGGAATACTTTGGTGAACACCTGGACGGCTTCGTCTTTACCCAGAACGGCTGGGTGCAGAGCTACGGATCCCGCTGCGTGAAGCCGCCGGTGGTTATTGGCGACGTCAGCCGCCCCGAAGCGATCACGGTTGAGTGGGCGAAGTATGCCCAGTCGCTGACCGACAGGCCGGTGAAAGGCATGCTGACCGGGCCGGTGACGATCCTCTGCTGGTCCTTCCCGCGCGAAGACGTGACCCGTGAAACCATCGCCAAACAGATAGCGCTGGCGCTGCGGGATGAAGTAGCGGATCTGGAGGCGGCGGGTATTGGCATCATCCAGATCGACGAGCCGGCGCTACGCGAAGGTCTGCCGCTGCGCCGCAGCGACTGGGATGCCTATTTACGGTGGGGCGTGGAAGCGTTCCGCATCAGCGCCGCCGTCGCTAAGGACGACACGCAGATCCACACCCACATGTGCTACTGCGAATTTAACGACATCATGGATTCGATTGCCGCGCTGGATGCCGACGTTATTACCATCGAGACCTCGCGTTCAGACATGGAACTGCTGGAGTCGTTTGAAGAGTTCGACTACCCGAATGAAATAGGGCCGGGCGTGTATGACATTCACTCCCCGAACGTGCCGAGCGTGGAGTGGATTGAGGGCCTGCTGCAAAAAGCAGCCCAGCGCATCCCCGCGGAACGCCTGTGGGTGAACCCGGACTGCGGCCTGAAAACCCGCGGCTGGCCGGAGACGCGCGCGGCGCTGGCGAACATGGTGAAGGCGGCGCAGAACTTGCGTCAGGGTTAAGTCATTAGTCATATCTATAGCCCGGTAAGGCGTAGCCGCCGCCGGGCTTCTGCTTTACGCTTTCTTTCCGCCGTACTGGCTGAACCACGCCAGCATTCTCTGCCAGCCATCTTTCGCGGATTCGGCGTGATAGCTCGGACGATAGTCGGCGTTAAACGCGTGTCCGGCATCCGGATACACCACAATCTCCGCCTTCGCATTCGCCGCGCGTAGGGCATGGCGCATGGTCTCGACGGTATCAAGCGGGATCCCCGTATCCTGGCCACCATACAGGCCTAATACCGGTGCATTTAAATCCGTGGCGATATCCACCGGATATTTCGGTGAGTTCAGGGTCTTTTCCCCCACCAGTTTGCCGTACCAGGCGACGGCGGCTTTGAGCTGTGGATTATGCGCGGCATACAGCCAGCTAATACGTCCACCCCAGCAGAAACCCGTTATCATCAGTCGATGCGCATCACCGCCGTTGCGCGCCGCCCAGTTGGCAACATGATCCAGATCGGCCAGCACCTGCGCATCCGGCACTTTGCTGACCAGGTTGCTGAACAGCGTCGGGATGTCGCTGTAATCGTTCGGATCGCCCTGACGGAAATAGAGCTCTGGCGCAACGGCCAGATAGCCCTCCAGCGCCAGACGGCGGCAGAGGTCGCGGATATGTTCATGAACGCCAAATATTTCCTGAACCACAATCACGATGGGCAGCGGGCCCTCGGCGGATTTTGGCCGCGCGTGGTACGCCGGCATGTTCTCTCCCTGCGAGGGAATAGAGGTCTCGCCCGCGGTAATAGCCTCTTCAGGGGTTGAGACGATGGTTGAAGCATGCGGGGCAGCAGCAGGTGCAAAACCGGTTTTTTCAGTCATGGCATTCTCCGTACCAATGAATGGATTAGCGCAAAGATAAATATAGACACCAGGTTAACAACCCACAGTGCCTCATAGCGTCTATCTTTTGTGCAGCACCCTACGTTATAACTTGTTAATGTGATGTAAATCACTATTTTGTGGAAATTAACTGCAACCATTTTCATTCATGGTGAGGTGTGTCACGAAATGATGCGTGTTGCTTCTGTAAAGTACCGTTTTACTTCTTCTGACTAACCGACCCACAGAGGAGTCACTTATGTCTAAGTCTGATGTTTTTCATCTCGGCCTCACTAAAAACGATTTACAAGGGGCTACGCTTGCTATCGTCCCCGGCGATCCTGAGCGTGTGGAAAAGATCGCCGCGCTGATGGATAAGCCGGTTAAGCTGGCAGCCCATCGCGAATTTACCACCTGGCGCGCAGAGCTGGACGGTAAAGCGGTGATCGTGTGCTCTACCGGTATTGGTGGCCCGTCTACCTCTATCGCCGTTGAAGAGCTGGCGCAGCTGGGCATTCGTACTTTCCTGCGTATCGGCACCACTGGCGCCATTCAGCCGCACATCAACGTGGGCGACGTGCTGGTGACGACGGCATCCGTCCGTCTGGACGGGGCAAGCCTGCACTTTGCGCCGATGGAGTTCCCGGCAGTGGCTGATTTCGAATGCACCACCGCGCTGGTTGAAGCGGCGAAATCCGTGGGTGCTACCACTCACGTGGGCGTCACGGCATCCTCCGATACCTTCTACCCGGGCCAGGAGCGTTACGACACCTTCTCTGGCCGCGTGGTGAGCCGTTTCAAAGGCTCTATGGAAGAGTGGCAGTCCATGGGCGTGATGAACTACGAAATGGAATCCGCGACGTTGTTGACCATGTGCGCGAGCCAGGGTCTGCGTGCCGGTATGGTGGCGGGCGTTATCGTCAACCGTACCCAGCAGGAGATCCCGAACGCCGAAACCATGAAGCAGACTGAAAGCCATGCGGTGAAAATCGTGGTAGAAGCGGCTCGCCGCCTGATCTAATCCTCTCTTCTGAGAGTAAAGGCCGACGCGTTCGGCCTTTATTTTTTGCGTAGCGCCTCGCAGGAAAACCCTTTCAAACTGGACGTTTATACAGCACAATTCTATTTTGTGCGGGTAATACGTGGATGCAGGGGGCATTGTGGATATCTCAATCCTGATTTATGCGGTAGTTGCGCTGGCGAGTGCGGGGATTGGCTGGCTCATCTCCAGCTATCAGCACGCGCAGCAGAAAGCCGAGCAGCTGGCAGAGCGCGAGGAGATCGTCGCCGAGCTCAGCGCAACGAAGCAGCAGCTTTCGTTAAGCGCCCACTGGCGCGACGAGTGCGAACTGCTCAATAACGAACTGCGTAACCTGCGTGATATCAACACCTCGCTGGAGGCCGATCTTCGCGAAGTAACCACCCGCCTCGAATCCACCCAGCTGCACGCCGAAGACAAAATCCGCCAGATGATCAACAGCGAGCAGCGCCTTAGCGAGCAGTTTGAGAACCTCGCGAACCGTATTTTTGAACACAGCAACCGCCGCGTGGATGAACAGAACCGCCAGAGCCTGAACAGCCTGCTGACGCCGCTGCGCGAACAGCTGGACGGCTTTCGCCGCCAGGTGCAGGACAGCTTTGGGCAGGAGGCACGCGAGCGCCACACGCTGGCGCATGAAATTCGCAATCTCCAGCAGCTGAATGCCCAGATGGCGCAAGAGGCGGTTAACCTGACGCGCGCCCTCAAAGGCGATAACAAAGCGCAGGGGAACTGGGGCGAAGTCGTTTTAACCCGCGTGCTGGAAGCCTCTGGCCTGCGCGAGGGATACGAATATGAGACGCAGGTCAGCATCGAGACTGACGCGCGCTCGCGAATGCAGCCGGACGTGATTGTGCGTCTGCCGCAGGGCAAAGATGTGGTCATCGACGCGAAAATGACGCTGGTGGCCTATGAACGCTACTTCAACGCCGAGGATGACTACACCCGCGAATCGGCGCTGCAGGAGCATATTGCTTCCGTGCGTAACCATATTCGTCAGCTTGGCAGAAAAGACTATCAGCAGTTGCCGGGGCTGCGATCGCTGGATTACGTGCTGATGTTTATTCCGGTCGAGCCGGCCTTTCTGCTGGCGCTGGACAGACAGCCCGAACTGATCACCGAAGCGCTGAAAAATAACATTATGCTGGTCAGCCCCACCACGCTGCTGGTGGCATTACGCACCATTGCCAACCTGTGGCGCTATGAACACCAGAGCCGTAACGCGCAGCAGATTGCCGATCGCGCCAGCAAGCTGTACGACAAAATGCGGCTGTTTGTGGACGATATGTCCTCGGTGGGGCAAAGCCTGGATCGGGCGCAGGATAATTACCGTCAGGCGATGAAAAAACTCTCCTCCGGGCGCGGCAATTTGCTGGCGCAGGCGGAGGCGTTTCGCAGCCTGGGGGTGGAGGTTAAACGCGAGATTAATCCGGATCTGGTGGAGCAGGCGACCGCGCAGGACGAAGAGTTCCGCCTACGCGAAGGCGACGCTGAGCAAAATACCCGCAATGAAGACAACGATTTAGCGGCGAGTTTATCACCAGAAGCGCAGCCGACGCGTTTCTTTCGCGGTGGTTGAAACGTAGGGCAAATGCGCCCAATCTGTTACACTTCACGAACATTTGACTGATTAGCAGGCTCTGAGATGGTTGACGATTCACAAGACACGACGCACTTTGGCTTTCAGACTGTCGCCAAAGCGCAGAAAGCTGACATGGTGGCCCACGTATTTCATTCCGTGGCGGCGAAGTACGATGTGATGAATGATTTGATGTCATTCGGCATTCATCGCTTGTGGAAGCGCTTCACCATTGATTGCAGCGGCGTACGCCGTGGACAAACGGTGCTGGATTTAGCCGGAGGAACGGGCGATCTCACCGCAAAATTTTCCCGCCTGGTAGGTGAAACCGGTCGCGTGGTACTGGCCGATATCAACGACTCCATGCTGAAAATGGGACGCGAGAAGCTGCGCAACATCGGCGTGGTAGGCAATGTTGAATACGTTCAGGCCAACGCCGAAGCGCTGCCGTTCCCGGACAATACCTTTGACTGCATCACCATCTCTTTCGGGCTGCGTAACGTGACCGATAAAGATAAAGCGCTGCGCTCTATGTACCGCGTGCTGAAGCCGGGTGGACGCCTGCTGGTGCTCGAGTTCTCCAAACCGATTATCGACCCGCTGAGCAAAGCCTACGATGCGTATTCCTTCCACGTTCTGCCACGCATTGGCGAACTGGTGGCGAACGATGCCGAAAGCTACCGTTATCTGGCTGAATCCATCCGAATGCACCCGGATCAGGACACGCTGAAAGCGATGATGCAGGATGCAGAATTTGAAAACGTGGAGTACTTCAATATGACGGCGGGTGTCGTCGCGCTGCATCGTGGTTACAAGTTCTGAGTGGAGGTTTCCCGTGCCCATTAAACCCTTAGTCACCGCAGGCATCGAGAATGTACTGAATGCCTTTCTGTATCGCGCCCCGGCGCTCAAAACCGCACGTCAGCGGCTTAACGGAAAGGTACTGCGTATCGTTTTAAAAGAGTTCTCGACGCCGCTTGTGCTGGTCTTCAGCGAACGCCAGCTTGACGTTCTGGGTGAGTGGGAAGGCGAGGCTGACTGCTCGGTGATCACGCACATGAGCGTGTTGCCAAAACTGCGCGATCGCCAGCAGCTGACGGCGCTTATTCGCAGCGGCGAGCTGGAAGTCCAGGGCGATATTCAGGTGGTACAGAACTTCGCTGCGCTTAGCGACCAGGCTGAATTCGACCCGGCGGAGCTGCTGGCGCCCTATATCGGCGATATCGCGGCTGAAGGGATAAGCAAAACGCTGCGCACGGGTTCTGCTTTTTTGCGCAAAGGTCTCCAGCGTCAACAGCGCTACGCTGCTGAGGTTCTGACCGAAGAGTGGCGTATGGCGCCGGGGCCATTGGAAGTTGCCTGGTTTGCAGAAGAGACCGCGGCAGTTGAGCGCGCAGTGGATGCGTTAACCAAACGGCTGGAAAAACTGGAGGGCAAATGACGCCTGGTGAAATTCGGCGCCTCTATTTTATCGTTCGCACCTTTTTGAGCTACGGGCTCGACGAGCTTATCCCCAGAATGCGCATCACCCTGCCGCTTCGGCTTTGGCGGCGCACGCTGTTCTGGATGCCGAATCGCCATAAGGATCAGGAGCTGGGTACACGCCTGCGTCTTGCTTTGCAGGAACTGGGTCCGGTCTGGATCAAGTTTGGTCAGATGCTCTCAACACGTCGCGATCTTTTCCCGCCGCAGATAGCCGACCAGCTCGCGCTGTTGCAGGACCGCGTCGCCCCGTTTGATGGGGAGAGGGCAAAGAAACAAATCGAGGAAGCGATGGGCAATATTCCCATCGACACCTGGTTTGATGATTTCGATATCCAGCCTCTGGCATCCGCTTCTATCGCGCAGGTCCACACCGCGCGCCTGAAGGAGAATGGCAAAGAGGTGGTCATCAAGGTGATTCGCCCGGATATCCTGCCGGTTATCAGAGCGGACATGAAGCTGATTTATCGTCTGGCTCGCTGGGTGCCGCGCCTGCTGCCGGATGGCCGCCGTCTGCGCCCGCTGGAAGTGGTACGGGAATACGAAAAAACGCTGATTGATGAGCTAAACCTGCTGCGCGAGTCGGCGAACGCCATTCAGCTGCGTCGTAACTTTGAAAACAGCCCGATGCTGTATGTTCCTGAAGTCTATTCTGACTATTGCAGCCAGAACATGATGGTGATGGAACGTATTTACGGTATTCCGGTCTCGGACGTGGTGGCGCTGGAAAAACAGGGCACCAACATGAAGCTGCTGGCCGAAAGGGGCGTGCAGGTCTTCTTTACTCAGGTTTTCCGCGACAGCTTCTTCCATGCGGATATGCATCCTGGCAACATTTTTGTCAGCTATGAGCATCCGGAAGATCCGCAATATATTGGCATCGACTGCGGTATTGTTGGCTCGCTGAACAAAGAGGATAAGCGTTATCTCGCCGAGAACTTTATCGCGTTCTTCAACCGCGACTACCGTAAGGTGGCCGAACTGCACGTAGATTCAGGCTGGGTTCCGCCAGATACCAACGTGGAAGAGTTCGAGTTTGCGATCCGCACCGTCTGCGAGCCGATTTTTGAAAAGCCGCTGTCGGAGATCTCATTCGGACACGTTCTGCTCAACCTGTTCAACACCGCGCGCCGTTTCAATATGGAAGTGCAGCCTCAATTAGTTTTACTTCAGAAAACATTACTTTACGTTGAGGGCGTAGGCCGCCAGCTCTATCCTCAGTTAGACTTGTGGAAAACCGCTAAACCCTTCCTCGAATCCTGGATTAAGGATCAGGTCGGTATACCAGCGCTGGTTCGCTCGCTTAAGGAGAAAGGCCCGTTCTGGATTGAAAAAATGCCTGAAATTCCTGAGCTGGTTTACGACAGTTTGCGTCAGAGCAAGAACCTTCAGCACAGCATGGATAAAATCGCGCACGAGCTTCAATCCAGCCGCGTGCGTCAGGGGCAGTCTCGCTATCTCTTCGGAATTGGCGCGACGCTGCTGATAAGCGGCACGTTGCTATTGATCAATCGCCCGGACTGGGAAATGATGCCTGCGTGGATTATGGCTGCCGGTGTTGTTGTCTGGCTTGCTGGCTGGCGAAAAACGCGCTGAATTAGCGTCGCTATCGATGGGTTGCATACGTATAATGCGATCTGACTAATTAATCATCTATCACTGGGGAACACGCATGGGTGGTATCAGTATCTGGCAGTTAGTGATCATTGCCGTCATCGTTGTGCTGCTGTTTGGCACGAAAAAACTCGGGTCCATTGGTTCCGACCTTGGCGCGTCAATCAAAGGCTTTAAGAAAGCCATGAGCGATGACGAGAATAAGCAGGATAAAACCGGTCAGGATGCTGATTTCACTGCTAAGTCCATCGCCGACAAGCAGGATGAAGCCAAAAAGGACGATGCTAAACGTCACGATAAAGAGCAGGTGTAATTCGTGTTCGACATTGGTTTTGGTGAGTTACTGCTGGTATTTGTGATTGGTCTGATCGTGTTGGGGCCGCAGCGCTTGCCCGTTGCGGTGAAAACCGTGGTGGGCTGGGTGCGTGCGCTTCGCTCGCTGGCAACGACCGTGCAGAACGAGCTGGCGCAGGAGCTTAAGCTTCAGGAATTTCAGGACAGCCTGAAAAAGGTTGAAAAGGCGAGCATGGACAACCTGACGCCGGAGCTGAAAGCGTCGATGGATGAGCTGCGTGAAGCGGCCGAATCCATGAAGCGCTCATACAGCATTAACGATCCTGAAAAGGCGAGCGACGAAGCTAACACCATCCATAACCCGGTGGTGAAGGGTAGCGAGGAGCAGCGCGAGGGTGTGACGCCTTCCAGCGCGGAGCATCAGGCTGCTTCGCCAGAGCAATCGCCGCAGGAGCCTGAAGTGAAAAAGCAGGTGCCGTCAGAAGAGCCCGTGGTGAAAGCGGCTGAAGTTAAACCTGCCGCACCCGTTTCCGAATCATCCCCTTCCTCAAGTGATAAAGCGTAAACATGGCAGTAGATGATACTCAACCGCTCATCGCGCACCTCATTGAACTGCGCAAGCGCCTGTTAAACTGCATTATTGCGGTTTTCCTCATTTTCCTGTGTCTGGTCTATTTCGCCAACGATATCTACCAGGTGGTCTCTGCGCCCTTGATTAAACAGATGCCGCTGGGGGCAACGATGATCGCAACGGACGTTGCTTCGCCGTTCTTTACCCCAATCAAGCTCACCTTCTGGGTGTCGCTGATTGCGTCTGCGCCGGTTATTTTGTATCAGGTCTGGGCCTTCATCGCCCCGGCGCTGTACAGGCATGAGCGTAAGCTGGTGATCCCGCTGCTGGTATCCAGCTCCCTGCTGTTCTATATCGGCATGGCGTTCGCTTATTTCGTGGTCTTCCCGCTGGCCTTTGGTTTTCTGACGCATACCGCGCCGGAAGGGGTGCAGGTATCCACGGACATCGCCAGCTACCTCAGCTTTGTCATGGCGCTGTTTATGGCGTTCGGCGTCGCGTTCGAAGTGCCCGTGGCGATAGTCCTGCTCT
Organism: Enterobacter cloacae complex sp. 2022EL-00788; assembly: GCF_026627565.1. NCBI lineage: Bacteria > Pseudomonadati > Pseudomonadota > Gammaproteobacteria > Enterobacterales > Enterobacteriaceae > Enterobacter > Enterobacter cloacae complex sp. 2022EL-00788. Next base: position 59,925 of record NZ_JAPNMC010000006.1, on the reverse strand, counting down.
GCTGGGTAGGCGTTACGACACCGGACGATCTGCGTAAAAAGCGTCCGTACATCCTCGTCGGGGCGTTTGTCGTGGGGATGCTGTTAACCCCGCCGGACGTTTTCTCGCAGACGCTGCTGGCAATACCCATGTACTGCCTGTTTGAAGTCGGCGTGTTCTTCGCACGTTTCTACGTGGGTAAGGGGCGTACGCGGGATGATGAAGACGTAGAGTCGGAAGAGACCACTAAAGAATAAAATCAGCCGCCCGTCAGGGCGGTTGTCATATGGGGAATACCATGTTTGATATTGGGCTTAACCTGACCAGCTCACAGTTTGCGAAAGACCGTGATGAGGTGGTGGCGCGCGCGTTTGCCGCTGGCGTTAACGGGCTGTTGCTGACGGGAACCAATCTGCACGAGAGCGAGCAGGCACAGCAGCTGGCGCAACGCTATCAACGCTGCTGGTCCACCGCAGGCGTGCACCCTCATGACAGCAGCCAGTGGACGCAGGAAAGTGCTGAAGTACTTCATCGCCTGGCGAAAACGCCGGAAGTCGTTGCCATTGGCGAATGCGGGCTTGATTTTAACCGCAACTTCTCAACGCCTGAAGAGCAGGAAAACGCGTTTACCGCCCAGCTCGCCATGGCAGCTGAGCTGGGAATGCCGGTGTTTATGCACTGTCGCGATGCGCATGAACGTTTTCTGGCATTGCTGGAGCCCTGGCTGGATAAACTGCCTGGCGCGGTGCTGCACTGCTTTACGGGCTCCCGGCAGGAGGCGCTGGATTGCCTGAATCGCGGGCTTTATCTGGGAATTACCGGCTGGGTGTGCGATGAACGTCGTGGGCTTGAGCTGCGCGAGCTGCTGCCCGTTATCCCGGCCGATCGTTTGCTGCTTGAAACAGATGCGCCGTATCTGCTGCCTCGGGATATGCAGCCTAAACCGGCATCGCGACGTAATGAACCCGCTTACCTGGGGCACATAGCTGAACGCGTGGCGCACTGGCGCGGAGAGGATGCCCAGTGGCTGGCAGCACGAACCGATGACAACGTGCGTCGGCTGTTCGGCGTGCAGTTTTAAACTTTTCGGAAATCGGTGTTTTTGACGCTCTGCAACACCTCTTTGTTCAACAGGTTAAGCAGCAGCATTGAACGCGCTTCACCGTCCGGCTCAGAGAAGATGGCCTGTAAGCCTTCAAAGGCGCCTTCGGTGATCACCACGCTGTCGCCGGCATAGGGAGTTTCGGGATCGGTAATATCTTCAGGCTGCTGGTAAACGGAAAGCTGATGAATAACCGATGACGGCACCTTTGCCGGATGGGCGCCAAAACGCACAAAATGGCTGACGCCGCGCGTGGCGCTGATCGTCGTGGTGTGGATCACTTCGGGGTCGAACTCAACGAACAGGTAGTTCGGGAACAGGGGCTCGCTGACGGTCGTGCGTCTTCCACGCTGCATTTTTTCAAGCGTGATCACGGGTGTCAGGCAGTTAACAGACTGACGTTCAAGATGTTCCTGCGCGCGCTGAAGTTGCCCGCGTTTGCAATACAGTAAATACCAGGCCTGCATAATCACTCTTCCCATTGTTCGGGGCGCAAGCATATCAAAACCCTGGCGGGATCGCTAAGGTGATTATAATGGGCAAAAAGCGAGTAAGTCGTGGAAGTTCACGCTAATTTAACAAAATTACAGCATCACGCGGGCTTACGCCGTATAATGAAGCGCTTACAGAGAGGCCATGATTAACTGCATGAAATACCACGATCTACGCGACTTCCTGGCGCTGCTTGAAAAGCAGGGCGAACTCAAACGCATTACGCTACCTGTTGATCCGTATCTGGAAATGACAGAAATCGCTGACCGCACCCTGCGCGCGGGCGGCCCGGCGTTGCTGTTTGAAAACCCAAAAGGCTACGCCATGCCGGTACTCTGTAACCTGTTCGGCACACCTCGCCGCGTGGCGATGGGGATGGGGCAGGAAGATGTTACGGCGCTGCGCGAAGTGGGCAAACTGCTGGCCTTTCTGAAAGAGCCGGAACCGCCGAAAGGGTTCCGCGACCTGTTCGACAAGCTGCCGCAGTTTAAGCAGGTACTGAACATGCCGACCAAACGCCTGCGCGGTGCGCCGTGCCAGCAAAAAGTGCTGGAAGGCGATGCGGTTGATCTTACCACCATTCCGATTATGCAGTGCTGGCCTGAAGATGCCGCACCGCTGATTACATGGGGCCTCACCGTCACGCGTGGGCCGCATAAAGAGCGTCAAAACCTCGGCATCTATCGTCAGCAGCTGATTGGCAAGAACAAGCTCATCATGCGCTGGCTGTCCCATCGCGGAGGCGCGCTGGATTTCCAGGAGTGGTGCGCGGCCCGTCCGGGCGAACGCTTCCCGGTTTCCGTCGCGCTGGGCGCCGATCCGGCAACCATTCTGGGCGCGGTTACGCCCGTTCCTGACACGCTGTCGGAATATGCCTTTGCGGGGCTGCTGCGCGGCACCAAAACTGAAGTGGTGAAGTGTATCTCCAATGATCTGGAAGTACCGGCCAGTGCGGAGATCGTGCTGGAAGGCTACATTGAACAGGGCGAGCTGGCACCCGAAGGGCCGTACGGCGACCACACCGGCTACTACAACGAAGTGGATAACTTCCCGGTATTCACCGTCACGCACATTACCCAGCGTGAAGATGCCATTTATCACTCCACCTATACCGGCCGTCCACCCGACGAACCGGCGGTACTGGGCGTGGCGCTGAATGAAGTGTTCGTGCCGATCCTGCAAAAACAGTTCCCGGAAATTGTTGATTTTTATCTGCCGCCGGAAGGGTGTTCGTATCGCCTGGCGGTGGTAACGATGAAGAAGCAGTATGCCGGTCACGCTAAACGCGTGATGATGGGCGTATGGTCTTTCCTGCGCCAGTTTATGTATACCAAGTTTGTGATTGTCTGCGATGATGACGTCAACGCCCGCGACTGGAATGACGTCATCTGGGCCATCACCACGCGTATGGATCCCGCGCGTGATACGGTGTTAGTGGAAAACACGCCGATTGATTATCTGGACTTTGCCTCGCCGGTTTCCGGCCTTGGCTCAAAAATGGGACTGGATGCCACGAATAAATGGCCTGGCGAAACCGACCGTGAATGGGGTCGCCCGATCGAGAAAGATCCTGCCGTGACCGCGCGCATTGACGCGATCTGGGACGAGCTGGCCATAATGAATAACGGTAAGGCAGAATAAGACCGTTTAGCCCTATAGACTTCCCGACAGAGAGAGCGAATGACAACCTTAAGCTGTAAAGTGACGTCGGTAGATGCTATTACCGACACCGTATATCGCGTCCGTTTGGTTCCTGAAGCGGCATTCTCATTCCGTGCCGGCCAGTACCTGATGGTCGTGATGGACGAGCGTGATAAGCGTCCTTTCTCTATGGCCTCTACGCCTGCAGAGAAGGAATTTATTGAGCTGCATATTGGTGCGTCTGAGCTTAACCTGTACGCGATGGCCGTGATGGACCGCATCCTGAAAGAGCGTGAAATCGTGGTCGATATCCCTCACGGCGAGGCCTGGCTGCGTGAAGACGAAGATCGCCCTCTGATCCTGATTGCCGGTGGCACGGGCTTCTCTTATGTTCGCTCTATTCTGCTGACCGCTCTGGCGCGCAATCCGAATCGTGATATCACCATCTACTGGGGCGGCCGAGAAGAGAAGCACCTTTACGATCTGTCGGAGCTGGAAGCGCTGAGCGTGAATCATCCACACCTGCGCATCGAGCCGGTTGTCGAGCAGCCGGAAGAGGGCTGGCGCGGGCGCAGCGGTACCGTGCTGACAGCGGTATTGCAGGATCACGGAACGCTGGCCGGGCACGATATCTACATTGCCGGTCGCTTTGAAATGGCGAAAATTGCCCGCGACCTGTTCTGTAACGAACGTGACGCGCGGGAAGATCGCCTGTTCGGCGATGCGTTTGCGTTTATCTGAATCAGAAACCCGCTTCGGCGGGTTTTTTCTGCTCTGACAAAAGCGCTGGCGAAAATTTAACCTTGAAATGGGCGGCGCATTACCGCTATCCTTGTTCCGGATAAATTTCGTCCTCAGGAGCGCCCCCCAAAAATGAACAAACACGACTGATGAATTTCGATCCTTGCTAAACGCACCGCGTCGGCAGGGGATGTTTTGATTTCATTCAGGAGTGCTTATGGCTCATTTTGCGCAGTCCCCCTCTTTTATTTTGCATCAGGTCACCTGTCAGTTTGCGACGGGCGATATCCTTTTCGGTCCACTGAATCTTTCTCTGGATTCGTCGGTTTGCGCGCTGGTTGGCCGCAACGGCAGTGGAAAAACGCGCCTGCTGCGCCTGCTGGCTGGCATAGACGAACCCGCCAGCGGGCACGTTGAGCGCTTTGGCTCGCACGCCTACGTGGCCCAGCAGCAGGATATTTCCCCTCACGCCACGCTTGCCGGGCTGCTTGGCCATGAGGCGATCTTCGCCGCCCGTAAACGCGTCGACAGCGGTGCTTATGAACCCGAGGATCTCGACACGCTCGAGGGATGCTGGGATCTGGCTGAACGTCTGAGCCATGCTTTCATCGCTGCAAACCTTCCCCCGTTCGATCCAAATAAACCCGCAGCAGCGCTGAGCGGCGGCGAGCGTATTCGTGCCTTGCTGTGTGGCGCATTCACCGAAGATGCGGATTACCTGCTGCTGGATGAACCGACCAACCACCTCGACGGGCAGGGCCGGGAATGGTTCTACGAGCAGCTTTCCCGGTATCAGGGCGGCGTGCTGGTGGCCTCTCACGACCGTGAGTTACTGGCGCAGGTAACGCGCATCCTTGAACTGAGCGCTTTTGGCTTGCGTAGCTACGGCGGAAATTATGCTGACTATAAAAGCCAGCGCGACGCTGAGCAGCAGGCCGCCCGCGCTGCGCTGGAACATGCCGCCACCGAGCGTAAACGTACCCGCGCCCGTATGCATAAAGAGCATGATGACAGCCAGCGGCGTTCAGCAAAAACGCTTCGCAAGGTCGATAGCCTCAACATTGCCTCGTTTGAACGGGTCAAGTACAAAGCGGCGGCGAAAGAGCGCATCGGTTCCTGGAAAAAACAGCATAGCGATCAAAATGATGCGCTTAACGCTGCGGTTAACCAGGCACGCGAGCGGGTAGAAGCGGATAACGCGGTGATGTTTACCCTGCCGGGCAGTCAAATTGCGCAAGGGAAGCAGGTGCTGGTGCTGCAGGATCTGGTGCTTCCGCATGTGTCTCTCCCGCCGATAAACTGGCGAATGGACGGCCCCATGCGCGTGGCGCTTCGCGGGCCTAACGGCTGTGGGAAATCTACGCTGTTAAAAGTGATGCTGGGCGAAACTGCCCCCGTTTCCGGTACCTGTAACGTCTCCGTCACGCGCGCCTGTCTCGATCAGCAACTTTCCCGGCTGGATCTGTCGCAGTCGGTGATGACACACCTCAACCTGGGCAATACGCCGCTCGAGGAGGGCACGCTGCGTACCCGGCTGGCGCAGCTTCAGCTGGGCGCGGAAAAAGTAACGCTTCCTCTGGGTGAACTGAGCGGCGGCGAGCGCCTGAAGGCCGCGCTGGCCTGCGCGTTGTGGCGTGAAGCTTCAGCGCAGCTGTTGCTTCTGGATGAGCCGACCAATCATCTCGATCTGGCCTCCGTTCAGGCCATTGAAGCGGCCCTGGCCGATTTTCCCGGCGCGCTGCTGGTGGTATCGCACGATGAAGCCTTTCTGAAAGGGCTGAAGCTGACGCATGAGCTGGTGTGGGAAGAGTTAGGATGGCGATGCGAAAGTCTGTAAACACAAGCCCCCGCAAGGGCGGGGGCAAAAAAACGTTATCAGGCTAACTGCTTGCGAAGGTCAGGGTTCGCCTGAATCAGGCGCATCAGCTTTAACTCGGCCGGAGTAGGTTTTTCGCGTTTTGACTCCCACTCCATTACCATCGCTACGCTGACACCCATCGCTCTTGCGAATTCATCTGTTTTCAGGCCCGATCCTTTGCGTAAACGCTCAAATTCACTGAAAGGATTGGGCTTTGTTTGCAGGGCATACGTCGGCGGTACATCTTTAAAAATAATCTGTTCCAGGCTGCTCAGCAGCTCAAACTCAGGATCTTTTAATTCCATTGAGAACTCCTCATAAATCACACATCGGGATCATGAACATCAGAGAGCCTGTTAAGAATAGTCCCTAAACCAGACACAGGATCGTCACGGCTGTAATTAATTGTGCGATCACCATCGCTTTACGCGTTTCAGCTATATGGATATTTATGCTAATTACCTGATTAGTCATATATCGGGCGGGTCAGGTATTTTTTTGTAAATAGTAAGCCATAAAACGGGAATACCCGTTTTGTATGAAAAGTCTATCTTGCAAGGCTGTCCTGGACTATTCTTGTCAGCGTTAGGCACGCGTGTGCCGGTGTGCGCTTTTTTGGGTGAAAGGAGTAATAAAATGGCGACAGGAAAGTCCTGCTCTCGCTGGTTTGCGCCTGTAGCGGCGTTATTAATGGTGGTTAGCCTGAGCGGGTGTTTTGATAAGGAAGGCGATCAGCGCAAAGCGTTTATCGATTTTCTCCAGAATACAGTGATGCGTAGCGGCGAGCGTTTACCAACGCTGACTGCGGATCAGAAAAAACAGTTTGGTCCATTCGTCTCTGATTACGCCATTCTGTATGGCTATTCGCAGCAGGTAAGCCAGGCGATGGATTCCGGGATCCGCCCGGTCGTGGACAGCGTAAATGCCATCCGCGTTCCGCAGGATTATATGACCCAGCGTGAACCGCTGCGCCAGTCCAACGGCGCGCTTGGGGTGCTGAGCCAGCAGCTGCAAAATGCCAAAATGCAGGCTGATGCATCGCGTTCCGCGCTGAAGCAGGGCGAAGATCTGAAACCGGTCTACGACCAGGTGTATGAGAAAGTGGTGACCAAACCGTCAAACGCCTTGCAGCCGCTGATCCCGGCCGCTCAGGTCTTTACTCAGCAGCTGGTGCAAGTGGGTGACTTTATCAGTGAACAGGGTACGCAGGTGAGCTTCGTCTCTAATGGTATCCAGTTCCCGACCTCCCAGCAGGCGAGCCAGTACAATACGCTGATCGGGCCGCTGGCGTCCCAGCACCAGGCCTTTAGCCAGGCATGGAGCGCAGCGGTCGCTGCTACGGAATAATAAAAATCCCCGCTTCTGGCGGGGTTTTTTTATGCGCAATGAAAATAACGCTTGTCATTCGTCTACCACATCGGTATAACTATGTTCGTCGGTTTGTTACACAGACCTAAAGCAGTTTAGTAAAGCAGTCCAGATTGTTATCCATAGATACCCTTCGTAGTGACCCTTCCTTCATCGCTTAAAAATCTGTAACGCAATCCATCAAAGCCGGAAGGCACAATATATTCGTTAATAAGGTAATTTCTATGTCTGCTAAAATGACTGGTCTGGTAAAATGGTTCAACGCTGATAAAGGTTTCGGCTTCATCACTCCTGACGATGGCTCTAAAGACGTGTTCGTACACTTCTCTGCTATCCAGAACGATGGCTACAAATCTCTGGATGAAGGTCAGAAAGTTTCCTTCACCATCGAAAGCGGTGCTAAAGGCCCAGCAGCTGGTAACGTTGTAAGCCTGTAAGCTTCCAACCCAGTAGCACAAAATTCAAAAACCCGCCTTCTGGCGGGTTTTTTCGTTTCTACTGCCGTACCTGCGGATTAACGCAGTTTTTATCCACTTTTCCGCTAAGCGCAGCAATCAGGTTGTCTACTGCGGTCGCCGCCATGCTGTAGCGCGTTTCGTGAGTCGCAGAGCCAATGTGGGGCAGGGCGACGACGTTTGGCATGGTCAGCAGCGGAGAATCCACCGGCAGCGGCTCCTGTTCAAACACGTCCAGGCCGGCGGCGTGGATCTCACCGTTTTGCAGTGCCTCAATCAGCGCCTTCTCATCCACCACCGGGCCGCGACCCGCGTTGATGAAAATGGCCGATCTCTTCATCTTTTCAAACGCCGCTTTGCCAAAGAGATGACGCGTTTCATCCGTCAGCGGCAGGATCAGGCAGACAAAGTCGGCTTCCTGTAGCAGCGCATCAAGCTCGCAGTAGCGGGCGTTGAAGCGCTCCTCAGCTTCGCCGTGATGACGGCGTGCATTATAGAGAATCGGCATGTTGAAGCCGAAATGGGCGCGCCGGGCCAGCGCCATACCGATACGCCCCATCCCGACAATCCCCAGGGTTTTGCCATGAACGTCCACGCCGAACCAGTCGGAGCCGATGCTTTTCGTCCATTCGCCTGCCTTTACGCGCTCAGCCACTTCCACCACGCGACGGGCGGTGCTGAGCACCAGCGCCATCAGCGTGTCGGCGACGGTTTCCGTCAGGGCATGTGGCGTATGCATCAGCAGGATGTTACGCGCGTTAAGCGCATCCACGTCGAAGTTGTCGTAACCCACGGAAACGGTTGAGGTTGCACGAAGCTTCGGCATTTTCTCCAGCAGCGCTGCATCCACCTTTTCGCTTGAACCCAGCAGGCCCTCGGCGCTGGCAAACGCGTCGGCGTGCTGCGCCACGGTTTCCGGGCTGAGGTTCTTCACCCGGGTAACGGTAAAATGTTCTTCCAGGCGTTTTTGCAGATCTTCGGGCAGTGCTTTGTACAAAATGACGGACGGCTTCATGCTAATCTCCGTTGATTTTAAAAGGATTCAGGCGTGGCGTGCGCCGACGGGTAGCTGTTGATTATTAGCAGGCTTAACGATCAGAGTAAGCCATACCGAGGCAAAAAGCGCCACCCCCATAAAGATGTAAGAGGCTGAAGGGCTGCCGGTTGCGCCGTTGAGATAGCCGACAAACCACGAGCCAAAGAACGAGCCCAACGCACCCATGCTGTTGATCAGCGCCATCGCGCCGCCCGCGACGTTACGCGGCAGCATTTCCGGGATGATGGCAAAGAACGGGCCATACGGGGCGTACATGGCAGCACCCGCGATCACCAGCAGCGTATAGGAGGCCCAGAAGTGGTTCGCACCCACGGCCCAGGAGCAAATAAAGGCAAAGGCAGCGATCAGCAGCAGTGGCCAGACGAACAGCTTACGGTTTTGCAGCCTGTCCGACGCCCAGGAAACGACGATCATCGCGATGGTTGCGGCCAGGTAAGGCACCGATGACAGCCAGCCAACTTCCACCATGCCCAGGTTCTCACCGCCGCTGCGGATAATCGACGGCAGCCACAGCACAAAGCCGTACACGCCAATGCTCCAGGTAAAATACTGCGCGCACAGCAGGATGACGTTACGGGAGCGGAAGGCTTCGCCATAGTTACGCACCGCTTTCAGCCCCTGCTGCTCTTTATCCAGCTGCGCCTGCAGTGCGGCTTTCTCATCCTCCGAAAGCCACTTTGCCTGGGCAGGCTTATCTTTTACCAGCACCCACCAGCAGAAGGCCCAGAGGATCGCGGGAACCCCTTCGATGATAAACATCTCACGCCAGCCGTAGGACTGGATGAGGTAGCCGGAAACCACCGACATCCACAGTACGGTGACCGGATTGCCGAGTATCAGGAACGTATTGGCGCGTGAACGCTCGGATTTCGTGAACCAGTTGCTGATGTAAATCAGCATCGCCGGCATAACTGCCGCCTCAACCACGCCGAGAATGAAGCGAATGGCGGCCAGAGCAGGAATATTATTCACCACCCCAGTGAGGGATGCACAGGCGCCCCACAGGATCAGGCAGATGAAGATAAGCTTTCGCACGCTGCGGCGCTCGGCGTAAATCGCGCCGGGGATCTGGAAGAAGAAATAGCCCAGGAAGAAGAGAGCCCCCAGCAGGGAGGATACCCCTTTGGTGATCCCGAGGTCTTCGTTGATCCCGGCGGCGGATGCAAAACTGAAGTTGGCACGATCCAGGTACGCCAGGCTGTACGTGATAAACACGATTGGCATGATGTACCACCAGCGTTTTACTGCATTGGTCGAACTGTTCATAGGCTTGCCTCTGTTGTTGAGGTTGTTAACCCCTCACCCTAACCCTCTCCCCAAAGGGTAAAGGTGATGACTTGCACCCTCTCCCCTTTGGGGAGAGGGCCGGGGTGAGGGGATTTAGTCGTTAAGCTGCGCGCGGGTTGGCAGGCCTTCACTGTCGCCCTGCACCTGAATCGCCAGCGAACCAATTTTGTTGCCACGCGCCACGGCCTGCGGCAGCGGTTTGCCTTCCAGCAGGGCACTGATGACCCCGACGGCAAATCCATCGCCAGCGCCCACGGTATCGACCACGTTGTCGACTTTTACCGCGGCGACCGCGCCTTGCTCACCGTCGGCGGTTTTAAACCATGCGCCGTCGGCACCGGTTTTCAGCACCACGGCCTTCACCCCTCTGTTGAGATAAAAATCAGCAATGCCTTCCGGCGTACCTTCGCCCGTGAGGATCATTCCCTCTTTTATACCCGGCAGAACCCAGTCCGCCTGGAATGCCAGACGATTCAGCTTCTCGACCATATCCGCCTCGCTTTTCCACAGCACCGGACGCAGGTTAGGATCGAACGAGATCGTCTTACCCAGAGCCTTCATGGTGGTCGCGGCACGATCGAGCAGCTCATACGAGCTGGCCGACAATGCGGCTGCCACACCGCTCAGGTGCAGATGGCGTGCACATGCAAAATAGTCGGCGTGATAATCTTCCACCGAGAGATGGCTTGCCGCCGACCCTTTGCGGAAGTATTCCACGATGGGATCGGTTCCATTTTCGACTTTAGACTTAAGCTGAAAGCCGGTCGGGAAGCGCCCGTCGAGCGTGACGCCTTCGGCATCAATCCCCTCTTTTTTCAGCGAGTCGAGAACGAAATGGCCAAAGCTGTCATCCCCCACGCGGCTCACCCATCCGACGTTCAGCCCAAGGCGCGCCAGCCCGGTTGCAACGTTCAGCTCTGCGCCTGCCACGCGTTTAATAAAGCGTTCAACCGCGCTCAGCTCGCCCGTTTCGGTGGCAACGAACATTGCCATGGCCTCGCCGATAGTGATCACATCCAGCGTCTTGTGCATGGTTTACTCCTCGCGCAGCAGGTTGACGTAATGACGGGTAACGGCGGTCAAGTCCGTCCCTTCGAGCGGAAACTCGATACCGCGCGGGGCGTCGGCAGGCAGTTGATTAAGCAGATCCCGCCAGCCTGAGTCGCTCTGGTCCGGGGCAACGGCGCGGAACTGCTCCTTGTGGGGGACGGCGGCTTTGACGTGAATATAGCTGACGGCCGGAGCCAGCTGGCGCGCGGCCTCTTCCGGAGAGTCGCCGACCCACAGCCAGTTGCCCATATCGAACGTCAGCGTAACCGGCAGCGACATCACCCGACAGGCGGCCTTGAAGCGCTGCATCGGGGCGAGCTGGCCGCAGTCCGTCTGATCGTTCTCTACCACCAGCGTCATGCCGCTTTCATCCAGCAGCGCGCGCAGGGAGTGAAGCGGCTGTTTGTTGCTGAAATGACCCAGTGAGACCTTAAGCCACAGCGCGTTCAGCGTGCTGGCTTCGGCAAGATAGCGCGGGAGATCCGGGGTGAGGGTTCCGTCTGGCATAAACAGGGGCGCCGGTGCCGAGTAGCACGCCAGCAAACCCAGCAGTTCAATGGACTCGCCAAGCGCAGGCAGCGCCAGCAGTTCGTCGCTGCAAAACAGCTCGCGGCGGATCTCGACGCCATCCGCCCCTGCGGCAGCAATTACGGGCAGCATCGCCCGCTGTCCGCCCGCCTGACGCACACGGTCGGCGCCATACGCGGCGGTGACCACCATTATTTTCCTGCTCATTTCCTGACTCCATCGCGTAATCGATAGTATTACGCTAGATGGAACCGGTTCCAAAGAAAAGTTCAGGATGCCGGATTTATGATCGCTGTCACGAAGGGGAGTTTAACGGGCGGTAGAGCCGCGAACGATCAGCTCGCCGGAAAAAACCTGCTCGCGGACGGCGTCGCTGGTGCCTTCAATTCGACGAACCACTTGTTCAACAGCGGCATAGCCGATCTGCCAGGTAGGTTGCTTGAGTGTGGTAATCCCCACGCCTGCTATTTCTGCCCACTCCAGCTCATCGAAGCCGAGTAAGCCGATGTCGCTGCCCCAGTGCAGGCCAATACGCTTGAGCGAGCGCGCCACCTGAAGCGTGAGCGCGCCGTTAGCGGAGATCACCGCTTTACGCATGCCCCGATGGCGGGTGTGGAACTGGCGCAGGGCATTATCCATCTGGCCAGATTCGTGCAGGGGGATTTCGGCATTTTCGGCGATTACGCCGGGATAACGCGCCAGCGTGGCGCGAAACGCCGCCAGACGGTCGCGGCGGGTGTTTACCATACCCAGCGGTTCGCTCAGGAACAGAATCGCTTCGAAACCCTGCTCGATAAGGTGCTCGGTGGCGGTGGTGGCGGCCTGGGTGTTATCCAGCCCGACCACATCGCAGGCAAACTCCGGGATTTTACGGTCGATAAGCACCATTGGCAGGGACGACTGTTGCAGGCGATTTAACCCTTCTTCACGCATCCCGACGGCATTCACCACGATCCCTTCTACCTGATAGCTGCGGAGCAGATCGAGGTAGTGCAGCTCCTGATCAACCTCGTTATTGGTATTACAGACCAGCGGGGTAAAGCCTTTTTCACGGCACGCCGCTTCGATGCCGCTGAGGACGTTAACGGAGTAGGGGTTGGTGATGTCGGCGATAATAAGGCCTATCAGACGGGTTCGACCGCGCTTGAGGCCGCGCGCCATAAGGCTGGGACGGTAGTCGAGTTCGGCAATGGCCTGTTCAATACGCGCCAGCAAGGCATCGGAAAGCAGGTGTTTCTCGCCGTTGAGGTAGCGCGAGATGCTGGTTTTACCGGTTCTGGCGGCTTTCGCCACGTCGCTGATGGTGGCCCGGGCTGGTTTGCGCATCGCTGATTTCCCTGAAATGAGTGAGAATACCTTAGCGGGAAAATTATCGATGGCAAGTGGTTCATTATGAAAGGTGTTGCCTGATGCCCTTACCCCAATCCTCTCCCGTGGGAGAGGGCGCAAACGCTAAAAACGGCAACGAACGTTGCCGTTTTGCTTCCACCTACTGAATCGGGCTTAGGGTGATCTCAACGCGACGGTTCTGCGCTTTGCCTTCCGCCGTGCTGTTGCTGGCAATCGGGTTAGCCGGACCCATACCGCTGGTGCGGATGCGGTTCGCTTCAACCCCCTGGGTAATCAGCGAGCTGGCCACGGAATCGGCACGCTGCTGCGACAGACGCATGTTCAGCTCCTGGCCGCCGGTGCTGTCGGTATAGCCAATTACGTTTACCGCCGTCTTGTTGTACTCTTTCAGCACCATGGCCACGCCGGTCAGGGTATTCGCCCCTGCGGGCTTCAGCGTTGCGCTGCTGCTGTCGAAGGTCACGTTATTTGGCATGTTCAGGATGATGTTGTCGCCGCTGCGCGTGACGCTCACGCCCGTACCTTTCATTTTGTCACGCAGCTTCGCTTCCTGCACATCCATGTAATAACCCACGCCGCCGCCCAGCGCTGCGCCTGCTGCTGCGCCAATCAGCGCGCCTTTGCCGCGATCTTTCTTGGAGGAGGAGAGGGCACCCACGCCTGCGCCGACCAGCGAGCCAATACCTGCGCCGATGCCGGATTTACCCGCTTCGCGTTCGCCGGAGTAAGGGTTGGTTGTGCAGCCAGAAACAGCCAGTGCACCGCTCACCAGAGCGGCAATAACGAGTACGCGTTTTTTCATCTTATTTCCTTAATCCTTTTTATTCTTTGCCACGACGAACGTGGCAGTGGATTATGACGTCCGGATACGGAGAAAATTCAGTGCATAACTCTGAAATTTGTCACAAACCTTAAACTGCCTCATCGAAAGGCCGGAACACCTGCACGCAACCAGGAGCGCACGCTTTGAGCACCTCAATCAAAACCATTCTGACCGCCGCCCACTGGGGGCCAATGCTGGTCGAAACTGATGGCGATACTGTGCTGTCGTCCCGCGGGGCTTTGCCTTCACGCCACCTCAACTCGTTACAGACCGTTGTTCGCGACCAGGTTCACAGCAAAACCCGCGTGCGCTGGCCGATGGTGCGTAAGGGCTTTCTGGCCTCGCCGGATAAACCGCAGGGCATTCGCGGGCAGGATGAATTCGTTCGCGTAAGCTGGGACGACGCGCTGGCGCTGATCCACTCGCAGCATAAACGCATCCGCGACAGCTACGGCCCGTCGTCCATTTTTGCCGGATCGTATGGCTGGCGCTCTAACGGCGTGCTGCATAAGGCCGCCACCCTGCTGCAGCGCTACATGAGCCTGGCCGGGGGCTATACCGGCCATCTGGGTGATTACTCCACCGGGGCGGCGCAGGCGATCATGCCGTATGTCGTAGGAGGCAATGAGGTATACCAGCAGCAGACCAGCTGGCCGCTGGTGCTGGAGCATACCGGGGTGGTGGTGCTGTGGAGCGCAAACCCGCTCAACACCCTGAAAATTGCCTGGAATGCGTCCGACGAACAGGGCATCGGGTATTTCGATGCGCTGCGTAAAAGCGGCAAGCGCATCATCTGTATCGACCCGATGCGCTCTGAAACCATGGATTTCTTCGGGGACAGCGCCGAGTGGATCGCGCCGCATATGGGTACCGACGTGGCAATGATGCTGGGTATCGCCCATACGCTGGTTGAGAACGGCTGGCACGATACGGCATTTCTCGCGCGCTGCACCACGGGTTTCGATAAATTTGCCGACTATCTGACGGGCAAATCCGACGGTGTCGCCAAAACGGCAGAGTGGGCCGCGGGGATTTGCGGCGTAAAGGCGGTTAAAATCCGCGAACTGGCGGCCTTATTCCATAATAATGCAACGATGTTGATGTCCGGCTGGGGAATGCAGCGCCAGCAGTTTGGCGAGCAGAAGCACTGGATGCTGGTGACGCTTGCCGCCATGCTCGGACAGATTGGCACGCCGGGCGGCGGTTTTGGTCTTTCCTATCACTTTGCGAACGGCGGCAACCCGACGCGTAAAGCGGCGGTGCTGGCTTCTATGCAGGGCTCGGTGCAGGGCGGCGTGGACGCCGTAGATAAAATCCCCGTGGCGCGCATCGTTGAGGCCCTGGAGAACCCGGGCGGGTTTTATCAGCATAACGGTCAGGACCGCCATTTCCCGGACATCAAATTTGTCTGGTGGGCGGGCGGGGCCAACTTCACCCATCATCAGGATACTAACCGCCTGATCCGCGCCTGGCAGAAGCCGGAGCTGGTGGTGATTTCGGAGTGCTTCTGGACCGCATCAGCGAAGCATGCCGACATCGTGCTGCCGGCCACGACCTCATTCGAGCGTAACGATCTCACCATGACCGGGGATTACAGCAACCAGCACATGGTGCCGATGAAGCGCGTCGTCGCTCCACGGGATGAAGCGCGTGATGATTTTGACGTCTTTGCCGACCTGAGTGAAATGTGGGAAGCGGGCGGCCGCGAGCGTTTCACCGAAGGTAAAACGGATCTGCAATGGCTGGAAACGTTTTATCAGATTGCCGGCCAGCGCGGTGCCGCGCAGGGCGTGACGCTGCCGCCGTTTGCTGAATTCTGGGAGGCGAATCAGCTTATCGAAATGCCGGAAAGCGAGCAGAACGCGCGGTTTATACGTTTTGCGGATTTCCGTCGCGACCCGGAGAATCACCCGTTAAAAACGGAAAGCGGGAAGATTGTGATCCACAGCGAGCGCATCGCCAGCTTTGGCTATGCGGACTGCCCGCCGCACCCAGCGTGGCTGGAGCCGGACGAATGGCATGGCAATGCGCAGCCGGAGCAGCTCCAGCTGCTCTCAGCCCATCCGGCGCATCGTCTGCACAGCCAGCTCAACTACTCGTCGCTGCGCGAGCAGTATGCGGTGGCCGGGCGTGAGCCTATCGTGCTGAATAGCGATGACGCAAAAGCGCGGGGGATTCACAGCGGCGATCTCGTTCGCGTCTGGAACGCGCGCGGGCAGGTGCTGGCGGGTGCCGTGGTGAGCGACGGGATCCGCCCTGGCGTGTTCTGCATTCATCAGGGCGCATGGCCCGATCTGGCGCTGGACGAGGGCGGCATTTGTAAGAACGGGGCCGTAAACGTGCTGACCAAAGATCTCCCCAGCTCGAAGCTGGGGAACGGCTGCGCGGGCAATACGGCGCTGGCATGGGTCGAGAAATATCAGGGGCCAGAGCTTACGCTGACGGCGTTCGATCCGCCTGCCAGCTCATGATCCACGTCGGGTGCTGAGTATCATCCTGCCAGGCGCTGTCTTCAATGCGAAAACCCTGAGCATGATAGAAATTCACCGCCCGCACGTTTTTCTGATACACCTCCAGGGTTAAATACGGGTAGTGCTGCTGAACGTGGTTCAGCAGCGCATGCCCGATACCCTTTCCGATAAATGCCGGGGCGACAAACAGGGCGCCAACGAACTGGGACTGCATCACGCTGATAAAGCCACGCAGGGCGCCGTTCTCCTCCCATACCCAGGTTTCGGCAACGGGAAGGTATTCATCGCGCACCATCGCTTCATTCGCTTTCCAGTAGCCTGCATCGATAAACGGGTGTGCCTCGGTTGTGCTCTCAAGCCACAGGCTTAAAAGCCGGGCGGTATTCTCACTTTCCCATTTGCGGATCATGTTCTCCCTCCGGGTGGCAGAAGCAGCCCGTGATGTGGTCATTGACTAACCCGCAGGCCTGCATAAAGGAGTAGCAGATGGTGGTGCCCACAAATTTAAAGCCGCGTTTTTTTAGCGCTTTTGACAGGGCATCTGAGGCGGGTGTCGAGGTTGGGATCTCTGCAAGCGTGGCGGCCTGGGTTACCTTCGGCTCGTTATCCACAAACGACCAGACGAAGGCCGAAAAAGGTTCGCCGTTTTGCTCCATCGCCAGGTAAGCCCGCGCGTTACCGATAATCGCCTGAATTTTACCGCGATGGCGGATGATGCCGGCATCCAGAACCAGCCTTTCCACGTCTTCGTCGCCCATTGCCGCAACGGCAACCGGATCGAACCGGTGAAAGGCGTTGCGGTAGTTCTCCCGCTTTTTCAACACGGTTATCCACGACAGCCCAGCCTGCTGGCCTTCAAGGCAGATCATCTCAAACAGTTTTTTACCGTCGGTCTCCGGTACGCCCCATTCCCTGTCGTGATAATCGATATAAAGCTGATCCTGGCTTACCCAGCCGCAACGTTGCATAGGCTCTCTCCCTTCCTGATACGGTAAACGCAAAAATTTCAATCTGCCCGGCTTGACGTGCCTGCTAAAGAGACAATAGTTAATACAGGGCTATATGCCCTAATACCTCTTCGAACAATGACATATATCGCCGAACTCGGCTCTTTCTGGAGTCGCTTTGATGATGATAAAAAAAATCAGTGGTCGCCATGCTGCTTCTGGCCTGGTGGGCGTCTCAGCCTGCCTGTTTTTTTGTAACACCGCTTTTGCGTGGCAACAGGAATATATCGTTTCAGATGCACAAAGTAATACGACAGAACGCTATACATGGGACGCCGATCACCAACCTCGCTATGAAGATATTCTCGCGGAACGTATTAATCGCTCGCAGAATGCTGCGGGGTTTGCCCTGAACGACCCATCCGGTTCGGATGCGGAAACCGTTTTAAGCGTTGGCTGGAATTTTCCCGTGGCGGGACGTTTCACGACCGGACCCGTCATGGCGTGGCGCAATGATGGCTCTGCCCCTGTAGTGGTGAATGCGTATGGTGATACAACCACCACGCAGTCGCTTACCGACCCCCTCTGGCATGCCAGCGTTAACTCGCTGGGGTGGCGTGTCGATACGCAGTACGGTGATTTACACCCCTGGGCGAAGATAAGCTATAACCAGCAGGCCGATGAAGAGTATTTATATACCCTGGGATTGAGTGCCAGATTTTAGGGTTGTTATTTTTTTAAACGCTGCGGTAACATATTTAATACAATAATGGCGCGGCTTGTGGCGATAGTGTCCACTCACATCTGGGCGTTTTCTTTCCCGGCAAGGTCATTCATTCCCGATTCCAGGCATTTCATTCCGTTTCTCCTGCATCTCATGCCGTTTTACCCCAGCTGTTGCAGGGTTTTCTGTATCGTTGTCCTCAGCGAATTCCCTTAATTTCTCTTGCAGGACAACTGCCATGAACACATCAACCTATAACCGCACGCGCTGGCTGACGCTATTCGGCACCATCGTTACCCAGTTTGCACTGGGCTCGGTCTATACCTGGAGCCTGTTTAACAGCGCGCTGTCCGATAAGCTCGGCGCACCGATAAGCCAGGTGGCGTTCTCCTTTGGCCTGCTGAGCCTTGGGTTAGCAATTTCCTCCTCCGTGGCGGGTAAACTGCAGGAGCGCTTCGGCGTGAAGCGCGTGACCATGGCCTCCGGCATCCTGCTGGGCGTGGGCTTCTTCCTGACGGCGCACTCCAGTAACCTGATGATGCTGTGGCTGAGCGCCGGGGTGCTGGTGGGGCTGGCGGACGGCGCTGGCTACCTGCTGACGCTGTCCAACTGCGTGAAGTGGTTCCCGGAGCGTAAAGGGCTCATCTCCGCCTTTGCCATTGGTTCATATGGCCTGGGCAGCCTCGGGTTTAAATTCATCGACTCCCAACTGCTGGCCTCGGTAGGGCTTGAGAAAACCTTTATGATCTGGGGCGTGATTGTTCTGGTCATGATCCTCTTCGGCGCCACGCTGATGAAAGATGCTCCTCAGCAGGAGGTAAAAAGCGTTAACGGCGTGGTGGAGAATGATTTCACCCTCGCGCAGTCCATGCGTAAACCGCAGTACTGGATGCTGGCGGTGATGTTCCTGACGGCCTGCATGAGCGGTCTGTATGTTATTGGCGTGGCGAAAGATATCGCGCAGGGAATGGTGAAGCTGGATGCAGCGACGGCGGCGAATGCGGTGACGGTGATCTCCATCGCTAACCTCTCTGGTCGCCTGGTGCTGGGTATTCTGTCTGACAAAATCGCCCGTATCCGCGTGATTACGCTGGGGCAGGTTATCTCGCTGGTGGGCATGGCGGCGCTGCTGTTCGCGCCGCTGAACGAGGCGACATTCTTTGCGGCAATCGCGTGCGTGGCCTTTAACTTTGGCGGCACCATTACCGTCTTCCCGTCGCTGGTGAGCGAGTTCTTTGGCCTGAATAACCTGGCAAAAAACTACGGCGTGATTTATCTCGGCTTTGGTATCGGCAGTATTTGCGGTTCGCTGATTGCCTCGCTGTTTGGTGGCTTCTACGTGACCTTCTGCGTGATATTTGCCTTGCTGATTATTTCCCTCGCGCTCTCCACGACGATTCGTCAGCCGCAGCGTGAAGCGTATAAAGAAGCGCATGCATGATTCGATAAAAAGAGGCCGCAGGGCCTCTTTTTTTATCTCAGCATCGCTTCCGGACTTGTTATTTTGTAAAAATCTTCAACGATCACATTCTCTGCTGCCACTTTTCTTTCCCGCTGTGGTCTACTTATCGCGCTTGTAGACGTTTCTGATAACGGTTTCTCTCGCATCTACTTACTCTGTCAGCTTTCTCAATGAGATTCGGCGGGTCTATATACCCCTTCCCCCAGGGTTGTTTGCATGAAATATATTAGGTCTCTTACCCAGCAAAGATTGTGTTTGATGCTGGCTGTCTATATCGGATTATTTCTGAATGGCGCGGTGCTGTTCAGAAGAGTGGAAGGTTACTTCGAGCACCTCAC
Source organism: Enterobacter cloacae complex sp. 2022EL-00788 (assembly GCF_026627565.1). Classification (NCBI taxonomy): domain Bacteria; kingdom Pseudomonadati; phylum Pseudomonadota; class Gammaproteobacteria; order Enterobacterales; family Enterobacteriaceae; genus Enterobacter; species Enterobacter cloacae complex sp. 2022EL-00788. Next base: position 40,252 of record NZ_JAPNMC010000006.1, on the reverse strand, counting down.
CGTAAGAAATGGAATTTTTGCCGTAATTGAAGTGTTCGGTTCCGTCCTCGCGACATTCTTCCTGTTACGCCTGCTCTCGCTCTTTGGCCGCCGTACCTGGCAAATTCTGGCCTCGCTGGTGGTGATTATCTCCGCCGCCGCCAGCTATTACATGACCTTCATGAACGTAGTTATTGGCTACGGTATTGTCGCCTCGGTGATGACCACGGACATCGACCTCTCGAAAGAGGTGGTGGGACAAGGGTTCATCATGTGGACAATTCTGACCTGCCTGGTGCCGCTTTTCTTTATCTGGAGTAATACCTGCCGCTATACCCTGTTACGCCAGCTGCGTACCCGGGGACAGCGTATCCGCAACGTCGTCGTTGTTCTGCTGGCGGGGCTGCTGGTGTGGGCACCGATTCGCCTGATGGAAAAACAGCAAAGAAATGTCGAAAAAGCCACGGGCGTGGATATGCCAAGCTACGGCGGCGTGGTCGCCAACTCGTATCTGCCCTCTAACTGGCTGTCGGCGCTAGGCCTGTATGCATGGGCGCAGGCGGACGAGTCCAGTGATGTGAAATCGCTGATCAACCCGACCAAAAAATTCACCTACCAGGCCCCGGCAGACGGGCTGGATGATACGTATGTGGTCTTTGTAATCGGCGAAACGACGCGCTGGGATCATATGGGCATTCTCGGTTATGACCGCGACACCACGCCGAAGCTGGCGCAGGAAAAGAATCTGGTGGCTTACCGCGGCTACTCCTGCGATACCGCCACGAAGCTCTCGCTGCGCTGTATGTTTGTGCGTGAGGGCGGTGCGAGCGAAAACCCGCAGCGTACCCTCAAAGAGCAAAACGTGTTTGCTGTGCTGAAGCAGCTTGGCTTTAGCTCGGACCTGTTCGCCATGCAAAGCGAGATGTGGTTCTACACCAACACCATGGCGGACAATATCGCCTACCGCGAACAGATTGGCGCCGAGCCGCGTAACCGTGGAAAGAGCGTCGATGATATGCTGTTGCTCGAGGAGATGTCACAGTCTTTGAAAAGTCATCCTAAAGGTAAGCATTTGATTATCCTGCATACCAAAGGATCACATTACAGCTATTACCAGCGTTACACGCGAGATTATGCGAAGTGGCAGCCGGAGTGTGTCAGCATTAATGCCAGCTGTAGTAAGGAAGAGCTGGTAAATGCTTTCGATAACACGGTGCTGTATGTGGATACTTTCCTCAGCAGGGTAATAGATCAGCTGCGCGATAAGAAAGCGATCGTTATCTACGCGGCTGACCACGGCGAGTCCATCAACGAGAAAGAGCATTTACACGGTACGCCGCGTAAGCTGGCGCCGCCGGAGCAGTTCCGGGTACCGATGATTATGTGGATGTCGGATAAGTATCTGGAAAACCCTGACAAAGCCAAAATGTTTGCCCATCTGAAACAGCAGGCAGAGATTAAGGTGCCGCGCCGTCACGTTGAGCTGTACGACACCATTATGGGCTGTCTCGGCTATACCTCGCCAGACGGCGGGATTAACGAAAATAATAACTGGTGTAAACTCCCTGATAACACCACAAAAGCCGCGCAGTAGCTGCTCTGGCGAGAATATCGCCAGTTGAATGGCTTTTTGAAAATAAGGGATTGACGGGGAGCGCACCTCAGCAGTAAGATGCGCTCCGCATTCGGCGAGTAGCGCAGCTTGGTAGCGCAACTGGTTTGGGACCAGTGGGTCGGAGGTTCGAATCCTCTCTCGCCGACCACATTCTAAAAAGGGCTAACCGCAAGGTTAGCCCTTTTTGCATTAACGCCTTATCCCATGCCATTTATTAAAATACCCCCTAGCCCTGCTTCTCCCTGTCTGCTCATGGTTTTGTGACATAATCCATTGTATTTTTTTATATATAGTTTGATCTTTTTTCGCGTTGCTTATGGATAACCTTAGCATTTTTCGCTGTGCGTTTTAACGTTCGCGGTATTTAGTGCTCAGATAATCACCATTCTGTAAGAAAATTTACCCATTCTGAATAAAACTTAATCACTGTGTGTTGCGAAATATGAAGATAGTTGTGCTGCATCATGGTGAGTAGCATAAATTTCTCTGCTGAAAACTGGCTTTCAGAGTTTTTTTAATCTTTGTTTGCGGTTTCTCACACTCCACGTAAATCCCCGCCACCTGTATTGACGTTTTCACATTCTGTTGACAGATTGTAGGGCACGAGGGGCATATCAGGGAGGATCTGCGCTGCAACTCAAACGCTCTTCTGAAAGGATTCTCTATCCCTTTTAACGCCTTCGGGCATCACCGACCGGACCGGGTAAAAAATAAATAAAGGTCAGGCGGCGTAACACAACAAAGCAAAACATCACATTGGAGCACAATAATGAGTATTTCCTTGAAGAAGTCAGGGATGCTGAAGCTTGGTCTGAGCCTGGTGGCCATGACCGTCGCAGCAAGCGTACAGGCCAAAACCCTGGTTTACTGTTCTGAGGGCTCTCCGGAAGGTTTTAACCCACAGCTCTTTACCTCTGGTACGACTTACGACGCAAGCTCTGTACCGATCTATAACCGTCTGGTTGAATTTAAAACCGGCACCACGGAAGTGATTCCTGGCCTGGCTGAAAAGTGGGATATCAGCGAAGACGGTAAAACCTATACCTTCCACCTGCGTCAGGGCGTGAAGTGGCAGGACAGCAAAGAATTCAAACCAACGCGCGACCTTAACGCCGACGACGTTGTGTTCTCCTTCGACCGTCAGAAAAACGCGCAGAACCCGTACCATAAAGTGTCTGGCGGCAGCTATGAATACTTCGAAGGGATGGGCCTGCCGGACCTGATCGCTGAAGTGAAAAAAGTGGACGATAAAACCGTTCAGTTCGTGCTGACGCGTCCGGAAGCGCCATTCCTGGCTGACCTGGCTATGGACTTCGCCTCTATTCTCTCTAAAGAGTACGCGGACAACATGCTGAAAGCCGGCACGCCGGAAAAAGTGGACCTGAACCCAATCGGTACCGGCCCGTTCCAGCTGCTTCAGTACCAGAAAGATTCCCGTATCCTGTATAAAGCCTTCCCGGGCTACTGGGGCACCAAGCCGCAGATCGACCGTCTGGTCTTCTCCATCACGCCTGACGCATCCGTGCGTTACGCAAAACTGCAAAAAAATGAATGCCAGGTGATGCCGTATCCAAACCCGGCTGACATTGCTCGCATGAAGCAGGACAAAAATATCAACCTGATGGAGCAGGCGGGCCTGAACGTGGGCTATCTCTCCTTTAACACCGAGAAGAAACCGTTCGACGACGTGAAGGTGCGTCAGGCGCTGACCTACGCGGTGAACAAAGAAGCGATCATCAAAGCCGTATACCAGGGCGCGGGCGTTGCGGCCAAGAACCTGATCCCACCAACCATGTGGGGCTATAACGACGACATCAAGGACTACACCTACGATCCTGAGAAAGCGAAAGCGCTGCTGAAGGAAGCGGGTCAGGACAAAGGCTTCACCGTTGAGCTGTGGGCAATGCCGGTACAGCGTCCTTACAACCCGAACGCACGCCGTATGGCGGAAATGGTCCAGGCTGACTGGGCGAAGATTGGCGTTCAGGCCAAGATCGTGACCTACGAGTGGGGCGAGTACCTGAAGCGCGCCAAAGCGGGTGAACACCAGGCGGTAATGATGGGCTGGACCGGCGACAATGGGGATCCGGATAACTTCTTCGCTACCCTGTTCAGCTGTGCGGCAGCGAAAGACGGCTCTAACTACTCTCGCTGGTGCTACAAGCCGTTTGAAGACCTGATCCAGCCGGCGCGTGCGACCGACGATCACAACAAACGTATTGAACTGTACAAGCAGGCGCAGGTTGTCATGCACGACCAGGCTCCGGCGCTGATTGTTGCTCACTCCACCGTGTACGAGCCGGTGCGTAAAGAAGTGAAGGGCTACGTGGTTGATCCGCTGGGCAAACATCACTTCGAAAACGTATCAATCGAATAATAAGTAGGGTGTTCTCCCTCTCCCTTCAGGAGAGGGCAGGGGTGAGGGTCGCGCATGTTTGCCCTCACCCTGACCCTCGCCCGATGGGAGAGGGAATTTACATTTGTGAGCAATACAGACGTCGCGCCACTGGGCGTGCGTCATCAGAGAGAATCCGGGTTATGTTGCAGTTCATCCTCCGACGTCTGGGACTTGTTATCCCGACGTTTATCGGTATCACCCTTCTCACTTTTGCCTTCGTCCATATGATCCCGGGTGACCCGGTGATGATTATGGCGGGCGAGCGTGGTATCTCCCCTGAACGTCATGCGCAACTGCTGGCTGAACTCGGCCTTGATAAGCCGATGTGGCAGCAGTACCTCCACTATATCTGGGGCGTATTGCACGGCGATTTAGGGATTTCACTAAAAAGCCGTCTCCCGGTGTGGGACGAGTTCGTGCCGCGTTTTAAAGCGACGCTGGAGCTGGGTATCTGCGCCATGATCTTTGCGACCGCGGTGGGTATTCCCGTTGGCGTACTGGCTGCCGTTAAGCGTGGCTCTATTTTCGACCACACTGCCGTTGGCCTGGCCCTGACCGGCTACTCCATGCCTATCTTCTGGTGGGGCATGATGCTGATCATGCTGGTATCGGTGCAGTGGAACCTGACGCCGGTCTCCGGTCGCGTCAGCGATATGGTCTTCCTTGACGACACCAACCCGCTGACCGGCTTTATGCTGATTGATACGGCGATCTGGGGCGAAGAGGGCAACTTCATTGATGCGGTTGCGCACATGATCCTGCCTGCGATGGTGCTGGGCACCATACCCCTGGCGGTAATCGTGCGTATGACCCGTTCTTCCATGCTGGAAGTGCTGGGCGAAGATTATATTCGTACCGCCCGCGCCAAGGGCCTGACCCGTATGCGCGTTATCATCATTCATGCCCTGCGTAACGCCATGCTGCCGGTTGTCACCGTTATCGGCCTGCAGGTGGGCACGCTGCTGGCGGGGGCGATCCTGACCGAAACCATCTTCTCCTGGCCGGGCCTCGGACGCTGGCTGATTGATGCGCTGCAACGCCGTGACTATCCGGTGGTGCAGGGCGGTGTGCTGCTGGTCGCGACGATGATTATCCTCGTCAACCTGCTGGTCGATTTGCTGTACGGCGTGGTGAACCCGCGTATTCGTCATAAGAAGTAAGGGGCCATCATGTCACAAGTAACTCAAAATAACGTGGTCACTGCACCGGTACCTATGACGCCGATGCAGGAGTTCTGGCACTACTTCAAGCGCAACAAAGGCGCGGTTGTCGGGCTGGCGTATGTTTCCATCATGATCCTGATTGCGGTATTTGCGAACTTCCTCGCACCGTATAACCCGGCGGATCAGTTCCGCGATGCGCTGCTTGTGCCGCCGGTCTGGCAGGACGGGGGCAGCTTTGCCCACCTGCTGGGCACCGATGACGTGGGCCGCGATGTCCTGTCGCGCCTGATGTACGGCGCGCGTCTGTCGCTGCTGGTTGGCTGTCTTGTCGTGGTGCTGTCGCTGGTCATGGGCGTCGTGCTCGGCCTGGTGGCGGGCTACTTCGGCGGCATCGTTGATAACATCATTATGCGCGTCGTCGATATTATGCTGGCACTGCCAAGCCTGCTGCTGGCGCTGGTGCTGGTGGCGGTCTTCGGTCCGTCGATTGGTAACGCCGCGCTTGCGCTTACGTTTGTTGCGCTACCGCACTACGTGCGTTTAACCCGTGCGGCGGTGCTGGTGGAAGTGAACCGCGATTACGTCACCGCGTCCCGGGTGGCGGGTGCCGGTGCGATGCGCCAGATGTTTATCAATATCTTCCCGAACTGCCTTGCGCCGCTGATCGTTCAGGCGTCGCTCGGTTTCTCTAACGCCATTCTCGATATGGCCGCTCTTGGCTTCCTTGGCATGGGTGCGCAGCCGCCAACGCCGGAGTGGGGCACCATGCTCTCCGACGTGTTGCAGTTCGCGCAAAGCGCCTGGTGGGTCGTCACCTTCCCGGGTCTGGCGATTCTGCTGACGGTGCTGGCATTTAACCTGATGGGTGATGGCCTGCGTGATGCACTTGATCCCAAACTGAAGCAGTAAGAGGCACGAGATGGCGTTATTAAATGTAGATAAATTATCCGTGCACTTCGGCGACGAAGGCACACCGTTTCGCGCCGTGGACCGAATCAGCTACAGCGTAAATCAGGGTGAAGTGGTCGGTATCGTTGGAGAGTCAGGTTCCGGTAAATCCGTCAGCTCGCTGGCAATCATGGGGCTGATTGACTACCCCGGCCGCGTGATGGCGGAAAGCCTGGAGTTTAACGGCCAGGATCTGAAGCGCATTTCCGAGAAACAGCGCCGCCAGCTGGTGGGCGCAGAAGTGGCAATGATCTTCCAGGACCCCATGACCAGCCTGAACCCGTGCTACACCGTTGGCTTCCAGATTATGGAAGCGATTAAGGTGCATCAGGGCGGTAATAAGAAAACCCGCCGCCAGCGTGCTATCGATCTGCTGACGCAGGTGGGGATCCCCGATCCGGCGTCACGCCTGGACGTTTACCCGCATCAGCTTTCAGGCGGGATGAGCCAGCGCGTGATGATCGCCATGGCGATCGCCTGTCGGCCAAAGCTGTTGATAGCCGATGAACCGACAACCGCGCTGGACGTTACCATCCAGGCGCAAATCATCGAGCTGCTGCTGGAGCTGCAGCAGAAAGAGAACATGGCGCTGGTGCTGATTACGCACGATCTGGCGCTGGTGGCGGAAGCGGCGCACAAGATCATCGTGATGTACGCGGGCCAGGTGGTGGAGACCGGAAGTTCGCACGATATCTTCCGCGCGCCGCGTCATCCGTATACGCAGGCGCTGCTGCGTGCGCTGCCGGAGTTTGCCCAGGACAAAGCGCGTCTGGCGTCGCTGCCGGGTGTGGTTCCGGGTAAATACGACCGTCCGCAGGGCTGTCTGCTTAACCCGCGCTGCCCGTACGCGACGGACAAATGCCGCGCTGAGGAGCCAGAGCTGAATCTGCTGGCCGACGGTCGACAGTCAAAATGCCACTACCCACTCGATGATGCCGGGAGGCCAACATTATGAGTACGCAACAGGCCACCACGCAACAGCCGCTGTTGCAGGCTATCGACCTGAAAAAACACTACCCGGTGAAGAAGGGCATTTTTGCCCCTGAGCGCCTGGTGAAAGCGCTGGACGGCGTCTCCTTCAGCCTCGAACGCGGTAAAACGCTGGCGGTGGTTGGGGAGTCTGGCTGTGGGAAATCCACGCTGGGCCGTCTGCTGACGATGATTGAAACGCCAACCGGCGGCGAGCTTTACTATCAGGGGCAGGATCTGCTCAAGCACGATCCGCAGGCGCAGAAGCTGCGTCGTCAGAAAATCCAGATTGTGTTCCAGAACCCGTACGGTTCGCTGAACCCGCGGAAGAAGGTCGGGCAAATTCTGGAAGAACCGCTGCTGATTAACAGCAATCTGAGCAAAGCGCAGCGCCGCGAAAAAGCGCTGGCAATGATGGCGAAAGTGGGGCTTAAAACCGAGCATTACGATCGCTACCCGCATATGTTCTCTGGCGGTCAGCGTCAGCGTATTGCCATCGCCCGTGGTCTGATGCTTGACCCGGACGTGGTGATTGCCGATGAGCCGGTTTCGGCGCTCGACGTCTCCGTTCGCGCGCAGGTGCTTAACCTGATGATGGATTTACAGCAGGATCTTGGGCTGTCGTACGTTTTCATTTCCCATGACCTCTCCGTCGTCGAGCACATTGCCGACGAGGTAATGGTGATGTATCTGGGACGCTGCGTGGAGAAGGGGACTAAAGACCAGATCTTTACTAACCCGCGTCATCCCTATACGCAGGCGCTACTGTCGGCGACGCCGAGACTGAACCCGGACGACCGTCGTGAACGCATCAAGCTGACCGGCGAGCTGCCAAGCCCGCTGAATCCGCCGCCGGGATGTGCCTTCAACGCCCGCTGCCGTCGCCGCTTTGGCCCGTGCACGCAGCTGCAGCCACAGCTGAAGGATTACGGCGGTCAACTGGTGGCCTGCTTCGCGGTCGATCAGGATGAAAACGGCGAAAAGCCGCAAGCATAAAGAAAAAAACCGGCGATGAGCCGGTTTTTTTTCGCCTGACGTCTACTTTCGTAAACGAATCTGATCGACGGCGTGTTTCTCACTCTTGGTGAGGATCAGGCTGGCGCGTTCGCGCGTCGGCAGGATGTTCTCTTTCAGGTTCACGTAGTTGATCTCATTCCACAGTCCGGTCGCCACGTTGATAGCCTCTTCTTCAGAGAGCTGGGCGTAGTTGTGGAAATAGGAATCCGGGTCGGTGAACGCGCCTTCGCGGAACTTCAGGAAGCGGTTGATGTACCAGCGCTGCAGCAGTTCCTCCGGCGCATCGACATAAATAGAGAAATCGACGAAGTCAGAGACAAACACATGATGCGGATCGTGAGGATAGTCCATCCCGCTTTGCAGGACGTTTAATCCTTCCAGAATCAGGATATCGGGCTGCACAACCGTTTTGTCGCCGTCCGGGATGCGGTCGTAAATCAGATGCGAGTAGACCGGCGCGGTAACGTTCGGCACGCCCGATTTTAAGTCAGAGACAAACTTCACCAGGCGGTGCATATCATAGGAGAGCGGGAAGCCCTTCTTCTTCATTAAGCCGCGTTCTTTTAACACCTCGTTGGGATGCAGGAAGCCGTCGGTGGTGATCAGCTCAACGCTGCGGTGTTCTGGCCAGCGGCTCAGCAGCGCCTGTAGCACGCGCGCGGTGGTACTTTTGCCTACTGCCACGCTGCCCGCAATGCTGATGATATAAGGAATACGTTGACCGTTGGTGCCAAGGAACTGTTCCAGCACGGCCTGACGACGCAAATTGGAGCTGATATAGAAGTTAAGCAAGCGAGAGAGGGGGAGATAGATTTCTGCCACCTCTTCCAGGGAGAGATCTTCGTTTATCCCTTTTAGCCGTGCGATTTCACCTTCCGTCAGTGTCATAGGGACGGAGTCACGCAGGGCTGCCCACTGGCTACGGTTAAACTGAAGATATGGCGTCATTAACGTTTGCTCTTTTTTGCTCATAAGCATGCTTCTGTGAACCATCACGGAACGGCGGGTGCGGGCTCATCACATAGTTAATTTTGGACAATGGGCAGGAGGTTAACACCAGATGAGAGGAATAATAAGAAAAAATATGGGAAAGCGATGCGTAACCGGGGAGGCATCACGCAGGGCTATAGCATGTCAAAATCAGAGGTTCATGTTGAATATTTAACCGCGAGTGGATGAATTTACAGCGGTTAGCACTGGTTTCGCATAAAATGTGAGCGAAAGAACGTTTTATGCAATTTTTTAGTTGCATGACCGCGCATGTCTCCATAGAATGCGCGCTACTTGATGCCGACTTAGCTCAGTAGGTAGAGCAACTGACTTGTAATCAGTAGGTCACCAGTTCGATTCCGGTAGTCGGCACCATCAAGTCCGGTGGGGTTCCCGAGCGGCCAAAGGGAGCAGACTGTAAATCTGCCGTCACAGACTTCGAAGGTTCGAATCCTTCCCCCACCACCACTTTCTGGCAGCGTCAAAGCCGCCAGAGCTGGTTGGAAAAATTGACCAGCTCGAACAGAAAAGAGAGAAATCTCTTTTTTTGTTACAGAAAGAACTGGGTAGCCGAGTTTCAGGATGCGGGCATCGTATAATGGCTATTACCTCAGCCTTCCAAGCTGATGATGCGGGTTCGATTCCCGCTGCCCGCTCCAATACGTGCTGATATGGCTCAGTTGGTAGAGCGCACCCTTGGTAAGGGTGAGGTCCCCAGTTCGACTCTGGGTATCAGCACCACTTCACTTCTCCCTCCCATTTCTCTCTGTTTCAATATAAATGTATTCAACAGTTCAGGCATTTTCGCCTGGTTGATGTGGTGATATCACCGATTTATCCGTGTCTTAGAGGGACAATCGATGTCTAAAGAAAAGTTTGAACGTACAAAACCGCACGTTAACGTCGGTACTATCGGCCACGTTGACCATGGTAAAACAACGCTGACCGCTGCAATCACTACCGTACTGGCTAAAACCTACGGCGGTGCTGCTCGTGCTTTCGACCAGATCGATAACGCACCAGAAGAAAAAGCTCGTGGTATCACCATCAACACCTCTCACGTTGAGTATGACACCCCGACTCGCCACTACGCACACGTAGACTGCCCAGGCCACGCCGACTATGTTAAAAACATGATCACCGGTGCTGCGCAGATGGACGGCGCGATCCTGGTTGTTGCTGCGACTGACGGCCCAATGCCTCAGACCCGTGAGCACATCCTGCTGGGTCGTCAGGTAGGCGTTCCTTACATCATCGTGTTCCTGAACAAATGCGACATGGTTGATGACGAAGAGCTGCTGGAACTGGTAGAGATGGAAGTTCGTGAACTGCTGTCTCAGTACGATTTCCCAGGCGACGATACCCCAATCGTTCGTGGTTCCGCGCTGAAAGCGCTGGAAGGCGAAGCAGAGTGGGAAGAGAAAATCATCGAACTGGCTGGCTACCTGGATTCTTACATCCCAGAACCAGAGCGTGCGATTGACAAGCCATTCCTGCTGCCAATCGAAGACGTATTCTCCATCTCCGGTCGTGGTACCGTTGTTACCGGTCGCGTAGAGCGCGGTATCATCAAAGTTGGTGAAGAAGTTGAAATCGTTGGTATCAAAGAGACTGCGAAGTCTACCTGTACTGGCGTTGAAATGTTCCGCAAACTGCTGGACGAAGGCCGTGCTGGTGAGAACGTAGGTGTTCTGCTGCGTGGTATCAAACGTGAAGAAATCGAACGTGGTCAGGTACTGGCGAAGCCAGGCTCAATCAAGCCACACACCAAGTTCGAATCTGAAGTGTACATTCTGTCCAAAGACGAAGGCGGCCGTCATACTCCGTTCTTCAAAGGCTACCGTCCACAGTTCTACTTCCGTACAACTGACGTGACCGGTACCATCGAACTGCCAGAAGGCGTAGAGATGGTAATGCCAGGCGACAACATCAAGATGGTTGTGACTCTGATCCACCCAATCGCGATGGACGACGGTCTGCGTTTCGCAATCCGTGAAGGCGGCCGTACCGTTGGCGCGGGCGTTGTTGCTAAAGTTCTCGGCTAATCGCTGATAACATTTGACGCAATGCGCAATAAAAGGGCATCATTTGATGCCCTTTTTGCACGCTTTCACATCAGAACCTGGCTCATCAGTGATTAATTTTGTCATAATCATTGCTGAGACAGGCTCTGCAGAGAGCGTATAATACGAAAAGCGAATAGCATTTCGATTGGTTTGCCTCGCGCTCGCGGGGTGAAAATGTTTGTAGAATACTTCTGACAGGTTGGTTTATGAGTGCGAATACCGAAGCTCAAGGGAGCGGGCGCGGCCTGGAAGCGATGAAATGGATAGTTGTAGCCGTGCTGCTGATTGTGGCGATTGTCGGCAACTATCTTTATCGTGACATGATGCTGCCGCTACGTGCGCTTGCAGTGGTAATTCTGATTGCTGCAGCGGGTGGTGTCGCGCTGTTGACGACAAAAGGCAAAGCGACCGTTGCGTTTGCCCGCGAAGCGCGTACCGAAGTCCGCAAGGTCATTTGGCCGACTCGCCAGGAAACATTGCACACCACGCTGATTGTAGCGGCGGTTACCGCTGTAATGTCACTGATCCTGTGGGGACTGGATGGTATTCTGGTTCGCCTGGTATCCTTTATCACTGGCCTGAGGTTCTGAGATGTCTGAAGCCCCTAAAAAGCGCTGGTACGTCGTTCAGGCGTTTTCCGGTTTTGAAGGCCGCGTAGCAACGTCGCTGCGTGAGCATATCAAATTACACAACATGGAAGAATTATTTGGCGAAGTTATGGTTCCGACCGAAGAAGTGGTCGAGATCCGTGGCGGCCAACGTCGCAAAAGCGAGCGTAAATTCTTCCCGGGTTACGTGCTGGTTCAGATGGTTATGAACGACGCGAGCTGGCACCTGGTGCGCAGCGTACCGCGCGTGATGGGCTTTATCGGCGGCACGTCTGACCGTCCGGCGCCAATCAGCGACAAAGAAGTTGATGCGATTATGAACCGCCTCCAGCAGGTTGGTGATAAGCCGCGTCCGAAAACGCTGTTTGAACCGGGTGAAATGGTTCGTGTTAATGACGGTCCGTTTGCTGACTTTAATGGCGTTGTGGAAGAAGTGGACTACGAGAAGTCCCGCCTGAAAGTTTCTGTTTCTATCTTCGGTCGTGCGACCCCGGTAGAGCTGGACTTTGCCCAGGTAGAAAAAGCCTAAGCAGCGATCAAAAAAGCGACGATTTAATCGTTGCACAGGGCGCGAGATTGGAATACAATTTCGCGCCTTTTGTTTTTATGGGTTCCGGCCCGTAAAACGAATTTTATTCACGGGGAGCCTCTCTGAGGCGTTATTACCCAATCAGAGGATTTTAGAATGGCTAAGAAAGTACAAGCCTACGTCAAGCTGCAGGTTGCAGCAGGTATGGCGAACCCAAGTCCACCAGTTGGTCCAGCTCTGGGTCAGCAGGGTGTGAACATCATGGAATTCTGTAAAGCGTTCAACGCGAAAACTGAATCCATGGAAAAAGGTCTGCCAATTCCAGTTGTTATCACTGTTTACGCTGACCGTTCTTTCACTTTCGTTACCAAGACCCCTCCAGCAGCAGTTCTGCTGAAGAAAGCGGCTGGTATCAAGTCTGGTTCCGGTAAGCCGAACAAAGACAAAGTGGGTAAAATTTCCCGCGCTCAGCTGCAGGAAATCGCGCAGACCAAAGCTGCCGACATGACTGGTTCCGACATTGAAGCGATGACTCGCTCCATCGAAGGTACTGCACGTTCCATGGGCCTGGTAGTGGAGGACTAAGAAATGGCTAAACTGACCAAGCGCATGTCCGTGATCCGTGACAAAGTTGATGCGACCAAACAGTACGACATCAACGAAGCTATCGCTCTGCTGAAAGAACTGGCTACCGCTAAGTTCGTTGAAAGCGTTGACGTTGCCGTTAACCTGGGCATCGACGCTCGTAAATCCGATCAGAACGTTCGTGGCGCAACTGTACTGCCACACGGTACTGGCCGTTCCGTACGCGTAGCTGTATTTGCTCAGGGTGCAAACGCTGAAGCTGCTAAAGCTGCTGGCGCTGAACTGGTAGGTATGGAAGATCTGGCTGATCAGATCAAGAAAGGCGAAATGAACTTTGACGTTGTTATTGCATCTCCAGATGCAATGCGCGTTGTTGGCCAGCTGGGCCAGGTTCTGGGTCCACGCGGCCTGATGCCAAACCCGAAAGTTGGTACTGTAACGCCTAACGTTGCTGAAGCGGTTAAGAACGCTAAAGCAGGTCAGGTTCGTTATCGTAACGACAAAAACGGCATCATCCACACCACCATCGGTAAAGTGGACTTTGACGCTGACAAACTGAAAGAAAACCTGGAAGCTCTGCTGGTTGCGCTGAAAAAAGCAAAACCAACTCAGGCTAAAGGCGTGTACATCAAGAAAGTTAGCATCTCCACCACCATGGGTGCAGGTGTTGCAGTTGACCAGGCTGGCCTGAGCGCTGCTGCAAACTAATGCCTTTACGTGGGCGGTGATTTTGTCTACAATATTACCCCCACGTTTGCTAACAAAAGTTAGCGGCTAAAAGAATTGTTCGTTGGAGCCTGGCCTATCCAGGCCTCCGTCGAAGACCGCAGGTGTTTCGCAAGAAACTTAATCCCCTGCGTAGACGGTGACAGAACGCTAAGATTATTTTAAATACTCTGGCTTGTTTCTGCTCACCGTATTAAGACGCTCTTCCCGTTGGGTTGAGTGAAGTGAGTTCCGGAACATGAGTTCCGGCAAACATCCAGGAGCAAAGCTAATGGCTTTAAATCTTCAAGACAAACAAGCGATTGTTGCTGAAGTCAGCGAAGTAGCCAAAGGCGCGCTGTCTGCAGTAGTTGCGGATTCCCGTGGCGTTACTGTAGACAAAATGACTGAACTGCGTAAAGCAGGTCGTGAAGCTGGCGTATACATGCGTGTTGTTCGTAACACCCTGCTGCGTCGCGTAGTTGAAGGTACTCAGTTCGAGTGCCTGAAAGACACGTTTGTTGGTCCGACCCTGATTGCATACTCTATGGAACACCCGGGCGCTGCTGCTCGTCTGTTCAAAGAGTTCGCGAAAGCGAATGCAAAATTTGAGGTCAAAGCTGCAGCCTTTGAAGGTGAGTTGATCCCGGCATCGCAAATCGATCGCCTGGCAACCCTGCCGACCTACGAAGAAGCAATTGCACGCCTGATGGCAACCATGAAAGAAGCTGCGGCTGGCAAACTGGTTCGCACTCTGGCTGCTGTACGCGATGCGAAAGAAGCTGCTTAATCGCAGTTATCTTTATAAAGCATTTGCTTACGTATAAACTTATTCTGATTTTCAGGAACAATTTAAATGTCTATCACTAAAGATCAAATCATTGAAGCAGTAGCAGCTATGTCCGTAATGGACGTTGTAGAGCTGGTTTCTGCAATGGAAGAAAAATTCGGTGTTTCTGCTGCTGCTGCTGTAGCTGTAGCTGCTGGCCCGGCTGAAGCTGCTGAAGAAAAAACTGAATTCGACGTAATTCTGAAAGCTGCTGGCGCGAACAAAGTTGCTGTAATCAAAGCAGTACGTGGCGCAACTGGCCTGGGTCTGAAAGAAGCTAAAGACCTGGTAGAATCTGCTCCAGCTGCGCTGAAAGAAGGCGTGAGCAAAGACGACGCAGAAGCACTGAAAAAATCTCTGGAAGAAGCTGGCGCTGAAGTTGAAGTTAAATAAGCCAACTTTTCTGGTTGCAGCCTAAGTCATTAGGCTGATGGCTGGTGACTTTTTAGTCACCAGCCTTTTTGCGCTGTAAGGCATCAGCAGCATTTCACACTGTTTGACTGCTGGTTGTCCTGACAATGCTTGTTTCTATCGACGACTTAATATACTGCGACAGGGTGCTCGCTCTGTGTAAATCGCAATGAAATGGTTTAAGCGTGATAGCAACAGGTATTGCGGAAAGTATTCAATTTTCCGGTCCACAAAATGGTGTTGCACAAACTGTCCCTTCGTCGGACAGATGGGTCGACTTGTCAGCGAGCTGAGGAACCCTATGGTTTACTCCTATACCGAGAAAAAACGTATTCGTAAGGATTTTGGTAAACGTCCACAAGTTCTGGACATTCCATATCTCCTTTCTATCCAGCTTGACTCGTTCCAGAAGTTTATCGAGCAAGATCCTGAAGGGCAGTACGGCCTGGAAGCAGCCTTCCGTTCCGTGTTCCCGATTCAGAGCTACAGCGGTAATTCCGAGCTGCAGTACGTCAGCTACCGCCTTGGCGAACCGGTGTTTGACGTTCAGGAATGTCAGATCCGTGGCGTGACCTATTCCGCACCGCTGCGCGTAAAACTGCGTCTGGTGATCTACGAGCGCGAAGCGCCGGAAGGCACCGTAAAAGACATTAAAGAACAAGAAGTCTACATGGGTGAAATTCCACTCATGACGGACAACGGTACTTTCGTTATCAACGGTACTGAGCGTGTTATCGTTTCCCAGCTGCATCGTAGCCCGGGCGTCTTCTTCGACAGCGATAAAGGTAAAACACACTCTTCCGGTAAAGTACTGTATAACGCACGCATCATTCCTTACCGTGGTTCATGGCTGGACTTCGAGTTCGATCCGAAAGACAACCTGTTTGTCCGTATCGACCGTCGTCGTAAACTGCCTGCAACCATCATTCTGCGTGCACTGAACTATACCACTGAGCAGATCCTGGACCTGTTCTTTGAGAAAGTGATCTTTGAAATCCGCGACAACAAGCTGCAGATGGAGCTGGTGCCGGAACGTCTGCGTGGTGAGACCGCGTCGTTCGACATCGAAGCCGACGGCAAAGTGTATGTGGAAAAAGGTCGCCGTATCACCGCGCGCCACATCCGCCAGCTGGAAAAAGATGATATCAAACACATCGAAGTTCCGGTTGAGTACATTGCAGGAAAAGTAGCCGCGAAAGATTACGTTGATGAATCAACTGGCGAGCTGATCTGCCCGGCTAACATGGAGCTGAGCCTGGATCTGCTGGCTAAGCTGAGCCAGTCTGGCCACAAACGTATCGAAACGCTGTTCACTAACGATCTGGACCACGGTCCGTACATCTCTGAGACTGTACGCGTCGATCCAACCAACGATCGTCTGAGCGCGCTGGTAGAAATCTACCGCATGATGCGTCCTGGTGAGCCACCAACTCGCGAAGCGGCTGAAAGCCTGTTTGAGAACCTGTTCTTCTCCGAAGACCGCTACGATCTGTCCGCGGTTGGTCGTATGAAGTTCAACCGTTCTCTGCTGCGCGACGAAATCGAAGGTTCCGGTATCCTGAGCAAAGACGACATCATTGAAGTGATGAAGAAGCTCATCGATATCCGTAACGGTAAAGGCGAAGTGGATGATATCGACCACCTCGGCAACCGTCGTATCCGTTCCGTAGGCGAAATGGCGGAAAACCAGTTCCGCGTTGGCCTGGTACGTGTAGAGCGTGCGGTGAAAGAGCGTCTGTCTCTGGGCGATCTGGATACCCTGATGCCTCAGGATATGATCAACGCCAAGCCGATCTCTGCAGCAGTGAAAGAGTTCTTCGGTTCCAGCCAGCTGTCTCAGTTTATGGACCAGAACAACCCGCTGTCTGAGATTACGCACAAACGTCGTATCTCTGCACTCGGCCCAGGCGGTCTGACCCGTGAACGTGCAGGCTTTGAAGTTCGAGACGTACACCCGACGCACTACGGTCGCGTATGTCCTATCGAAACGCCTGAAGGTCCAAACATCGGTCTGATCAACTCCCTGTCCGTGTACGCACAGACAAACGAATACGGTTTCCTTGAGACGCCGTACCGTAAAGTGACTGACGGTGTTGTTACCGACGAAATTCATTACCTGTCTGCTATCGAAGAAGGCAACTACGTTATCGCTCAGGCGAACTCCAACCTGGATGACGAAGGCCACTTTGTAGAAGATCTGGTTACCTGCCGTAGCAAAGGCGAATCCAGCTTGTTCAGCCGCGATCAGGTTGACTACATGGACGTTTCCACCCAGCAGGTGGTTTCCGTCGGTGCGTCCCTGATCCCGTTCCTGGAACACGATGACGCCAACCGTGCATTGATGGGTGCGAACATGCAACGTCAGGCCGTTCCAACTCTGCGCGCTGATAAGCCGCTGGTTGGTACCGGTATGGAACGTGCTGTTGCCGTTGACTCCGGTGTTACTGCAGTTGCTAAGCGTGGCGGTACCGTTCAGTACGTTGACGCATCCCGTATCGTTATCAAAGTTAACGAAGACGAGATGTATCCGGGTGAAGCAGGTATTGACATCTACAACCTGACCAAATACACCCGTTCTAACCAGAACACCTGTATCAACCAGATGCCTTGCGTATCTCTGGGTGAGCCAGTTGAGCGCGGCGACGTGCTGGCAGACGGTCCGTCCACCGACCTCGGTGAACTGGCGCTCGGTCAGAACATGCGCGTAGCGTTCATGCCGTGGAACGGTTACAACTTCGAAGACTCCATCCTCGTCTCCGAGCGTGTGGTTCAGGAAGATCGTTTCACCACCATCCACATTCAGGAACTGGCATGTGTGTCCCGTGACACCAAGCTGGGGCCAGAAGAGATCACCGCTGACATCCCTAACGTGGGTGAAGCTGCGCTCTCCAAACTGGATGAATCCGGTATTGTTTACATCGGTGCGGAAGTGACCGGCGGCGACATTCTGGTTGGTAAGGTAACGCCGAAAGGTGAAACCCAGCTGACGCCAGAAGAGAAACTGCTGCGTGCAATCTTCGGTGAGAAAGCGTCTGACGTTAAAGACTCTTCTCTGCGCGTACCAAACGGTGTTTCCGGTACGGTTATCGACGTTCAGGTCTTCACTCGTGATGGCGTTGAGAAAGATAAGCGTGCGCTGGAAATCGAAGAGATGCAGCTCAAGCAGGCTAAGAAAGACCTGTCTGAAGAACTGCAGATCCTCGAAGCGGGTCTGTTCAGCCGTATCTATGCGGTGCTGGTTGCCGGTGGCGTTGAAGCTGAGAAGCTCGACAAACTGCCACGCGATCGCTGGCTGGAACTGGGCCTGACCGACGAAGAGAAACAAAATCAGCTGGAACAGCTGGCTGAGCAGTATGACGAACTGAAACACGAGTTCGAGAAAAAACTCGAAGCGAAACGCCGTAAAATCACTCAGGGCGACGATCTGGCACCAGGCGTGCTGAAGATTGTTAAGGTGTATCTGGCCGTTAAGCGTCAGATTCAGCCTGGTGATAAGATGGCAGGTCGTCACGGTAACAAGGGTGTTATCTCTAAGATCAACCCGATCGAAGATATGCCGCACGATGCTAACGGTACGCCGGTAGATATCGTACTGAACCCGCTGGGCGTACCGTCTCGTATGAACATCGGTCAGATTCTGGAAACCCACCTGGGTATGGCTGCGAAAGGTATCGGCGACAAGATCAACGCCATGCTGAAACAGCAGCAGGAAGTCGCGAAACTGCGCGAATTCATCCAGCGTGCCTACGATCTGGGTACCGACGTGCGTCAGAAAGTCGACCTGAACACCTTCAGCGATGAAGAAGTGCTGCGTCTGGCAGAGAACCTGCGCAAAGGTATGCCAATTGCAACGCCGGTATTCGACGGTGCAAAAGAAGCTGAAATCAAAGAGCTGCTGCAGCTGGGTGGTCTGCCAACGTCTGGTCAGATTACGCTGTTTGACGGCCGTACCGGGGAACAGTTCGAGCGTCCGGTAACCGTAGGTTACATGTACATGCTGAAACTGAACCACCTGGTCGACGACAAGATGCACGCTCGTTCTACCGGTTCTTACAGCCTGGTTACTCAGCAGCCGCTGGGTGGTAAGGCTCAGTTCGGTGGTCAGCGCTTCGGGGAGATGGAAGTGTGGGCGCTGGAAGCATACGGCGCAGCATACACCCTGCAGGAAATGCTTACCGTTAAGTCTGATGACGTGAACGGTCGTACTAAGATGTATAAAAACATCGTAGACGGCAACCATCAGATGGAACCAGGCATGCCGGAATCCTTCAACGTACTGTTGAAAGAGATTCGTTCGCTGGGTATCAACATCGAACTGGAAGACGAGTAATTCTCGCTCAAACAGGTCACTGGTGTCGGGTTAACCCCCGACACCAGATTGTGCTAACTCCGACGGGAGCAAATCCGTGAAAGATTTATTAAAGTTTCTGAAAGCGCAGACTAAAACCGAAGAGTTTGATGCGATCAAAATTGCTCTGGCTTCGCCAGACATGATCCGTTCATGGTCTTTTGGTGAAGTTAAAAAGCCGGAAACCATCAACTACCGTACGTTCAAACCTGAGCGTGACGGCCTTTTCTGTGCGCGTATTTTCGGGCCAGTAAAAGACTACGAGTGCCTGTGCGGTAAGTACAAGCGCCTGAAACACCGCGGTGTGATCTGTGAGAAGTGCGGCGTTGAAGTGACCCAGACCAAAGTACGCCGTGAGCGTATGGGCCACATCGAGCTGGCGTCTCCAACTGCTCACATCTGGTTCCTGAAATCCCTGCCGTCCCGTATCGGCCTGCTGCTGGATATGCCGCTGCGTGATATCGAACGTGTTCTGTACTTCGAATCTTATGTAGTTATCGAAGGCGGTATGACGAATCTGGAACGTAACCAGATTCTGACCGAAGAACAGTATCTGGACGCGCTGGAAGAGTTCGGTGACGAATTCGACGCGAAGATGGGTGCGGAAGCTATTCAGGCCCTGCTGAAGAGCATGGATCTGGAGCAAGAGTGTGAAACTCTGCGCGAAGAGCTGAACGAAACCAACTCCGAAACCAAGCGTAAAAAGCTGACCAAGCGTATCAAACTGCTGGAAGCGTTCGTTCAGTCTGGTAACAAACCAGAGTGGATGATCCTGACCGTTCTGCCGGTTCTGCCGCCAGATCTGCGTCCGCTGGTTCCGCTGGATGGTGGTCGTTTCGCAACGTCCGATCTGAACGATCTGTACCGTCGCGTTATCAACCGTAACAACCGTCTGAAACGTCTGCTGGACCTGGCTGCGCCGGACATCATCGTACGCAACGAAAAACGTATGCTGCAGGAAGCGGTAGATGCCCTGCTGGATAACGGTCGTCGCGGTCGTGCGATCACCGGTTCTAACAAACGTCCTCTGAAATCTTTGGCCGACATGATCAAAGGTAAACAGGGTCGTTTCCGTCAGAACCTGCTCGGTAAGCGTGTTGACTACTCCGGTCGTTCTGTAATCACCGTAGGTCCATACCTGCGTCTGCATCAGTGCGGTCTGCCGAAGAAAATGGCACTGGAGCTGTTCAAACCGTTCATCTACGGCAAGCTGGAACTGCGTGGCCTGGCCACCACCATCAAAGCCGCTAAGAAAATGGTTGAGCGTGAAGAAGCTGTCGTTTGGGATATCCTGGACGAAGTTATCCGCGAACACCCGGTACTGCTGAACCGTGCACCAACCCTGCACCGTCTGGGTATCCAGGCATTTGAGCCAGTACTGATCGAAGGTAAAGCTATCCAGCTGCACCCGCTGGTTTGTGCGGCATATAACGCCGACTTCGATGGTGACCAGATGGCTGTTCACGTACCGCTGACGCTGGAAGCCCAGCTCGAAGCGCGTGCGCTGATGATGTCTACCAACAACATCCTGTCTCCAGCGAACGGTGAACCAATCATCGTTCCTTCTCAGGACGTTGTATTGGGTCTGTACTACATGACCCGTGACTGTGTTAACGCCAAAGGCGAAGGCATGGTGCTGACTGGCCCTAAAGAAGCTGAGCGTATTTATCGCGCTGGCCTGGCCTCTCTGCATGCGCGCGTTAAAGTGCGTATCACCGAGTACGAAAAAGATGAAAACGGCGAATTCGTTGCGAAAACCAGCCTGAAAGACACGACCATTGGCCGTGCGATTCTGTGGATGATCGTACCGAAAGGTCTGCCTTTCTCCATCGTCAACCAGGCGCTGGGCAAGAAAGCGATCTCCAAAATGCTGAACACCTGTTACCGCATTCTGGGTCTGAAACCGACCGTTATCTTCGCTGACCAGACAATGTACACCGGCTTTGCTTATGCAGCGCGTTCAGGTGCATCTGTTGGTATCGATGACATGGTCATCCCTGAGAAGAAACACGAGATCATCTCTGAAGCGGAAGCTGAAGTTGCTGAGATCCAGGAGCAGTTCCAGTCTGGTCTGGTAACCGCAGGCGAACGCTATAACAAAGTTATCGATATCTGGGCTGCGGCGAACGATCGTGTATCCAAAGCGATGATGGATAACCTGCAAACCGAAACCGTGATTAACCGTGACGGCGTAGAAGAGCAGCAGGTTTCCTTCAACAGCATCTACATGATGGCCGACTCCGGTGCGCGTGGTTCTGCGGCACAGATTCGTCAGCTGGCAGGTATGCGTGGTCTGATGGCGAAGCCGGATGGCTCCATCATCGAAACGCCAATCACCGCGAACTTCCGTGAAGGTCTGAACGTACTCCAGTACTTCATCTCCACGCACGGTGCGCGTAAAGGTCTGGCGGATACCGCACTGAAAACGGCGAACTCCGGTTATCTGACGCGTCGTCTGGTTGACGTTGCGCAGGATCTGGTCGTAACCGAAGACGACTGTGGCACCCTTGAAGGTATCACCATGACCCCGGTTATCGAGGGTGGTGATGTTAAAGAGCCACTGCGCGATCGCGTACTGGGTCGTGTGACCGCGGAAGACATTCTGAAGCCGGGCACCGCAGACATTCTGGTTCCACGTAACACGCTGCTGCACGAACAGTGGTGTGACCTGCTGGAAGCGAACTCTGTTGACTCCGTGAAGGTGCGTTCCGTTGTATCTTGTGACACCGACTTTGGCGTGTGTGCACACTGCTATGGTCGTGACCTGGCGCGTGGCCACATCATCAACAAAGGTGAAGCCATCGGCGTTATCGCGGCACAGTCCATCGGTGAGCCGGGTACACAGCTGACGATGCGTACGTTCCACATCGGTGGTGCGGCATCTCGTGCGGCTGCTGAATCCAGCATCCAGGTGAAAAACAAAGGTAGCATCAAGCTCAGCAACGCGAAGTCTGTTGTTAACTCTGCAGGCAAGCTGGTTGTGACCTCTCGTAACACCGAGCTGAAGCTGATCGACGAATTCGGTCGTACCAAAGAGAGCTATAAAGTGCCTTACGGTGCGGTTATGGCGAAAGGTGATGGCGAGCAGGTTGCCGGCGGTGAAACCGTTGCAAACTGGGATCCACACACCATGCCGGTTATCACCGAAGTAAGTGGTTTCATCCGCTTTACTGACATGATTGACGGCCAGACCATTACTCGTCAGACCGACGAGCTGACCGGTCTGTCTTCTCTGGTGGTTCTGGATTCTGCTGAACGTACTACCGGCGGTAAAGATCTGCGTCCTGCACTGAAAATCGTTGATGCTCAGGGTAACGACGTTCTGATCCCTGGTACCGATATGCCTGCGCAGTACTTCCTGCCGGGTAAAGCGATTGTACAGCTGGAAGATGGCGTACAGATCAGCTCTGGTGACACCCTGGCGCGTATTCCTCAGGAATCCGGCGGTACCAAGGACATCACCGGTGGTCTGCCACGCGTTGCGGACCTGTTCGAAGCACGTCGTCCGAAAGAGCCTGCAATCCTGGCTGAAATCAGCGGTATCATCTCCTTCGGTAAAGAGACCAAAGGTAAACGCCGTCTGGTTATCACTCCAGTAGATGGCAGCGAGCCGTACGAAGAGATGATTCCTAAGTGGCGTCAGCTCAACGTGTTCGAAGGTGAACGCGTGGAACGTGGTGACGTGGTTTCCGACGGTCCAGAAGCGCCGCACGACATCCTGCGTCTGCGTGGTGTGCATGCTGTTACTCGTTACATTGTTAACGAAGTACAGGACGTATACCGTCTGCAGGGCGTTAAGATTAACGATAAACACATCGAAGTTATCGTTCGTCAGATGCTGCGTAAAGCAACCATCGAAAACGCGGGCAGCTCCGACTTCCTGGAAGGCGAGCAGGTTGAATACTCACGCGTTAAGATCGCTAACCGCGATCTGGAAGCGAATGGCAAAATCGGTGCAACCTTCGCACGCGATCTGCTGGGTATCACCAAAGCGTCTCTGGCAACCGAGTCCTTCATCTCCGCAGCGTCGTTCCAGGAAACTACTCGTGTCCTGACCGAAGCGGCTGTTGCTGGTAAACGTGATGAACTGCGCGGTCTGAAAGAGAACGTTATCGTGGGTCGTCTGATCCCGGCCGGTACCGGTTATGCGTACCACCAGGATCGTATGCGTCGTCGCGCAGCGGGCGAACTGCCGGCTGCTCCGCAGGTTACTGCCGAAGATGCATCCGCGAGCCTTGCAGAACTGCTGAACGCAGGTCTGGGCGGTTCCGACAACGAATAATCGTTGATGCCGTAAATAAAAAACCCGCTTCGGCGGGTTTTTTTATTGTGTTTTTTCAGGCCCATAACGCGAAGAGCCTCCGGGCTTTTTATCAGTTTACCAGCGGGATCCGCCGATAAAGCTCAATCATATCGCCTGCCAGATCCTGAATAACCATCGCGTTCATCAGATGGTCCTGCGAGTGAACGGTGATCAGGTTAACCGGAAGTTTCCCGGTCCCTTCGTCAAGGCCGATAAGCTGCGTCTGGATCGTGTGCGCATGCTTCACATACTCGCGCGATTCTTCCATCGCTTTTTCAGCTTCGTCAAACTCACCCTTACGCGCCATCTGCAGCGCCGTCAGCGCCGCACTGCGCGCCGCGCCCGCGTTGACCAGCAATTCCATGATGGTGGTTTCTAAGTCTTCCATTATGACTCCAGCAGCTTGAGCGCTTTTTCCAGTACGGCATCGCCTTTCATCATGCCGTAATCCATCATGTCGATCACCGCGACCTTCTTGCCCAGCGGATCGGCCTGCGCCTGCAGTTTTGCCTGCTCGTATTTAACCTGTGGCCCCAGTAATACGATGTCAGCCGTCGCGATGTTGTCTTTAAACTCCGCGACCGGAACGGCTTTAATGGTTACTTCGACTCCTTTTTTCTGCGCGGCATCTTTCATACGTTGAACCAGCATGCTGGTTGACATTCCCGCTGCACAGCATAAAACGATGTTCTTCATAGTCAGCCTCGATCTACATGTGTTTATTGATAATTATCCCGTGCAGACCGCTTCAACAACCGCTTTACCGCGATTGTGTGTCAGGCATCACAAAGAAATCGGCATTTTCCTGAAACCGGTTACAATTTTTCACAGGCGTGCGTTCGGCCCGTCGGAACGGGCGAAATGTCAGGCGGGAAATTAACGGCTGGACGTGCTTAAAACACGGTTTTTGCCCTGCTGTTTGGCGCGGTAAAGCGCTTCATCAACGCTACCGACAAATTGCTCCAGCGGTTCGAAATGCCATTCTCCCAGCCCGGCGCTGAAGGTCACCTGCAGGTTCTCTTCCCGCCAGGCACGCTGCTGGACGGCGGTGCGCCAGGCCTCCAGAAGTGCGTGAGCGGAGTGAATCAGCTCGGCAGGGAAAATCACCGCGAACTCTTCACCACCGTAGCGGTAAACGGAGAGGTGATGCGGCTGCATGATCTGAATGCCTTCGCGCGCCACGTTGCGCAGCACGATATCCCCGCTCAGGTGGCCCCAGGTGTCATTGATGGATTTGAAGTTATCAATGTCGACCAGCGCCAGGGCGAACGGCTGATGGGCGTTCAGCAGCTCATCCACATCGCTGTCGAACGCCCGGCGGTTTTTACAGCCCGTCAGCGCATCATGCGTGGCCTGACGTACATACGCCATCTCGCGTTCCTTGTTCGACTGTATGGTATGGCTGAGCATCGCCTCAAGGCGCGGAGCCTGGTTGACGTCCCCGGTTTTGATGGCGTTGATAATGTTCATCAGCACGGAACGTGAGGCGTGACGCAGGTACAGCCCGAACAGGATGATGATGATGGCCGCCAGCGCAAATCCCCAGCCGACGATAGTGGTCTCATGCCGGGTAATGACGGTGAGGGTGGTATCGGAAACCCGATAAATTACAAACCAGTCCGGGTTGGTGAAGGAGTAGTAGTAGTACCAGGCCTTACTTTTGGGATCGAAAATATGGCCTTCGCCGCTGGTCATTTTGTCCATCAGTGCTTCGCTTACGTACTGCTTAAAGAGCGCGCCCGTGTCCGGATGAAGCACAACGGCGCCGTCGCGCTCAACGACAAAAAACTCACCCTGCACCGGCGCTACCATCTGGCGCAGGGTATATCCCATGGAGGTCAAATCAAGATGGAAAGCGAGCGTGCCCTTGAGGCGGCCTTCGGGTGAAATGACCGGCTTAAAAAGGGTGACGGTGGGATGCCCGGTGAAATAGTCCAGATAGGGGCGGGTATAGTGGGGGAAGTTGCTGGCCTCTGCCTGCCCGATAAACCATGGACGGGTTTTTGCGTCGAAAGACCGGCTCTTTTCCGTAGGCAGCACTTCCGGCGCGCGCAGATGATGCCCCCCGGTGTCCGCGAGAGAGATAGACGACACGGTCGGCATCAGGTTCTGTAAATGCATTAACATCTGCAGGCCGTGTGTCGGATCGATATTAATGGTCTGATTCACTCTGTCGTTACGCGCGAAGTACATCGCGGCGCGCCCGAGAATATAGTCATTTTCTCGCAGGATAGACTCGGTGTAGTTCACCGCCAGGTTATGGGTGAAATTACCATTAATTTTATGATAATCCTCGAGAAAATCTTTTCGCTGTGAAAGGGTTACCAGCACGGCGATCAGCACGAAGCTGAACAGGATCCCGGCGAAGCTGACCATAATCGGCCGCGTAAAAGAGAGCTTTTTACTGTGGAGTGCCATGAGTTGTACATCAGTCCAGAAGGTGGACGCGTTGCGTCTGTCGTTATCCTCAGCATAGTCGCTGTCCGGTTGCTGGTAGTAAATTATACAGAAGGTGATTACCGACGAGATGATTTATCTTAAGAACAGATAAGAAGCGTCCTATTTATTTTATCGGTTAAGATTCTGATTAAGAGGCGGGGGGCAGGGCGAAACGAGGAAGAAGCATTTTCGCCCTGGTCAGCATCCGTTGCTGACGTGCCAAGCATAAGGAAACCGGGCTGAGGATAACAATCGCCCGGTTTCAATCCTACGAGACGCCTCGTAACCTTTCCGCGTTTTTACAGTCTGTTTCAGCGCAAATGCGAGGCTCTTCCCAGCCAGCTGTCCCAGTCTTTCCACACGGGCTGTAGCCCCTGCGCGGCCAGCGCTTCCGCGACCGCCTCTGGCCGCCGCCCGTCGTGAGGCGCAAACTGCTCCAGCTCCGGACGCTCGTCGGCATAGCCGCCAGGCTGCGTTTTGGAAAAAGCGCTGACGTTGTTGATGGCCAGCGGGATGGCGCGATCGCGGAACGCCGGGGACTCGCGGGTGGAGAGCGACAGTTCCACCTCCGGCGCGAACAGGCGAAATGCGCAGATGGTTTGCACCAGCTGGCGTTCATCCATCAGCGAGGCCGGCTCAATGCCGCCCGCGCAGGGACGCAGCCGCGGGAACGAGATGGAATAGCGGCTCTGCCAGTAGCGTTGCTGCAACCACAGCAAATGTTCCGCCACCATGTAGCAATCCACCCGCCAGCTATCGGAAAGCCCAATCAGCGCCCCCAGACCGATTTTGTCGATCCCGGCCCGTCCCAGCCTGTCCGGCGTCTCCAGCCGGAAGAAGAAATCCTGTTTCTTCCCCTTCAGGTGGTGCCGGGCATACGTCGCCTCGTGGTAGGTTTCCTGGTAAACCATAACGCCGTCCAGCCCGAGGGTTTTTAGCTCTGCGTATTCCTCCTGCGACAAAGGCTGCACTTCCATCTGCAACGAGGAAAATTCCCGACGAATGGCCGGAAGGTGCTGGCGGAAGTAGTCCATTCCCACTTTGCTCTGATGTTCACCCGTCACCAGCAGAAGGTGCTCAAACCCCATTTCACGAATAGCCGCACACTCGCGGGCGATCTCATGCTCGTCCAGCGTTTTACGCTTAATGCGGTTGCTCATGGAGAATCCACAGTAGGTACAGTCGTTGGCGCACAGGTTAGAGAGATAGAGCGGCACGTAAAAGCTCACCGTGTTGCCGAAGCGCTGGCGGGTGAGGCGCTGCGCGCGCTGCGCCATTGGCTCGAGATACGCGCTGGCCGCGGGGGAGAGAAGGGCCATCAGATCATCACGGGTAAGGTGGCGGGCATGCAGCGCGCGCTCAACGTCAGCCGCGGTTTTGCTGTTGATGCGCAGGGCAATATCGTCCCAGCCAAGCTCACGCCAGCGATCGGTAAAGGTAGCCATCAGAGCGCCTCCAGAAAACCGGTGAGCGGGCTGGTGGCCTGCGCCTGAAAGCTGCGCGCGCCGGGGCCGGACTCTCTCCCCAGCACGCCAGCCTCCACGGCCAGACGGAACGCGCGCGCCATCATGACCGGATCGTCGGCGACCGCAATCGCGGTATTCACCAGTACCGCATCGGCCCCTAACTCCAGCGCCTGCGCGGCGTGGCTGGGTACACCTATTCCCGCGTCCACCACCACGGGTACGGTAGCCTGCTCAATGACGATCTCCAGCATCGCGCGGGTTTCGAGCCCCTGGTTAGAGCCGATGGGCGCGCCCAGCGGCATCACGGCGGCGCAGCCGACCTCCTCCAGGCGCTTGCAGAGAACGGGGTCGGCGCCGCAGTAGGGCAGCACGATAAACCCCTGCTGCACCAGCTTCTCGGCGGCTTTCAGGGTTTCAATCGGGTCGGGCAGCAGCCAGCGGGCATCCGGGTGAATTTCCAGCTTCAGCCAGCGGGTGCCGAGCGCCTCGCGAGCCAGCCGGGCGGCGAAAATCGCCTCCTCGGCCGTTTTCGCCCCGGAGGTGTTCGGTAAAAGCGTCACGCCAGCCTCCAGCAAGGGCGCAAGAATGGCATCGTTGTGCTGGCGCAGGTCCACGCGCTTCATGGCCAGCGTCACCAGCTGGCTGCCGCTTTCACGGATGGCATCAACCATCAGCTGCGGAGAGGCAAACTTCCCGGTTCCGGTAAACAGATGTGAATCAAAGACCTTATCGGCAATACGTAGCATCTCAGCCCCCTGCGATAACCTGAAACAGCAGGATCTGGTCGCCTTCATTGACCTGCTGGTGTTCCCACCGCTCGCGCGGCAGGATCTGTTGATTGAGCGCCAGCGCCGTTCCCGGCTTTAGCTGGCGCAGCGTGTCGAGCAGTGCGGCAACGGTGAGCCCGTCGTCACACGTCACCGGCTCATCGTTAAGCAGAATGCGCATCGCGGCCTCCGCATACCGGGCAGCGGCTGGCGCGATGTAACGCCAGATGGCGCCAGCCGCCGGAGCGGGCATCGAACAGCCGCAGCGTGTTCCGTTCCGTCTCCATGCCGCTAAGCAGCTTGATGGCCTCCAGCGCCTGCAGCGTGCCCATCACGCCCACAACCGGGCCAAGAATACCTGCCGTGCGGCAGTTGCGCTCCGGTTCAGCCTCGTCCGGCCACAGGCAGCGGTAACAGCCCTGAGCCCACGGCGGCGTAAGCACCATTATCTGCCCGCCAAAACCGACCGCGCTGGCGGTGATCAGCGGCGTATTCCGGGCCACGCAGGCGGCGTTGATCGCCTGGCGCGTCGCCATGTTGTCGGTGCAGTCCAGCACCACGTCGGCAAGGGCAACTTCGCGCTGCAGATCTTCGCCGCTAAGCCGCGTCCGGAGCGCAACCAGCTCAATGTCCGGGTTTAGCTGGTTCAGCCGCTGGCGCGTGACGTGCGCTTTAGGCTGGCTGACGTCTTCCGTTGTGAAGAGGATTTGCCGCTGCAGGTTGCTGAGGTGCACCTCGTCGTCGTCCGCCAGCACCAGCGTGCCCACGCCCGCGCCGGCCAGATAGAGCGCGGCGGGGGCGCCTAATCCGCCCAGGCCAACAATCAGTACCCGGCTGGCGAGCAGCTTTTGCTGCCCGTCGATGGCGATATCCTCCAGCAGGATCTGGCGGCTGTAGCGCATAAAATCACGATCTCTCATCGCCAGCTCCTGCCAGTTGTAAAAGCTGCGCGGTGGCGGCCTGCCAGTCGGCCGCGTGGGTGATCGCGCTGACCACGGCGATGCTGCCGACGCCGGTTTCCAGCACGGCAGGCGCGCGCTCAAGGCCGATCCCGCCGATGGCGACGGTGGGATAATC
Organism: Enterobacter cloacae complex sp. 2022EL-00788; assembly: GCF_026627565.1. Lineage (NCBI taxonomy): Bacteria > Pseudomonadati > Pseudomonadota > Gammaproteobacteria > Enterobacterales > Enterobacteriaceae > Enterobacter > Enterobacter cloacae complex sp. 2022EL-00788. The sequence goes on along the minus strand of NZ_JAPNMC010000006.1, from coordinate 11,040 downwards.
GGCGAGGCGTTTAACGTGTGCCGCCAGCTGCGTCAAGCCCTGCGGGGCCGACGGCATCTGTTTGGTTTGCGTCGGGAAAACGTGGCCGAGGGCGATGTAGGAGGGGCGGGCCGCGAGCGCCACGTCAATCTCCATATCGTCATGAGTGGAAACGCCAAGACGCAAGCCGGCTTCGCGGATGGCATGCAGGTCGGTCGTCTCCAGATCTTCCTGACCCAGATGCACGCCGTAGGCCCCGTGCTTAACGGCAAGCCGCCAGTAGTCGTTAATAAACAGGCGAGCATCGTAGCGACGCCCCAGCGCAACGGCGGCGGCCACGTCAGCCTCTACCTCTTCATCGCGCTTATCCTTGATGCGCAGCTGGATGGTGCGCACGCCTGCCTCAAGCAGACGGGCAATCCACGCCACGCTGTCCACCACCGGGTAAAGCCCTAAGCGGAAGGGGACGGGGGGGAAATCGGGCTTGTACATTATGCCTCCTCTTTTTTGAGGTAGATTTCGCCGCCTTTCGCGCGGAAGGTTTCTGACATGTCCGCCATACCCACTTCAATGGTCTGCGCGGCGGCGTAGTCGCGCACCTCCTGGCTGATTTTCATTGAGCAGAATTTTGGTCCGCACATGGAGCAGAAGTGGGCCACTTTGCCGGATTCCTGCGGCAGGGTTTCGTCGTGATAGGCGCGGGCGGTGAAGGGATCGAGCGCCAGATTAAACTGGTCTTCCCAGCGGAATTCAAAGCGCGCTTTGGACATGGCGTTGTCGCGGATTTGCGCGCCCGGGTGGCCTTTCGCCAGGTCGGCGGCGTGGGCGGCGATTTTGTAGGTAATCAGCCCCTGCTTTACGTCCTCTTTGTTGGGCAGGCCGAGGTGCTCTTTCGGCGTAACGTAGCAGAGCATGGCGCAGCCGAACCAGCCGATCATCGCCGCACCAATCCCTGAAGTGAAGTGGTCATAGCCCGGCGCAATATCGGTGGTCAGCGGCCCCAGGGTGTAGAACGGCGCTTCGTGGCAGTGCTCCAGCTCTTCGGTCATGTTGCGGCGGATCATCTGCATCGGCACGTGTCCCGGGCCTTCAATCATCACCTGCACGTCATATTCCCAGGCGATCTTGGTCAGCTCGCCCAGCGTATGCAGCTCGGCAAACTGCGCTTCGTCGTTGGCATCGCGGATGGAGCCCGGACGCAGGCCGTCGCCCAGCGATAGCGAAACGTCATAGGCGGCGCAGATTTCGCAGATCTCGCGGAAATGTTCGTAGAGGAAGTTTTCCTGATGATGGGACAGGCACCACTTCGCCATAATCGAACCGCCGCGCGAGACGATGCCGGTCAGACGTTTGGCCGTCATCGGCACGTAGCGCAGCAGCACGCCGGCGTGGATGGTGAAGTAGTCCACGCCCTGTTCCGCCTGCTCCAGCAGCGTATCGCGGAACGCTTCCCAGGTAAGGTTTTCCGCAATGCCGTTCACTTTTTCCAGCGCCTGATAAATCGGGACGGTGCCAATCGGCACCGGGCTGTTGCGCAGGATCCACTCGCGGGTTTCGTGAATATAGCGGCCGGTGGAAAGATCCATCACCGTGTCCGCTCCCCAGCGCGTTGACCAGACCAGCTTTTCCACCTCTTCTTCGATGGAGGACGTTACCGCCGAGTTGCCGATGTTGGCGTTGACCTTCACCAGGAAGTTGCGGCCGATAATCATCGGCTCGGATTCCGGGTGGTTAATGTTGGCGGGGATAATGGCGCGCCCGGCGGCCACTTCGTCACGCACAAACTCCGGCGTGATGTTCTCCGGCAGGCGTGCGCCAAAGCCTTCGCCCGGGTGCTGGTGGCGCAGGACTTCGCTGCGGATGCGCTCGCGCCCCATATTTTCGCGAATGGCGATGAACTCCATCTCCGGCGTGACGATCCCCTGGCGCGCGTAGTGCAGCTGGGTCACGCATTTGCCCGCTTTGGCGCGTTTTGGCGTCAGCAGGCCGGTGAAGCGCAGCTCGTCCAGGCCGTCGTCGGCCAGGCGCTCGTTAGTGTACGCTGAGCTGCGCACGCTCAGTTCCTCGCAGTCGTTACGCGCGTCAATCCACGGCTGTCGCAGCTTTGCCAGACCCTGCTGCACGTTGATAGCAACAGAAGGATCGCCGTACGGGCCGGAGGTGTCGTACACCGGCACGGCTTCGTTGTCTTCAAACTGCGGGTTCTCTTTGCTGCCGCCGATAAGCGTCGGGCTAAGCTGGATTTCGCGCATCGGCACGCGGATATCGGCCTGCGAGCCGGAAATGTAGATGCGTTTAGAGTTCGGGAAAGCGGTGCCTTCCAGGGTGTCGATGAAGCGTTGGGCGTGTTCGCGCTGTTCGCGGCGGGTCAGTTTTGTTGTAGACATAGCTCATTCCAAAAGTGAAGGACATGGCTTGTCAGACGACGGATGAAGCAAGAGAAGATCGCCTCTGGGGCGATACAACAGCAGCATGACTCTTGTTCCCTTCGCAGGTATTAACCTGATCAGGTTCCGCGGATCCCGAATTAACGGTCTCAGCCCGTGCTTTCACACTGGGCACTCCGACAAGAAAAATCCCCCTCCACAGAGGGGCGACTGGTTGTAAATTACTCGTTAACGATTAATAACTCAAGCAGGACGCACGACGTTATCGTCGCTGCTGACAAACAGGTTGTTATCCAGCACGAGGGCAATGAGCTTGTCTTCCAGCGTGAACCGCTCTTCCAGCGCTTCGCCGAGGTCGGACAGCGCCTGCTGAAACTCAAGATAATTGTCGTGATCGATAGCGTTTTCGAGCGTCGAATCGTAGTACTCCATTATCTGCTGGGTATTGGCCTCCAGCTGTGGATAGAGTTTTGTTGCGGCTAAAAACGGGCTTGTGCCTTCCATTTCGCGGATAATGCGTTCATAAATGTTGAAATGGCCGTTGGAGAGGTAGTCGACCAGGCGCTGACAAAAGTCATCCAGCGCCTTTTCATTCAGCCGCATAAAGGATTCTTTGCCAGGCTTAAGACCGACCAGATTGTAATACGCCACGAGTAGATGCTTGCGCACATGTAGCCAGCGATCCACCAGGTTGTTACTTCCTCCAACGCGCTCAGTCAGGCTTTCCAGCTGGTTTAACATGGTCGACTCCACAAGGTTTAGAATGGGATCTACTTATCCAAAATGTAACCACAATGCTAACAACATGTCAGTGAAGCGAAGGTAGTGCAATAGATATGGATCGTATTATTGAAAAATCAGATCTGGGTTGGTGGATCGTCAGCCACGAACAGAAATTATGGCTGCCCGGTGGAGAATTACCCTACGGTACGGCGGAAACGTTTGATCTTGTGGGGCAACCCGCGCTGAAGATCGGCGAGTGGCAGGGCGAATCCGTGTGGTTGATCCAACAGGCGCGCCGTCAGGATATGGGATCCGTTCGCCAGGTTCTGGATCTGGATGTTGGCCTGTTCCAGCTGGCGGGGCGCGGCGTGCAGCTGGCGGAGTTCTACCGCTCGCACAAATTCTGCGGCTACTGCGGCCACACCATGCACCCGAGCAAAACCGAGTGGGCGATGCTCTGCGGCCACTGCCGGGAACGCTACTACCCGCAAATCGCACCGTGCATCATCGTCGCCATCCGGCGTGACGATTCCATTCTGCTGGCGCAGCACACTCGTCATCGTAACGGCATTCATACCGTCCTCGCCGGCTTCGTCGAGGTGGGTGAAACGCTGGAGCAGGCGGTGGCGCGGGAGGTGATGGAAGAGAGCGGCATTAAGGTGAAAAATCTGCGCTACGTGACCTCCCAGCCGTGGCCGTTCCCGATGTCGCTGATGACGGCGTTTATGGCGGACTACGACAGCGGCGAGATTGTTATCGACCAGAAAGAGCTGCTTGAGGCGAACTGGTATCGCTACGACGATTTACCCCTGCTGCCCCCGCCGGGAACCGTGGCGCGCCGCCTGATAGAAGATACCGTGGCAATGTGTCGGGCCGAGTATGAGTAGTGTTACACTGACGGACTGACGCAATAAGGAACTGCAAAATGACCGAACTGAAGAACGATCGTTATCTGCGTGCGCTGCTGCGCCAGCCCGTTGATGTCACCCCGGTGTGGATGATGCGCCAGGCGGGACGCTATCTGCCAGAATATAAAGCCACGCGCGCGCAGGCGGGCGATTTTATGTCGCTGTGCAAAAACGCCGAGCTGGCCTGCGAAGTGACGCTCCAGCCGCTGCGCCGCTTCCCGCTCGATGCCGCCATTCTCTTTTCGGACATCCTTACCATTCCGGACGCGATGGGCCTTGGGCTCTATTTTGAAACCGGCGAAGGTCCGCGCTTCACCTCTCCGATTAAAAGCAAAGCCGACGTCGATAAGCTGCCGATCCCCGATCCGGAAGGCGAGCTGGGCTACGTGATGAACGCCGTGCGCACCATTCGCCGCGAGCTGAAAGGTGAAGTGCCGCTGATTGGCTTCTCCGGTAGCCCGTGGACGCTGGCAACCTACATGGTGGAAGGCGGCAGCAGCAAAGCCTTTACCGTTATTAAAAAGATGATGTACGCCGAGCCGCAGGCGCTGCATACGCTGCTCGACAAGCTGGCGAAGAGCGTCACGCTCTATCTCAACGCGCAGATCAAAGCGGGCGCGCAGTCAGTGATGATTTTCGACACCTGGGGCGGCGTGCTGACCGGGCGTGATTATCAGCAGTTCTCGCTGTATTACATGCACAAAATCGTCGATGGCCTGCTGCGTGAAAACGAAGGCCGCCGGGTGCCGGTGACGCTGTTCACGAAAGGCGGCGGCCAGTGGCTGGAAGCCATGGCGGCAACCGGCTGCGACGCGCTGGGCCTCGACTGGACCACCGATATCGCGGATGCGCGCCGTCGCGTGGGCGACAAAGTCGCGCTTCAGGGCAACATGGATCCCTCCATGCTCTATGCTCAGCCAGCCCGCATTGAAGAGGAAGTGTCGACTATACTGTCTGGTTTCGGCCAGGGTGAAGGCCACGTCTTCAACCTCGGCCACGGCATTCATCAGGATGTGCCGCCAGAACACGCGGGCGTATTTGTGGAGGCGGTGCATCGGCTTTCAGCCCAGTATCACAGGTAAGGAGTAGGTATGGATCTCGCGTCGCTACGCGCTCAGCAAATCGAACTGGCTTCATCAGTGATCCGCGAGGATCGTCTGGATAAGGATCCCCCGCAGTACATTGGCGGGGCGGACGTCGGGTTTGAGCAGGGCGGTGAAGTCACGCGGGCGGCGATGGTGGTGCTGAAATACCCTTCGCTGGAGCTGGTGGAATACAAGGTGGCGCGTATCGCCACCACAATGCCCTACATCCCCGGCTTTCTCTCCTTCCGCGAATATCCGGCGCTGCTGGCCGCGTGGGAGCAACTCTCGCAAAAACCTGACCTGCTGTTTGTGGACGGACACGGTATTTCGCACCCGCGCCGCCTGGGCGTCGCCAGCCACTTTGGTCTGCTGGTGGATGTGCCTACCATTGGCGTGGCGAAAAAACGCCTGTGCGGCGCGTTTGAGCCGCTCTCTGCTGAACCGGGCGCGCTGGCGCCGCTTATCCATAAAGGCGAGCAGCTGGCGTGGGTCTGGCGCAGTAAGGCGCGCTGCAATCCGCTGTTTATCGCGACCGGGCACCGTGTGAGCATGGACAGCGCGCTGGCGTGGGTACAACGCTGCATGAAGGGCTACCGCTTACCGGAGCCGACGCGCTGGGCTGATGCCGTCGCTTCCTCGCGTCCGGCTTTTGTTCGATGGCAGGCAATTCAGCCGTGATTCAGGTAAACTGCGGCTAATTTTCGATTCGAGACATCATCATGTTACAAAACCCGATTCATCTGCGCCTTGAGAAGCTGGAAAGCTGGCAGCACGTGACTTTTATGGCTTGCCTGTGCGAGCGCATGTATCCCAACTACGCCGCGTTCTGTAAGCAAACGGAGTTTGGCGAAGGCCAGATTTATCGTCGTATCCTGGATTTGATCTGGGAGACGCTGACGGTCAAAGACGCGAAGGTGAATTTTGACTCTCAGCTCGAAAAGCTGGAGGAGGCGATCCCGGCAGCGGATGATTACGACCTGTATGGTGTTTACCCGGCCATCGATGCCTGTGTGGCATTGAGCGAGCTAATCCACTCCCGTCTGAGCGGTGAAACCCTGGAACACGCCATTGAAGTCAGTAAGGCATCGATCACTACCGTCGCGATGCTGGAAATGACCCAGGAAGGCCGCGAAATGACCGACGAAGAGCTGCGTGCTAACCCGGCGGTGGAACAAGAATGGGACATTCAGTGGGAGATTTTCCGCCTGCTGGCAGAGTGTGAAGAGCGTGATATTGAGCTGATCAAAGGGCTGCGCGCGGACCTGCGCGAGGCCGGCGAGAGCAATATTGGTATAATTTTTAACCAATGAGACAACAAAACGTGATTTAACGCCTGTTTTGTCACTCCTCGACTCTTCCCTTTCGCCCCCCGTCTGGTCTACATTTGGGGGGCGAAAAAAAGTGGCTATCGGTGCGTGTATGCAGGAGAGTGCTTTTTTGGCATTTTCGTCGCACTCGATGCTTAGCAAGCGATAAACACATTGAAAGGATAACTTATGAACAAGACTCAACTGATTGATGTAATTGCGGACAAGGCTGATCTGTCTAAAGTGCAGGCTAAAGCTGCTCTGGAATCTACCCTGGCTGCTATTACTGAGTCTCTGAAAGAAGGTGATGCTGTACAACTGGTTGGTTTCGGTACCTTCAAAGTGAACCACCGCGCTGAGCGTACTGGCCGCAACCCGCAGACCGGTAAAGAAATCAAAATCGCCGCAGCTAACGTGCCGGCATTTGTTTCTGGTAAAGCACTGAAAGACGCAGTTAAGTAAGACGCGTGGCAGTGAACAGTTTTAACGAAGGGGCGGCAACGCCCCTTTTGTCATTCTGGCGTGGCGCGCTCGCGCTGGCAGGCGCGCTGTTGCTTTCCGCCTGTAGCCACGATGCCTCACTCCCTCCGTTTACTGCCAGCGGCTACGCTGACAACCAGGGGGCGGTAAGGATCTGGCGTAAAGACTCCAGCAATGAAGTTCATCTGCTTTCCGCATTCAGCCCGTGGCATAGCGGCAATACCTCGACCGCAGAATATCGCTGGCAGGGCGAGGCGCTAACGCTGATTGAGCTGAACATCTACAGCAAGACCCCCGAACACGTGAAAGTGCGTTTCGATGACCACGGCGAGCTGAGCTTTATGCAGCATGAAGCCAGCGGTCAGAAACAGCAGCTTTCCAGCGATCAGATCGCCCTCTACCGTTACCGCGCTGAACAAATCCGCCAGACCAGCGATGCGCTGCGTCAGGGCCGCGTGGTGCTGCGCCAGGGGCGCTGGCATACCGATGGTACGGTGACCACCTGCGAAGGGCAGACGGTAAAGCCTGACCTTGAATCCTGGGCAACAGAACATATTCAGCGCCGTCAGCGGCATTCATCGATGGAAGTGAGCGTGGCGTGGCTTGAGGCGCCGGAAGGTTCACAGCTGCTGCTGGTGGCGAACGAAGATTTTTGCACCTGGCAGCCGACAGAAAAGAGTTTCTGATTTGATTTCCCTCTCCCCTGAGGGGAGAGGGTTAGGGTGAGGGGGAAATTACTCGCCCTGCTCCCGCGCAATCGCCCGATAGCCGATATCCTGACGGCTGAAGCTGCCGTTCCAGCGAATATCCGCCATCAGCGCATAGGCGCGTTTTTGTGCTTCTGCTACGGTGTGACCCAGCGCGGTGGCGCACAGCACGCGGCCACCGTTGGTCAGGACGCGATCGTCGTCAGCCAGCGTCGTACCGGCGTGGAACACCTTCGCACCGTCAATTTCTTCCAGCGGCAGGCCGTGGATCTCATCCCCGGTGTTGTAGTTGCCAGGATATCCACCCGCAGCAATCACCACGCCCAGCGATGCACGCTCGTCCCACTCTGAGGTTTTCTCGTCCAGCTTGCCGTCGCAGGCCGCCAGGCACAGATCCACCAGGTCAGATTTCATGCGCAGCATGATCGGCTGCGTTTCCGGATCGCCAAAGCGGCAGTTGAATTCGATAACCTTCGGATTGCCCTGCTTGTCGATCATCAGGCCCGCATAGAGGAAACCGGTATAGGTATTGCCTTCTGCCGCCATCCCTTTCACGGTTGGCCAGATGATGCGATCCATGGTGCGCTGATGCACTTCATCAGTGACCACCGGAGCAGGGGAGTAGGCACCCATTCCGCCGGTATTCGGGCCGGTATCGCCATTACCCACGCGCTTGTGATCCTGGCTGGTGGCCATCGGCAGAACGTGCTCGCCGTCGACCATCACGATAAAGCTCGCCTCTTCGCCGTCGAGGAACTCTTCAATCACGATGCGGTGACCCGCATCGCCAAAGGCGTTGCCGGCCAGCATATCGTGAACGGCGGCTTCGGCTTCTTCGAGCGTCATCGCCACGATCACGCCTTTCCCGGCGGCCAGGCCGTCGGCCTTAATGACAATCGGTGCGCCTTTTTCGCGCAGGTAAGCCAGAGCGGGCTCCACCTCTGTGAAGTTCTGGTATTCCGCCGTCGGGATGTTATGGCGAGCCAGGAAATCTTTGGTAAAGGCTTTCGAACCCTCCAGTTGGGCAGCACCCTCCGTTGGGCCAAAGATTTTCAGGCCAGCGGCGCGGAAGGCATCTACCACGCCGATCACCAGCGGCGCTTCCGGACCAACAATAGTCAGATCGATGTTTTCGCGCTGAGCAAAACTCAGCAGCGCGGGGATATCGGTGACGCCGATGGCGACGTTCTGCAGCGCGGGTTCCAGTGCGGTACCGGCGTTACCCGGCGCCACAAAGACGGTTTCAACCTGCGGGGACTGCGCCGCTTTCCACGCCAGCGCGTGCTCGCGCCCGCCGTTGCCAATCACTAATACTTTCATTTTCTGCTCCGGGAATTAATGGCGGAAGTGACGCATGTCGGTGAAGATCATCGCGATGCCGTGTTCGTCGGCGGCGGCAATCACTTCGTCGTCGCGGATTGAGCCGCCAGGCTGGATCACGCAGGTGATGCCCACCGCAGCGGCCGCATCGATGCCGTCGCGGAACGGGAAGAAGGCGTCAGAGGCCATGGCGGAGCCTTTCACTTCCAGACCTTCGTCACCTGCTTTGATACCGGCAATTTTCGCAGAATAAACGCGGCTCATCTGGCCTGCACCTATCCCGATGGTCATGTTCTCTTTGGCGTAGACAATGGCGTTGGATTTCACGAACTTCGCCACCTTCCAGCAGAACAGCGCGTCACGCAGCTCCTGTTCGGTCGGCTGGCGTTTGGTCACCACGCGCAGGTCGGCTTCTGTCACCATACCCAGATCGCGATCCTGAACCAGCAGGCCACCGTTCACGCGCTTGAAGTCCAGGCCCGGCACGCGTGCTGCCCACTGGCCGCAAACCAGCACGCGCACGTTCTGTTTCGCAGCGGTGATTTTCAGCGCTTCTTTTGATGCGGACGGCGCGATGATCACTTCAACAAATTGGCGGGAGATAATGGCCTGTGCGGTTTCGGCATCCAGCTCGCGGTTGAAGGCGATAATGCCGCCAAACGCGGAGGTCGGGTCGGTTTTGTAGGCGCGATCGTAAGCGTCAAGGATAGAGGTGCTCACGGCAACGCCGCACGGGTTGGCGTGCTTGACGATAACGCAGGCCGGCTCGCTGAATTCCTTCACGCATTCCAGCGCGGCGTCGGTGTCGGCAATGTTGTTATAGGAGAGCGCTTTGCCCTGAACCTGCTGAGCGGTTGCGACAGAAGCTTCTTTTACCTCTTCTTCTATATAGAAGGCAGCCTGCTGGTGGCTGTTCTCGCCGTAACGCATATCCTGTTTCTTAATGAAGTTCAGGTTCAGCGTGCGCGGGAAGCGGCCGGAAGGATCTTTGCTTTCACCATGGTAAGCCGGCACCAGGCTACCGAAGTAGTTGGCAATCATGCTGTCGTACGCGGCGGTATGTTCGAAGGCTTTGATGGCGAGGTCGAAACGCGTTTCCAGGGTCAGCGACCCTTCGTTGGCGTCCATCTCATTAATAATGGTGTTGTAGTCGCTGCTCTTCACCACAATGGCCACATCTTTATGGTTCTTGGCGGCAGAGCGCACCATGGTCGGACCGCCGATGTCGATATTCTCAACCGCATCTTCCAGGGAGCAGCCTTCGCGGGCTACGGTCTGGGCAAACGGATAGAGGTTAACGACAACCATGTCGATTGGCGCGATGTCATGCTGTTCCATAATGCCGTCGTCCTGACCGCGACGGCCAAGAATACCGCCGTGCACTTTCGGGTGCAGGGTTTTGACGCGTCCATCCATCATTTCCGGGAAACCGGTGTAGTCGGACACTTCGGTTACCGGCAGACCTTTATCTGCTAACAGGCGCGCGGTGCCACCTGTAGAAAGCAGCTCCACACCACGTGCGGAAAGTGCCTGAGCGAATTCGACGATACCGGCTTTATCAGAAACACTGAGCAGAGCGCGGCGGACTGGACGACGTTGTTGCATGGTAAATCCCCTGGATTTCACGATTACAGAGAGCGTTAGATGAATTTTCCCGCGAAAAACTCATCTAACACACCTGACGGGGCATCCTTGTTAGGCGCGAGCATTTTAACGAAAACGTTTGCGCAACGCTCGCATATTTTCACTTTTTCGAAGCGCTGTGGATAACTCTGTGCGTAAAAGGGTATAAGGCGGGGTTTTGCTGGGGAATTCAGCAGTCAGTCATTTTTCTGTCATTTAGCGGTTGCGGCCTGCGGAGAACTCCCTATAATGCGCCTCCATCGACACGGCGGATGTGAATCACTTCACAAACTACCCGGTCGGTTGAAGAGAAAAAATCCTGAAATAACGGGTTGACTCTGAAAGAGGAAAGCGTAATATACGCCACCTCGCAACGGTGAGCGAAAGCCGCGTTGCACTGCTCTTTAACAATTTATCAGACAATCTGTGTGGGCACTCAAAGTGACATGGATTCTTAACGTCGCAAGACGAAAAATGAATACCAAGTCTCTGAGTGAACATACGTAATTCATTACGAAGTT